>JBDSIO010000255.1:0-3494 GCA_039917895.1 Fibrobacteria bacterium | reverse complement strand
GTCGCGGCCCAGTCTCCCGTTCCTGATGAATGCAGGCGAGAAGCCTTAATGGGATGCTTGATCCAGGATCCACCGCGCTATCCCAGGCGCAACCCCCTGCCGACCCAAACCCTCTGCGTCCCAACCCCTTCTCCCCCGAACCCCCTGCGCAAACGATCCCCGAGACCGGATACCCCACAACGTAGGCGGAAAGGCCGAGGACCGACTAACCCGAACGAGAATAGACTGAATCCGGTCTTGGTCTTTCAGTGCGGAGGGCGCGACCGCGCGCGGGGGGTTGGGGCGAATCAAGCCGGGGCGCGTCCCCTCGGCGGGTTACGGGCCCCAAAGCATCGGGGGGGCATGGCTCATAGCCGAATACGGGGGTTCGATCCCAACTCCATGCCCCCTAACCCGCAGAGGGGAAGCGCGGCAAACCCACCGCTACCACCAGGCTTGTCTGAGCCCCAACCCCGCGCGCGCGGGTGCGCCCGCCGGAGAGCCAGCCCAAGACAAGCTTCAGAACACCAACCGCCAGAGAAGATCAAGGTCCTGCGACAAATCCCCTGCGCCCTCGACCTTGGTGATCGGCTGCAAGACTCCGTAATTGGCCATCACGGACACGTTCCTGGAAAAGAAATAATTCACGCCCGCAGTGTACTTGAGTTTTCCGTCATTGGGCGCGCCATCGCCTTCGCTCCAGCCGAAATCCGGATCCAGGCCTTCCAGCTTCAGCACCATTTCGCTTGCGCGGTTGCGCTTATAGTCCTCGCGCCAGAGGCCGGTCGCGTAGAAGGCGAAGAAGCGCGTGCTGCCGCTGATGATCTTCGCATCCTGCTTTTTGTGGTTGTCGCCCCAGGAGGCTTCGCCCAGCAAATGGAGGCGCTTATAGGCATAGTCCGCGCCCAATTGATAGGCCGTATTCACGGCGTAACGGAAGGAATTGCGGTCGCTTACGTCTTCTGCCGCCTTGGTGGCGACCGCGCCTTCCAGCTTCAGGGGTTTCCAGGGGCTGGCGGAAAGTCGGAAGACCACGTCCTTGGCCTTGAAGCCCTTGTCCAGGTTCTCATTCTGCTGGCCGTTGTAGTTGCCGGCGGAATCATCGTTCTGCTTGCCGTTGAATACGCCCAGTTCGTAACTCAGGGACGCGCCATCATCCATGAATCCGCCGTATGCGACGAGGCCCAGATCGAAAGAGGCGTAGCCGGTGGTGGTGGCGAGGAATTCGTGGTAGAGTTCGCCGCGTTCGATGGTGTAGAGGGATTTGGAGGATTGCAAGGCTTCCTGCGAAAACGGACGCTTCTGCTTGCCGCCCTTGAAACCGACGAAGTCGTTGACCCGGTAGAAGAGATAGGCGTTGTCGACGCCGAAGTTGCGGCCGTTGCCGTCCACCAGAAGCTCGCCGCGGAAACCGGCATGGGCATCAAGGGCGCCTTCTAATTCCAGCTTGAAACGGCGCAGTTGCAGGCTCAGGCGCTTGTCGGCGTCGCGATCGTCGGTAACGCCATGGTAAAGGGCTTTGAGCTGCATGGTGCCCGAGAGATCCAAGTGGGCCAGAGAGGAATTGCGGAACAGCAACGGTTCCGGTTGGGAAGTCAACGCGGCCGACGCGGCGGAATCCACGTCCGCGACGGCGGCCGCGATTGCGGAGTCCGCGGCGGATTCGTCGGCGGGATTGGCCGGAGTGGAAGGATTGGCAGTATTGGCAGTATTGGCAGTATTGGGAAAGGCGGCCTCAGAGGTGTCGATGATCTCTTTCGTTGGAGCTGCAGGGGCAGCCGGACCCGGAACGACGGGATGCGTGACCGGAGCCTCTGCTGCAGGAGGCGCTACCGGTGTCGCGGGGGCGGCGGTAACCGGGGTCGTGGAGCGAAGGGCGGCTAAGGCGCACAGCAATGACAGCGTGGATAGGGATATCCGCATGGAAAGGACTCCTGGGAAGAGTTAGGGCCGGGCGGAAAAGGTAGACAATTTGCGTCGCACTTCGGCTTCGTCCAGTTCGCGCCACCGTCCGGATTCCAATCCGTCCAGGGTGAAGGGGCCGATGGCGTGGCGGATCAGTCGCAAGGTGGGATGGCCCACTGCCGCCGTCATCTTCCGGATCTGCCGGTTGCGGCCTTCGACGATCAGCATCCGCAGCCAGGTGGCGGGGACGTTTTTGCGGAAGCGGATGGGAACGCTGCGTTCGGGGAGGGAGTCGCCTTTGGGGTAGCGATCCGCCTTGGCGGGCAAGGTGGGCTTGCCTTCGATGACCACGCCGTTGCGCAGCGCGGTCAACGCGGCTTCGTCCGGCACGCCTTCGACCTGGGCCCAATAGGTCTTGGCCAGCTTGTAGCGGGGCGAAAGCATGCGCTCGATCAGCGGACCGTCATTGGTCAAAAGGACCAAGCCTTCGCTGTCCCAGTCCAGGCGGCCGCAGGGATACACGCCAGCTATGTCCACGAAATCCTTCAGGCAGGCCTTCCCGCCTTCGGGTGTGAACTGGCAGAGCACTTCGTAGGGTTTGTGGAACAGGATGTACCGCAGTCGGAGCGGGGCGGGCGGGCGATCGGGAGCCTTCTTGGGCCGGGGCTTGGCGAAATGGGGTTTTACCGGCGCGCCTTTCTTGGCGCGGCCGCGGGAAGCGGGGCGCATGCCTACAACCGCCGGGACAGCAATTCGCCCAGTTCGTCGCGGTCCAACTGGACCGGATTGTGGCGGTTGCTCGTCTTTTCGGCGATGCGGTGGATATCCCCGGCCGTAACGCCGTAGGCGCCGAGGCGGGGGAGCTTGAGGGTTTCGGTCCAGGCCCGCAGGGTCGCGACCAGATGATCGCAATTCCAGGCTTCGCCCTTTTCCCCGGAGCCGCCGAAGAGGACGCCCACCTTGGCGAACTTGGCCAACGCCAAGGGATTGTTTCCCCGCTTGCGCAGCGCCGCGATGTTGGATTCCGTGGCCGATGCCACCAAGGTGCCGCACACCACCCCATGCGGAATGGGGAAGAAACCGCCGATAGGCGAGGCCAATCCGTGGACGATGCCCAGGCCCGCATTGGCCAGTGCGATGCCCGAAAGCATAGATGCATAGGCCATGCCCGCGCGCACGTTCAGGTCCGCGCCGCGATCAGTGCAGGCGGGAATCAGGTTGTCCCGGATCCGTTCCAGACCGCTGAAGGCGATGGCATCGGTTAGGGGAGAGGCGATGGGGGAGAGGAAGGGTTCGAGTAGTTGCGTGAACGCGTCCATGCCGCAGGCCGCCGTGATATGGGGCGGGCAGGTGACCATGAGCTCGGGATCCACGATAACCACGTCGGGAATCAGGTTCTCATGACGGAGCGATTTCTTATAGCCTTGCGGCCCCACCATGCTGATGACCGCGTTCTTGGTCATTTCCCCGCCCGTGCCGGAAGTGGTGGGCACGGCCACGAAAGGGATTTTCACGCCGCTGTGCGCGACGTTGCGGCCGACGTCCTCCAGATGATCCAGCACGCTGTTCGCATGGGGGAGCATGGCGCTGATGGCCTTGGCGCCGTCGAT
>JBDSIO010000254.1:0-4554 GCA_039917895.1 Fibrobacteria bacterium | reverse complement strand
TGTGGAAATCCCACGGTGGTCTCCCAGATGCAGCCATGGACAGGAGCGGGTATGTGGGATCTGGCTGGGAACATAGGGTGGGAATGGTGGTGAGGTGAAAAGTTGGATGCCAGTGGTTTAGGTATTTTTGGGTTACGAGGCTCAAAAACAACCCCTGCACATCCGAGGTCAAAGATAATCCCCTGCCCGTTCTGCCACCACCCCAAATGCAATCGCCATGGCCATTACGACCGTAAGGCGACCCACCGATTCTCTGATATCATCCGCATTCTAAGGTACCGCTGCCCTCCTTGCAAGGCGACGCACTCCATCTTGCCCAAGAACCTTCCTCCCATCTGCCGGTGGTGGCTCCATGACATCCTTGATATCGCTGAAATGTTCGCCAAGGGCATCAGCGCCTACGCGATTGCCCATATTTTATGTGAGACCCTATCCAGCGTGCTTCACCTTAGAACCTGGCTGATCAAATCCGGCCCCATGGTTCTGGCTCTGACCCGCGAACAAGGCCTGCTCGACTCTGTGCCGGTTCGTCCCGTTCCCACGGAGGCGGGGGCAGCCCTCGCCTTGGCCGGCCGCTGGCCCACCTGGCCCGCATTCACCCACGCCTTTTCCCGTACACTCTACCCCATGCGATTTCCACTCCGGCGCACCCACACAATTCTCACCGGGTGACGCGACCGTTTCCCTTGTTTTCTTTGCCACACACCCAAATATCGGGTGCAACCAAGGAGGACCTGTTGGAAACCCACCCGAATCCCGCCTACACCGCTGCTCTCTGGCGTTACGGGCTTATCAGTGAGCTGCTCCATCGATGCAGTACCGGACGCACCATGGCCGAGCGGCTGAAAGAGGCCGCGGAACGCACTTGGAACCATCCCAAACACGGACCCATCCAGTTGAACGCAGATACTTTGCGCCATTGGATCTACCGCTTCAAGAAAGGCGGGATCGGTAACCTGGAAGACAGGCCGCGCCGGGACAAAGGCACAAGTCAAGTGTCCAAGTCCATCGCCGATAAATTCACCTCGCTACGGAGCACGTATCCGCATGCGACTACGGAGCGGCTCTTGGATATCATGATCGGAGACGGCTCCTGGAACGCGGTCCGCCCGTCGCGAAGTGCGCTCTACCGCCTAGCTGAAATACAAAGTCTAAAACGCAAGCCAGTCGGGGCATCCGCGCTTCAAGAGGCCCATGCCTTCGCGTACAACGCGTTCGGCGACATGTGGATAGCCGACTTCCTGCATGGCCCCAAGATCCGCATCGGCAGGCAGATGAAGAAGACCTACCTGCTCGCCATCCTCGACGACGCCACTCGCTTTGTCGTATTCGCCGCGTTCGGATGGAGCGAAGGGATCGCAGCCCTCATCGACGGTCTTTCCATAGCCATCCGACGGTTCGGGATCCCAGAACGGTTCTATACCGACAATGGTTCGGCCTTTCGCTCCCGGCACCTGGCTCATGTGGCGGCGAAGCTTTGCATGCACCTGCCTCATACGCCCGCCTACAGGCCGCAAGGTCGCGGTAAGGTGGAACGGTTCTTCAAAACGGTTCGCGACCAGTGTCTCGAAGGCCTCAAGGTCGAATCCCTGGAGAGCCTCCAGAGCGCGTTCACGGAATGGCTTCATGCCTACCACCATCGCCTCCATGACGGGATCGACTGCTCGCCAATGAACAAGCGCCTTGCCAGTCCCAGAGTCACCCGCATGCTTCCGGATGTGGCCCAGCTCGATATGTTCTTCGGGATGCTGGAGCGACGGAAGATCCATCGCAACGGAACGCTTCACCTGCACGGCAAGGTCTTCGACGTCAAGGGTGCGTTGCCCGGAAGCGTGGTCGAAGTCCATTACCTGCCGTGGGATCTATCTGTCATCCATATCGGGCCGGAAAAGCTTCCGGCAAAGCAAGTTGACCTGATCAAGAACGCCAGACGCTACGAACACAACCCCATCCGGGGTAAGGAGAGATAAGTCATGACAACCCTGAATGCAACCCCCACGACCGCGCCGCAGACGGTATGCTCCCACTTCGGCATCCGCTACAGCCCCTTCACCGATACGTTCCCAATAGCCGAACCCTTTGCCACCAAGGGCGAAACCCTTCTGCTGGAACGCATGCAGATGCTTCTCTCCCAAGGCAAGAGTGTATCGGTAACCGGCGAACCCGGCAGCGGAAAATCCATGCTCATCAAAACCCTGCTCGGTGGACTGGAGCAGAAGTCGTACCGCTTTGCTTACGTCCCCTTTAGCGGACTGAAGCCGAATACCCTGCTTCGGGAAATCTGCGACAAGCTCGCCATCGACACGGCGGGAAGAGGTTCACTCCTGGGCAGGCTGGCCAAGGCCTTTTCACGCAAGGAGGATGGCCCCTACACGGTCATCGTCCTGGATGAGGCGCACGCCATGCCCGGAGAGGCGCTGTTGGAGCTCTTTAGCCTGACCCATGACGCGGCGCAAAGGACCGCATCGGCTTCGCTGGTTCTGTGCGGTCATCCGGTGCTGGAAAAAACCCTGGCGCTGGACATCCACGCGGCCATCCGTACCCGCATCGCCGCGCGCTTGAGCCTGCGGCCGCTTCAAGACGAGGAGGTGGGCGAGTTCATCCGGTTCCGGCTGAAAGCGGCGAAAGCCAGCCCCGACCTGTTCACCAAGGACGCGATCAAGCTCATCGAGTTGGACTCGAAGGGAAACCGCCGCGTGATCATGAACCTGGCTGGAAACTGCATGGACTTGGCGGTCATCCGGCAGGAGAAACTGATCACCGATGAGTTGACCAGGGAGGTGTGCGACCAGGCTTGAGACGCTACACTGAATGTCCTTTCATATCCGGCCTCTTCCCAACCAGGAAGGGGCCTTTTGCGTGGGGTGAAATCGGTACCAAGTAAATGAGAGCGGAATCAGCAGGGGAAATAGCGTGGGATCTTTACGCTGCCAGAGCGCGAGAGCTTACAATGTTTGGTGAATTTTTTCTGCGCTTTAACTACATCAGTTACAAAGGCGAGTTTGTGATCGTCAAATCCTGAATATGAAAGCATGCCGGTTAACTATGATATCATCTCGCAATAATTTCTTTGCTGGCCCTTGGTTTCAACTAATTGCCACATTGAGTCTTACCCATTCCATTTTCGCGCTTCCGTCAAAAACCGATATTCTGAAAAAGATGGAGGCCAATAGGCTCTCGATATCAGTGCCATATTCGGCATCCGTGGCCACCAAGGTTTTCGTGGGAAACCAAGCCATTAAAGACAGCGGTACGCTTTTCCAACAGCCACCCGACTGCATGCAAATGCAAATGAACCGCGCTAACTCCTTGCAAAGCACATGCGGTGATACGACATGGATCCGATCGGCAAATGGGTCCATTACACGTTCCATCGGTGATGCAGGTCCAATGGGAATGACACCCGGAGTGCCTGCCTTTCCGACTCCCAAGGTATCGGGTTCGCAAAAACCCGATACCAACGCGATGACGATTGCTGTTTCCGCGCTTCCGAATTGCGTGCAAGTGTCGTGGATGGATAAGGAAGGCAAGTCCATTCTTGAAATTGATACGGTAAAAAACCTTATGGTGAAGGCATCGATGGAAGCGGAAGGCGGCCCACCCCTGGAAACTGGCTTTGCCTATGAGGCGTTCGCGGGTGGGTGGATTCCCAAGGAAATTCGTTCTTCGCTACCGGGTGGATTTTTCACGATCACCTATTCAAATATAAAGAAAGAGAAAAAGCGGGCAAAAAAGAGTTTTCGATTGTTGTGAGGCACCCATGACGGAACCGAGACAGATCTTAAAAAGGCTTATCCTTTTAAGCGCCGCCATAATAGCGACTTTGCTTGATGGCTGCACTAGCTATACAAAGACTCATGTAATAAAATGGTCGGGCGTCTTCATGATCGACAGCGTCACCGCTGGGGCCGTTCGATTGGAGTACAGCGAAGAATCGCCGAATAACAATACTTACGCGAGTGGCCGGACATACGGGATAAATCAAAAGCTTTATTACTACAATTTCGAGACCGATAGCTTGTTTTTTTTCGCGCCGCTTAACGAAAACCTGTCTGGACTACCTTCTTCCATTTCATATTTCAAGGATGTTGATTTTAATTATCCACTATTGTTATATATCACTTCTTTGAATGGAAATACAATCACATCGATTTATGACATTGAAAAGAAATCAAATGTCCTTTCCACGCCATTCCGGGGGTTTCTGAGCAGCGAACGCAAATACATAGTTGGTAAAAACCAGATAATGGACCTTTCCAACACGGACACTTCCAGTTTTGTTAACACCAACAATGGCGATTTGTTTTACTTTGACGATACTACCGGATCGGGTTATGGGGTGGCCTCTGCGCTTCGAAACCCACCGTATCCAATATTTAAATATGGCTTAAGGAATGTTTTGCCTGAGTCAGTTGGAGTTTTGAATTTATTTCGCGTACTTGGCAGATCTCCTTTCAATGAAACAATGGTAATACAGCTACTAAACCCGACATCCTTGGGGTTATTGAAGCTGGACTCCTTGAAAAATGGCATTGTCGCGAGTGAAGTGATGCG
>JBDSIO010000253.1:0-3023 GCA_039917895.1 Fibrobacteria bacterium | reverse complement strand
AGATGGGGCACCGCCCCGGAACGGATGAATTCGGCCAGCACTTTGCCCGCGCCCACCGAAGGCAATTGATCGGGGTCGCCGATCAGGATCAGGCGCGTGCCCGGCTTGACCGCCTTGATAAGGCCGAACATGAGCACGGTATCGATCATGGAAAGCTCGTCCACCACCAGCACGTCGGTCGGCAGAGTGGAGACCTCGTCGTGGCTGAAGGCCTTCAGAGCGGGATCCCATTTCAGCATCCGATGGATGGTGGAGGCGTGGTTGCCCGTGACCTCGGTGAGCCGCTTGGCGGCGCGTCCGGTGGGGGCGGCCAGGCGCACCTTGAGCCCGGCGCGCTTGAACACTTCCAGGATGCCCAGCACCATGGTGGTTTTGCCCGTGCCGGGTCCGCCGGTCAGCAGGAAGATGCCGCGGGACGCGGCGTTGCGGATGCCCACGCGCTGCTGCTCGCTGTACTCGAAGCCGGACGCACGGTCCGCGGCCAGCGCCGCTTCCGCGCCCGTGATGGCGGTTTCGATGATGGCGCGGGGAATGGCCTTGGGAGCCGCGGTGAGCAGGGCAGCGCGCCGGGCGATGCCGCGCTCGCTGTGGAAAAGGTAAGGGAGGTAGAATCGGTCCTCTCCATCGTACCTCACCCGGCTGCCATCGTCGGCGGTAAGCGCGTCCAGGGTGAAGATGATCTTTTCCGGTGCGCATTGCAACAGAGTCCGCGCCCTTTCCATCAGCTCCGGCCGTTGCAGGAACACATGGCCTTCATCCGCGGATTTGGCGAGGGCGTACTCGATCCCGGCCTCGATACGTTCGTAGGCATCGGCTCCGAAGCCGAGCTTGCGGGCGACCTCGTCCGCTTTGAGGAAGCCTACGCCGTACATCTCATGGGCGAGCCGATAGGGATTGGCCCGGAGGACTTCGACGGATTGCGCGCCGTATTCCTTATAGATGCGTTCGCTGAGATTGGCGGTGAGATTGTAGGCCTGCAGAAAGTAGAGCACTTGGCGCATGGATTGGTTGGCGCTCCAGCCCTTCATCAAAGCCGCCTTGGCTTTTCCGGTCATCCGCGGGATTTCCGAAAGCCGTTCCGGATGGTTATCGAGCACGTCGAAGGTCTCAAGGCCGAAGGTCGCCACAAGTTTGCGCGCCATGCCGGGACCGACGCCTTTGAGCGCTCCGCCGCCGAGGTAGCGTTCCATCGCCTCCTGGCTGTCAGGGGCCAAGAGTCTGTGGCCCGTGGCTTTGAACTGCTCGCCGAACGAAGCATGCTGGGTCCACTCCCCTTCGATCTCCAGCGTCTCGCCGGGAGTCAGCTTCGGGAAAATGCCTATGGCGGTAAATTGTTTCTTCCCGTCGGGATCGGTAAGGCGCAGGACCGAATAGCCGTTGTCTGGATTGAAGAACGTGACGGTCTTGACGACGGATTTCTGGATCATCGGGGTATCATTGAGGATTCATCGAAGTTCTGCCGCATCCCTTCTCATACCGGATTTGTCCGGTTATTGGGGGGAATAAAACGAGAAAAGGGCCTGGAAGCCCTTTGCTGAAAACCTTTGAATTTGAAACCGGAGGGCCTGATGCCGCGCGGACGCGGCCCTGGTCGGAAACGGGCCTCACGCCCGCATCGATTACACCAGCTTCTTTTTATGACGGTTCAGACGACGGCGCTTCTTGCGCTTGTGGGTCGCCATCTTCTTCCGCTTACGCTTTTTACCGCAAGGCATCTGCTTCCTCTTCTCCGGCTATCCCGCCCCAAACCAATGGATTATCCAAGGCCGGGGCTGTCGCCGGGTAAATAAAACCGGGCCTGAAAGGTCGCAAATAATAGGGTTTCTGTCAATCCGGAGAGGCCTTTTTCCGGGCGGATACACGCAGCCGGGCCAAACCCGTGGGATGAGGTCCAACCGGTCTCCCTTGATTCGCGCTTAAAACCGCATCCAGGCGGTCGCGCCCGTGCGCAGGGAACCGTCCCTTCCCGGTTCCAGGGTCGGGATCCAACCGAAAGCGCCGTCACCGCGCAGTTTTTCGTTGTACCGCTCGACGGCTTTTTCCTGATCATACATGCTGTAGACGACGCCTCCTACATACACCAGGAAACCACTCACCATCCAAGCTCCGGCGCTGAATTCACTGGAATCGTCGCAGCCGTCGCAAAATTGTGGGCTCCTGCCCAACCCATGGAAGAGCATCGCGAAACCGGCCGTACGGACGGCGAAGGCAAAAGCGCCCCGGCCGTATGAACCTGCGTAGATTTGCCCTGCGGAAGGGCCGATCGTAAAGCCGCCTAAAAAAAGCAGACTTTTCGTGACCGCGGCGGCGTCTCCGGACGTCCCGTCCACAGGAATTGCGGTAGCTGCGGCCAAAGGGATAACGGTACTCAGCAGCATCCATCCGTAGGCGTTCAATAATGATTTGCCGGGATACCGAAGGTTTGCGTTCCGAAACTCCGGGTTGCCGGCGGTGTCCGGCCGAGAGTTCACCATGGACAGGGACGTCGGTTGGAACGCTTCAAGCGGGGTCGAGGCTTCGATGCGGTGAGTAAAGATGAAGAAGAGGGTTGCGGCTGCGAAAAGGGAATGGCGGGACATAAGCGGATCTCCGGGTTTCTATCAATAGGTTTCCCGTGGTTTGTTGTTGGTCAATCGGGGGACCTCGATTTGTCACATGGCCTACTCCCGGTCCCAGGCCCACAAATCTTGGGAAATCCGTCTTAAGCCATCGTGCGGGTTAGGTCGTGCGGGTCAGTAAAGCCTGGAACAGCTTCTGGGCGAAGTCCCCCAGGGACGGGTCGCGGGCGCCCAAGGTTACGACCCAATCGCCCGGCCGGGCTTCCTTGGCGATGGCGGCTATGACCTCGTCCTTGGTCGGGAAGAAGCGGCCGAAACCGGAGCACGCTTTTCCTGTCTTGACCGCCATCAGGGCATCGGCCTCGCGGGTGAGATCGGCCGAGGAGATGGATTTATCCGCCGTGCCGCCGGCGTAGTAGATCTCGGGCATGAACAGGATGTCGGAGGCATCCAGGGCTTCCACCG
>JBDSIO010000252.1:0-4863 GCA_039917895.1 Fibrobacteria bacterium | reverse complement strand
GTAATCATGTTTTTCAGGAACTCGATGTGGCCGGGTGCGTCGAGAATGACGTACTGACGAAACTGCGAGTTGAAGAAGATGCGAGCCGCATCGATGGTGATGCCCTGCGCCTGTTCGTCCTTGAGCGCGTCGAGCAGGAAGGCGTATTCGAAAGGACGCGAGTTGCGCTCGCAGAAAGCGCGCACGGATTCCAGTTTGCCGTCGGGGAGCGAACCGGTATCGGCCAACAGGCGGCCCACCACCGTGCTCTTGCCGTGGTCGACATGGCCGACGATGACGATGTTCATGCGGATGCGGCCTTCGACCTTGGTGCCGGGCACGCCAATGGGGACGAAGGGGGTTGCTATGCGGGGCTTTTCCATTAGCGGTGGTCCTTAAGGGGAATAGCAAATATCAAAGTGCAAATTGCAAATTGCAAATTGGAAGAGAAAGCGCATCTCCCAACCCGGGCATGGGGCGTGGAAATTGAAAGCAAGCCGTTACGAGATCCTCGTCTTAGGCTTTCAATTTGCACTTTGCACTTTGAAATTTGCACTTTGAACTCTCTCATTCACATATATCCGTCGCGGCGCAGGGTCTCGAGGCCGCCGCCGTCTTCTTTGTCCTGGGCACGGCCGGAGCGTTCGGCGATATTCACGAACTTGCCGGTCTTCAATTCCGCTACGATCTCGGCCACATTCTTCGACGTCGATTCCACCGGCGTGGTGCAGGGGTAGCAGCCGAGGGAGCGATACCGCTTGCCCGTGCCCTTGTCGAAATACAAATCCGTGATGGGGATGTTTTCGCGCTCGATGTACTCCCAGATGTTCAGCTCCGTCCAATCCAACAGGGGATGGATGCGCAGATGCGTGCCGGGGGCGAAGTCGGTCTTGAACTGGTTCCACAGTTCCGGCGGCTGATCACCTACGTCCCATTCGTTGTTCTTGTCGCGCGGCGAGAAGTAGCGCTCCTTGGAGCGCGAACCTTCTTCGTCGGCTCGGGCGCCCACGATCACGCCGGTGTAGGGATCCTTGTTCTGGTCCACTTCGTATTTGCCGGTTTGCAGGTTGAGGCGGAAGCGCGGCCACTCGCCGGAAAGCGTGTTGCGCAATGCGTCGGTCTTGAGCGCCTTGCAGCATTGCAGCCGCGTGATCTTGCCGTTGGGAAACGTCTCGCCCCGGTCCAGTACGTCTTTATTCTGGCCGTAAACCATGGTCAAGTGCCAGTCCATCGCCAATTGATCGCGGTATTGGATCATCGCCGGGATCTTGTACGAGGTATCGATGTGCACCAGCGTGATCGGCACATGGCCGAAGAAGGCCTTGCGCGCCAGCCAAAGCAAAACGGTGCTGTCCTTGCCGATGGACCAGAGCATGGCGAGGTTCTTGAAGTTGGCGTACGCTTCCCGCAGGATGTATACGCTTTGGTTTTCGAGCTGGTCCAGATGATCGTGTGCCATGATGTCTTTCCGGATTCCCGCCGTTTCGGACGGAGATGGCCATTTTGGCCTTGGGACGAGATATAACTAACATATTATTTTGGTAAGGTAAAGGGTTGTGGCCTTTCCCTAGAGAATTGCCATAAAATCGGCATTTTATGCAGTTTTAATTGTGACATTGTAGGTTTGATTTGGCATTATCCCCACTATACATACTGAAGAAGTATGAATTAGTCGCACTTACAATTCAACGAAGGCGTGATTAGTGGGTGGGTAAATCACTGCCATTGAAATTTCAGTTCCCGCTCACCAAATCGGGATCGCTTTCTCATCGACCCCCTGCCAGGATTATGGTGAGGGCAAAGTCTCGATTATAAGTTTGCCCCTGGACATCAACGCAATCAAAGCGCCCAAAAAATTCGAACATGAGAAAGAGGAATTGAAATATCCTTATCGATCGGCTTCTGGTTCGTCTTTTACTCCAACCTAAATGTTGGCCGGAAGCTGCCTTTTTATCAATATTTATGCCAAAAAGGACACCCCAGCCCATGGCCATCACCGGTTCCGCCGTATATCTCTCGACCTTCCTCCTGGAAAAGAACCGATGGAACGGCAAAGGCCCCAGCCTGCTGGTTTCCGACTGGATGGAAGAGGCCGGGGAGGCCGGGTACGCCGGGCTGGAAATCTGGATGAACCACCTCCACTTCTCCTCGCGGGATGAATGGGAATTAATCAAGGAGCGATCGGCTGAATCCGATCTACCCATCTCACTGATTTCCGCGACCTTGCCCGTGGATGCTTCGGACAAAAGCCAGCGCTACCGCGAAAGCATCATCGAGGCCTGCGACTATTTCCGTCCGGACTCGTTCAAGTTCGGTTTTGGAGAGGCGAAGGGCGGGGGATTGGATTCCCTGGAGTTCGCGAAGGAATGGTGCCGCGACGTGCCTCGGGAAATCGGCATGCTTTTCGACCCCGGGCACGGCGGAGACAGCGTCGATGCGGAAACCTTTAACGCCGCGCGCTTGGCCTTGACGGGAGGCCGCTTCAAGGCGGTACTGCATCCCTTCCTGTACCTGTCCGGCGAACTGGCCGGGGTGTTGAAGTCGTCGGGTGATTTCGTGGCCAACCTGGGCGTGCAGGCGAAGCGGGAAGGCAAATGGATCTTGCTGGAAGAGGACGCGGAGGACAACCTGAAGGTTATCGCCGGGGCGCGGGAAAGCGGCTTCAAAGGCTCTTGGTCGTTGGAGCTGTCCAAGGGCGCGGATCTGCCCAAGCTGGACATCGAAGGCCTTTTCGACCATGCCGAGAAGGACCTGAATTTTCTGGTGGAGGCGCAGACGCGCTCCGCCTTGGCCAAGTCCCCTAAAAGGAAATAGGCTCATCCGCTACGCGGAGGGACTTGCGGGCGCAGCGGTGAGGGCCTTCGTCCCTTTTACGCCCCGCCACGTCCGGAAATGGCCGAATTGTATTTGTCGAACCCGACGAACTTGGTCAAAAACTCGTAGTAGATCTGGTTCTCCGCCATCTTCGATGCTTCCAAATCCACGTCGACATTGTTGATTTCCCCAGGCAAGGTCTGATCTTGCGGCTCGAAGACGAAGGGGTTGAGCTTGGAGAGGTCTATGCCTTTGCCCGCGGGCATGTGGGCATCCTGGGTCTGGTCGGCGTTGAGCTTGGACTTGATGGCGTTGGCCAACTGGTCTTCGAAATTGACCTCTTTCCTTTGATAGCCCGGCGTCTGGATGTTTGCCAGATTCTGGGCGATGGCCTTGCTGCGCAATACGCTGGCGTCCAGGCTCTTGTAGACGATTTGCCGGGTGTCGCTGCCGAAAAGGAAGTTACGGATATCCATGCCGCAATGGAAAGCAAGCGCCATACCGGTTTTCCCGCTGGGCATCGGCCTCGGTTTTCAAGGAAGTTTCGGCGTTTTTCCTGACTTCGGAGTAACAGGGAGGGCGCGTACAGGCAAGGCTTGCCGCTTCAGTCGCGCGGACCGGCAAATTCTCCCCCCTGACCCCCCGTGACGGAGCAGGCCTCGATGCTATTTCGGTTGGTTGAGGCGGAACCTTTAGAACGATGTGGGTTCGAGGTTTGTGGGTGGCTTGGCCGGGCCCCTTGGCAATAGCCGGCCCCCTTGGCAAGAGCCAGCCCCCTTGGCAAGAGCCGGCCCGAGGCCGTGGTCGTTGAACCTTGCATGCCATTTCGGCAAAGCCGCGCCGGGTTGACAAAAGCCGCCGTCAAATCTTCGTTGCAAACTGGCACAGGATCGTCCGACACCGGCCCATCGTGAAACATACTTTCTCCATTGCGCCCGATTTCCGGGCAAATCGCGCAATGGACGGGTACCTGGACGGCCTTCCGGAGTCGGGCACCACCTTTGCTTCGGGGGTAATGTATGGAAAACCTCACCCAGCTTTCCCAGGCATGCCTGCAGAAGGCCCAGGAAATCAAACAGGCCGAGCGTCACCTTGAGCTAACCTCGCTGCATCTCGCCGCCGGCCTGATGCGCGCCGCCTACGATTTCCTCGAGCCGTCCCTGGACGCGGCCGGGATCAATGCCATCGCCTTTTCCGAGGATCTGGAGACCGCGGTCGCCAAACTACCCAAGGCTCAAAACGGTGAAGGCGGCGCTGGCGGAAATGGCGGCGACGCCGTTTCGCCGGACGTGCACCGGGTGCTGCGGGCGGCCAAGGGCGTAAGCCTCGACTGGGGTGACACCGTGGTTACCGTAGAGCATCTGCTTATCGCCTTGGAAAAGGCGGAGATGTTCGATCTCAAGACCGTATTGGCCAAGCACAAACTCGATTTCAAAAAACTGAAGGATGCCATCATGAAAAACCGCAATGGCGCCGGCGCCGCTGGTCAGGGGCCAGGCGCCCATTCCGAAAACGCCGAGAACGAATACAACGTGCTGGCGAAATACGGACAGGAGCTGGTCTTGCAAGCGCGGGAAGGTAAGCTTGATCCGGTGATCGGCCGCGAGGAGGAGATCCGTCGCGTGGTCCGCATCCTTTCCCGCAAGACCAAGAACAACCCCGTGCTGGTGGGCGAGCCTGGCGTCGGCAAGACCGCCATCGTCGAAGGTCTGGCCCAACGTATCGTCAAGGGCGACGTCCCCGAGTCGCTGAAGGGCAAGAAAATCTACAGCCTGGATCTGGGCAGCCTGATCGCCGGCGCCAAATACCGCGGTGAGTTCGAAGAGCGGCTCAAGGCCGTGCTGAAGGAGCTTGAAAAGGACGACCAATACCTGCTCTTCATCGACGAGCTGCATACCATCGTGGGCGCGGGCAAGGCCGAAGGTTCCATGGACGTGGGCAATCTGCTCAAGCCCAAGCTGGCCCGCGGCGAACTGCATTGCATCGGCGCCACCACTTTGAGCGAGTACAAGTCCCACATAGAGAAGGATGCGGCCCTGGAGCGCCGGTTCCAACCCGTAATGGTCCCGG
>JBDSIO010000251.1:0-3206 GCA_039917895.1 Fibrobacteria bacterium | reverse complement strand
CTGGCGCGGCTGTGGAAAAAGCACGGAGTCATTCCCGAAACCATCCTGGAATTGGGCGCCGGCACCTGCCCTTTCGCCCGCCGGGACGTCTATCCCGCCGTCAGCAAGGTCCTCTATTCCGACCTCTCCCCCTTCATGCTGTCCCGGGCTCCCGCGCTCACGCCGGATTGCCGCGTGGCTGCCAATGCCCTATCCCTGCCGTTCAAGGGGCCGTTTCAGCTCTGCCTGATGGTCTACGACGCCATCAACTACCTGATGGAAGAAGAGGACGTGGCGCGTTGCCTGCGCGAGACCCTGCGGGTGCTGGCGCCGGGAGGCCTGTTCATCTTCGACGCGACCACGGAGACGAATTCACGCAAGCACTTCCATCAGGCCGTTGATTACGGCGAGCTGGAGGGTTGCACCTATTTCCGGGAAAGCCGTTTCGATCGCGAGGCGCGCGTCCAGGGAAACGATTTCATCTTCTTCGTGGAAGGGCCCGAAGGCAATTGGCGCAAGGTCAAGGAAAGCCATCAACAGCGCATCTACAAGGTCGACAAGGTCAAGGCCATCGCCAGGAAGGCGGGCTTCAAGGTCGAGGGGGTTTATGAGGGATTCACCTTCCGCCCGGGCAGCGAAGCCTCGGAGCGCGTGCATTTCGTATTGAGGAAACCCGCGGCGGCGAAATGATCTCCTTCATCCACGTGTCCAAAAAATACGAGAAGGATTGGACGGCCCTCAAGGACGTGCACTTCCGCCTGGATCGCGGCGAATTCGCTTTCCTCACCGGCCCCAGCGGCGCCGGCAAGACCACGGTGCTCAAGCTCATCTACATGGACGAGAAGCCGGACATCGGCGAAGTGCTCATCTCCTTCAACAAGGATCTGGCCTACCGTTCCGCGGAGACGTCCATGTCCAAAATCCAATTGCTACGCCGCCGCCTCGGCATCGTTTTCCAGGACTTCAAACTGCTGCCTGACCGCAACGTCTTCGAGAACGTGGCCTTCGCGTTGCGCGTGGCGGGCTATTCCAGCAAACGCATCAAGCAACGGACCTATGAAGTGCTCACCATGACCGGCATTTCCCATAAGGCCAAGAATCTGCCTCACCAGTTATCGGGAGGCGAGCAACAGCGCGTGTCCATCGCCCGGGCCATGGCGAACGAGCCATATGTCATCCTGGCCGATGAACCTACGGGTAACCTGGATCCGCAAACTTCCGCCGAAATCGTCAAAATCTTCCAAAACATCAATGCCTCGGGCACCGCCGTGCTGATGGCGACCCACGATTTCGGTTTGATCAACAGTCTTCCATATCGCCGATTGATGCTTAACCGCGGCTCTTTGGTCAATCGCGACTACATCTGACCGAATTCCCCTTCGTTCGACATCCGGGAATCCCTTAGCAACGCGTGTGGGGACGGATCGTCACCGGCTCCCGTCAAATAATCCTTAACTTTCCCCCCGATCCTACCCTTAGAATAGGACCAAGCAAAAGGGCGGGTCATGGACAATCCATTTTCAGGGGACAACGGCAATCCGTTCCAGACCCCGTATCAGCAGGCGCCCCAGGCGGCTCCCGGCATCAAGCCGTTTAAGGCGGTGGATTTGGCCCCTCCCGCCGGACTTAACGGTCCCCGCCATAATTCACCGGGAAACCCGACGGGCAGCACGTACACGGACGGTGATTTCGGCAGCGCCTTCCTGAGCCGTGAATCCTTTCCGGCCCCGGCCTCCGCTCCGTTTGCCGCGGGTCCTGCGCCACAGTTCCCGGTTCCCGCTGCGCCGACGGCGCCGCTCGCGGCACCGCATCCGGCAACTAACGTTTTTTCCTCCATGACGCCGGCGCCTGTCACCCATACCTTTTCGCCAAAACCGCCCGCCCCAGCCCCCATGCCCGACTTCTCTCCCGTGCCCATGGCCCACCCGGCGCCCGCCCGCCAGTCGCAAATCCTTTCCGTGAAGGACTTCAACGACGCCATGAGCCAACGCAAGCCGGAATTCTTTCTCACCACCACGCAGCAAGCGGATTGGTTTCCCATCCGGCAGTTCCTGGGCGTGGTTTCCGTCGAGATCATCATCCCGAAGGATTTGCTGTTCCGGAATCCCGCCCCTCATGGGGAGATGCACCGTTTGAAGGCGGCGGAAGATCAATTGCAGAAGGTGAAGACCCAGGCGTTCCAGGAACTGGGCGATAAAGCCCGGTTGATGGGAGCCGACGCGGTGGTGGGTTGTACGTTGGCGTTCTCCAACTTGGACGCGATTGTTTTTCTGTGCTCCGCCGTGGGGACGGCGGTTAAACTGGCGGACTAGCGCGCGTCCCCGAGACTCAGACGGCTTCGGCTGGTCTGAGCCCTGCGACATCTGTGGGTCTTTTCCCCGGAACATTTTCCTTCCAATGCGGCCGATGCCCGGAACCGCGCCACTCTCGACACGGCTACCGATCCTGCCGAAGAGCGCGGCGCCGGGCTCTGTCCCGTCATTTTTACACCCCGCCAATTCGCCCCCGGAACGCGCGCGCTTCCCGCCCGGTCGATGCGTCCCCATGGCGGAGCGGAAAAATGACCCCGGCATGGTCCAAGACATCCCCACCGCCCACCGCCCACCTATACGCGAGGGACGGGCGTCTGGGCGCAGTCGACGCCTGGCGGGTGGTGTCGTGGGAGTATTGGTCGATGCGCGGCGTTGGAAAATGCGCGCCGCGCTTGGGTCTGCGAGTGCCGGACGTGAGGCGATTGATCCAGGCCGGGAAGTCGCGCAATGGGAGCGGGAGTAGCGTGGATGGAGGCTGGAAAGGCTTCGGTGGTCCTAGCGGGCGCAGCCGGGTTTCCGGCAGGAGCTTGGGAAATTTGTAGTTTTTCCTGATGGATTCATTGATTTTGCCGCCCATGGGATTGGCTCGGGGTGTGGTGCAGCCGCCTGGATCGAAAAGCATCAGCAACCGGGTTTTGCCTTTGGCCGCGCTGGCTTCGGGGACGACCCGGCTGAAGAATCTGCCGGATGGCGAGGACGTGGAGTTGATGCGGGACGCCCTGAAGCAACTGGGCCTGCCGATGCGGATGCATGACGGCGGCCTGGAAATCCATGGGCTGGGCGGGCCTTTCGGATCGGATAAGCCGGTGGCGTTGTTCCTGGGGAATTCCGGGACGGCGACGCGCATCCTGACGGCTTTGCTGGCGGGCGGGATCGGCGAGGTCACGATCGATGGGGTTCCACGCATGCGGGAGC
>JBDSIO010000250.1:0-3609 GCA_039917895.1 Fibrobacteria bacterium | reverse complement strand
AAGGGCGTGGTGACGGATATCAAGAACCTGTTGCCTCGCGAGAAGACGCCGCCCGGAATCGTTCTCTGGCGGTTATAGGCTCGTCGCTATGGAGTTGCTAAGGCAACTCCACGCTTCCTCGCGATTTAGCCTACCGGCTCGTCGTTCCTCCTCGCGTTTTTGGGCAAAGCGGAGCTCATACTTCGACCGCTTTCACATGGTTACTATTCGCGTAGGCAATGATCGCAGCGTCGGCGGTCAGAATCGGGATATTCAATTCCCTAGCGGTCGCCACCAGAATCCGATCCATTGGATCTGCGTGGAACTCTCCTGGGAGACGGGTGCTTTCAATCGCAATCGACGGCGTAAGTCCTTGAAGACGCACTCCTGGGGAGGCTAATGCCTCTTTGACCCAGGTGTTCAACCCTTGATAGAGCCGGATTCTATGCTTGGATTCCAACATTGCGATTTCCCAAACCGACATTACCGAAATCAATACCTGGTTGTGCACTAGGGCCTTGCGAATCAAGTTCAAGGCTGCGGTTTCCGCAAGCCTATCGCTTCGCATAGCGAACCACCACCATACATGGGTATCCAGAAGCACTGAATCTTCAGCCATTGGCTTCCCACTCAACATCGATCGGCGAAATGATATCGCCCAGCTCAATCCCAGTCCCCTTCATCCAGCCGAAGGCATCGCGAACCGGGGTACTGTCAACAGGCACCAACTTCGCCACCGGCTTTCCCCGTTTGGTGATGATGATCTCCTCACGGCCCTCCGCCACCCAATCCATCAGCTCGAGGCATTTCGCCTTGAATTCACCCGCTTTGATTTCCATATTAAACCCCTTGTGACCATAGTAATATAACCATGGTTTTATTGTCTTTCCATGGCTTTTACCGGATCCCCAAAAATGCGTTGAACAAATCAACAGGGATTTGGAAGATTTAGACCTATGACCCAAGAAACCTTGCTCATCACCGGCGCCGCCGGCTTCATCGGATCCCATCTCGCCCATGTCTGCCTCTCGCGCGGCCACAAAGTGGTGTGCCTGGACAACCTGAACGACTACTACGATCCCACGCTCAAAAAGGCGCGCCTGGATCGCCTGCTCAAGCTGCCGGGGTTCTCCTTCGAGAAAGCCTCGCTGGAAGACAATGCCGCCGTGCGCGCCGTCTTCGACAAGCATCGCCCCGACCGGGTGGTGAACCTGGCCGCCCAAGCCGGCGTCCGCTATAGCCTGGAGAACCCGCGCGCCTACATCGACGCCAATATCGTGGGCTTCCTGAACATCCTGGAAGCCTGCCGGGCGCACAAGGTGGCGCACCTCTCCTACGCCTCCAGCAGTTCCGTGTACGGCGGCAACGCCAAGCTGCCGTTCTCGGAACACGACAACGTCGACCACCCGCTTTCGCTTTACGCCGCGTCCAAGAAGGCCAACGAGCTGATGGCCCATACCTATAGTCATCTGTTCCGCATCCCCACCACCGGATTGCGCTTCTTCACCGTTTACGGGCCGTGGGGCCGGCCCGACATGGCCCTGTTCCTGTTCACCAAGAACATCCTCGCGGGCAAGCCCATCGACGTGTTCAACGGCGGGCACCACAAGCGCGACTTCACCTACATCGACGACATCATCGAGGGCGTCTACCGGGTAACCATGAAGATACCCCAATCCAATCCCGAGTGGGACGCGGTCAAGGCCGATCCGGTCACCTCTTCCGCGCCCTACCGCGTCTACAACATCGGCAACAGTTCGCCGGTGGAACTGATGCACTACATCCGCACCCTGGAAGACAAGCTCGGCAAAAAGGCGCAGCTCAACATGCTCCCCATGCAGCCTGGTGACGTGCCTTCCACCGAGGCCGACGTCACCGATTTGATGCGCGACGTGGGATTCAAGCCCGCCACCTCGGTGGAGACCGGCATTGGGAAATTCGTGGAATGGTACCGCGGCTTCTACGGGGTCTGACGCCGGGTAATATTCGCACTATTGGCCCAGCCAGAATCGGCCTTCGTACGCATTCGCGATGACCGATGACGCGGCCGGAGTGGGGCTTATGTCCCCTGGAGACTACGCCCGTAGCTCGCAATGAGAACCATTTTTAGCAAGCGGGCGTAGGCGCTTTGCGAAGTCCGCGCCACTCAACAATGTGGTTGTTAATGGGACCCAATAAAGAATGAGACCAACAAAATAAAGCATGGGGTTTCATTTTCCTTGGCGCAGAATGCCTTCTCGGATGCCAACCGGGTGGTCTCTCTAGATCACTTGCACAGTACTGAAGGCGAAAAACGGTATTTTTGTTTTGGAAAAGTTGGAGAAAGAGTGGTGACCGTTCGGTTCACATATCGTAAAGGCAGAATTAGAATTTTTGGCGCCGGATTTTGGCGAGAAGGGAAAGTGGAATATGAAAAGCAAAGCAAAATACGCTAAGGCGCCTAAGGAAATAGCCCGGGCCATATCAGCATCAGAGCCTATCGAGGACTTCCTTCCTCATCCCGATAAGCTCGTCCTCAAAGAGGAAGCGCTCAAAGTGACACTATCCTTAGGAAAAGAGAGTGTCACCTTTTTCAAAAAAATGGCTAAGGAAAATCATGTTCCATATCAAAACATGATTAAGCGCGTAATAGACCTTTATGCCAGACATTATATGCAGTCTTGATTTTAAAGTCCCAATTGGCCGAAAGCCGAGTTGGCACGGGATGTCGGAACCAGACCCGGGATCGCTGAAACGGCAGGCCTTGATTTGCAGGACCCGCAACGCGTATCCGATCTTGGGGGGAACGGAGGCGCTTCCAGTCTCCGAGGTTTGAGCATATCCGTAACCCGGTTAATAGGTTATAATAGGGGTATGGAATCCAAGAACGCGCAATTCCTCCGGCAGGGCCTCATCGAGACCTATCGGAAGATGACACCGGTCCAACGGGTCAGGGCGTTCATCAGGCATTCCCGCATGGTCAAGCAGATCCATGCCGCCGGAGAGCGTCGCCGCAAATCCGAGGCGGAGAAACGATCCCCAGATGGCCGATAAGCAAGCAAGCGGAAGTCCGCCTGAAATGCTCGACCGGGTAGGTCGAATCCTGGATGCGAGTGCCGTGCAATGGGCGACGATTGGAGCCTTGGCCGTGGCCTACCATGGATTCGTGCGGGCAAGCCTGGATGCGGATGCGCTGATTTCGATGAGAGGCTCCGGCATGGATCTGGATGCTCTGGCCCAACTTTTGATCCGCGATGGGTTTACGGTAAAAGTCAGTATGGGAGAAGACGACGATCCGTTGGGTTTTGTGGTCCGGATCCTGGATACGGAAGGCAATCAGGTGGACCTCATCGGAGGAATCAAACGTCTGGATCCCGCATTTTTCGACCGGGCCCTGGTGGACGAATTCGATGGGATGAAATTGCGCTTCGCCTCGAAAGAGGATTTGATCGCGCTGAAAGTATTCGCTGGTGGTCCGAAGGACATTGAGGACATCAAAGGTATTCTGGAGGTTCAGGGCGATGCGATTGCGAAGGATCTCGCACTGAGTCTGTGCCGGCGCTTTGGAAAAGCCGCCGAGGAACTGTTCGGCAAGCTCTTGAAAGGCTGATTAAAATATCCCCTGCAGGGGATATTGACGATTTACACCCT
>JBDSIO010000249.1:0-3930 GCA_039917895.1 Fibrobacteria bacterium | reverse complement strand
GGATGGGATTCCAGGCTCCAGTAAGGCATTACGTCCGCATAGGTCTGATCCAGGATGCAGGAAGCGGGCAGATCCTTGAACTCGGGGCCTCCCAAGGCGTAGTGGAAGCTGCCGAATGAGCTGCCGGAGGAGCGGAAGCAGGTGATTTCCGCGGGCAGCACCTTCATCGAGTTCAACAGGCGCGCATCCTCTTCCGACACGTTGCCGAGGATGATGGTTCCGCCCGCGGCTGCCTTGTCGAATCGCTTGCGGATGGATCCTTCCACCAGGGTCGAAATGTCCGCGATCACGCAGATGCCGGCGTCCGGGTTGGTGAAGCTGTTGACGGTATCAGGGAAGTTACCCAATACGCTCACTTGCTTGAGGGGCACCTCGAGCTTGGTTTCCGGGGGCACCAGGAAGACCTCTTCGGTGCGGGCCATCTCCTTGTTGTTCTTGGACAGATTCAGGTCGAAGGTGAACCGGCCCTTTTCGAATCCCACCGGGAACTTGAAGCGGCCGACCAGGTTGACGCCGGTCTTGGCCTTTCCGGGCAATGATTCCTGATGCCAGATGCGGCCGTTGGGACCCTTCACGCGGAGCAAAAGGCCGTAGTCGCCCAACGCCCCGTCATTGACCATGTGGATCTTGATGGCTGCCGAGGTGCCGATATAAGGCGTGCGATCTTCGGCCTCGGCGATCACGTGGACCGGCCGGTTGACCTTGCGGACGGCATCCAACGCGGCCTTGGGCTTGCGCTGCCAGTTGACCATGCCGGAAACCACGGAGCCGTAATCGCCCCAGGTCTCCAAAACGTAGCCGGAGATCTGAGGGTTGATGAGGAACGCTTCGATCTGCTTGGACAGTCCTTGGCGCGCCACGGCGGAGGCTTCCTTCCAGAAGCTTTCCGGATCCTTGAACATGGTGATGTTCTTGTCCTTGAGGATCTGGGCCAGTTCCGTGTTCAGCTTCTGCAGGTCCTTGTACTCAGAATGGCCCGAGAACTTCTTGTAGGCTTCGAGCAGATCCGGAATGCCTTCCGGCGACGAAACGCCCAGGCCGTCGACCAGGATCTTCCCGTCCAAATCATCCTTCAGGTAATTGTACCGTTCCCAGAATGACTTGCTTCCATGGATGCCGTCGGCCACCGCCTTGCCGTCCTTGGACGAGCAATAGGCCGATAGCAGGGTGTATGTCTTGACCGAGACCGGATA
Organism: Fibrobacteria bacterium; assembly: GCA_039917895.1. Classification (GTDB taxonomy): domain Bacteria; phylum Fibrobacterota; class Fibrobacteria; order UBA11236; family UBA11236; genus Chersky-265. Next base: position 2,737 of record JBDSIO010000249.1, on the reverse strand, counting down.
TCCGATCTTGAGGCGATGCGACTCAAAGGGGCTGATGGTCGCGGCGATGGGTTCGTAGACTTTCCCGAGATCGATTTTGCCCCCGCCTTGGCTGTCCATGGACACCGAGCCGAGGTTGGAGAAAATGGGTCGGGTGGGGTCCAGCTCCGCCGCGTAGCGCAGCAGCTTGTTGCCGTTCTCCAGGACCATGGAGCCGTTTTCGGAACCGATCACCCATCCGAAGATGGAGGGATGGTGGCCGTCGTGGTCGATAAGCGTCTGGAGCTGCTGCTTGAGGTTCTCCAGGCCTTCCTTGCTCGATTTCTGGTTGAAGCACGTGGTCTCCTGCAAAACCAGCATGCCGATTTCGTCGCAGATGTCCAGGACTTCCTTGGGAAGCGGGGCGCCCCCGGAGCGGAGCAGGTTGAATCCCGACTCCTTGATGGTAACCAGTTCCTTCCGCAACTCGAAATCGCCCGGAGGCGTGCCATGCAGGAACGGGAAGAACCACGGATAGGTCACGCCCTTGATCTTGACGGCATGATGATTCAGCTTGAAGGATCCCTTTTCCACGTCCGCGCTGCGCATGCCGAAGCGGACGTCCACGGTATAGGAGCCGGCCAAAGTCACCTTGATTTTATAAAGCAGCGGCTCATGCAGGTGCCAGACCTTGCCGTTCTCGAGCTGCAGGGTCACGCCGAGGCTGCCGTTTTCCTTCTCGAGTTTGACGCTCCGGTTCACGACGCCGGTGTCGCCGTCCGGACTGGTGATTTCGATGGTGAGTTCAGCCTGGAAATTCTTGGGGTTCCAGAACTTGGTCTCGATGGTCATGCGGTCGGCCTCGAAATCCGGGAAGCAATTGACCGAACGGATGCCGGCCTTTCCGACCATGTACAATTCCACGTCGCCGGTGATGCCGGCGAAAGGGCCGCGCAGGAAGGGTCCGCCCAGGGCGAGTTCCGCCGAGGTGTGGTCGCCGATCTTCCCCTGGCGATCCAAGGTCTGGACGCGCACGACCAGGATGTTGTTCTCGCCGATTTTCACGGCTTTGGAGCCGTCGAGGTCGAAGGGGACATGGCCGCCCATGTGAGTGCCCAGTTCCTCACCGTTGAGCCAGACGGTGGCATGGTGCTGGACCGAGCCGAAACGGATGAAGAAACGCTTGGGCGATTCCTTCTTGTCGACGGTGAAATCCTTGAAGTAGTACGCGATATGCGCATTCTCCTCGTTGGATTCCATATGCCAGACGTGGGGGAGGGTGGCTTTTTTGGTCTGGGCCGGCTTTTTCCGGTACCACTGGTCGATGAGTCCAGCGTCAACGGCGTCGAAGCTGAAATCCCAGGCGCCATCCAACTTTACGATCGTGGCCATATCACTCCCTGATCAGTTAACCCGCAAGAAAATTCATCTACAAGAAAAAACCAGGAAAACCCGGCAAAATGCATTGAAATAGGGAGAAGAAGATAGTAAGAAAGGCCGGTTTTGGCCTATTGGAGGTTGCCGTAACCTGGGAGGGGAGGTCCTGCGGGGGTTACCAGCCGAGAAGGTGCATGTACCAGTCCAAAGCTGTTTGGCCGAAAAAGGCGGAGAGAATCACGCCCACGCAGATATAAGGCCCGAAAGGGATGTGCCGATGCTCGTCCAACCGGCGGAGAAGCATCATAGGCACGCCAACCACGCACCCCAACAGCGAGGCGAAAATCAGGCCGAAGAGCGCGATGGGCGCGCCGAACAAGGCCCCGGCCATGGCAATCAATTTCACATCGCCCAGGCCCATCGCTTCCTTCTTCAATACCAGCGTGGCGACGAAACCCACCAGCCACAGGAACCCTCCCGCTGCCGCGAGGCCGGTAAGGCTCTGCATGGGAGTCTGACCTCCGGGCAGGAAGGACAAGGCGAGGCCAAGGAGCGCGCCGGGATACGTCAAAAGGTCCGGGATGAGGAAATGCCGGAAGTCGATGACGAAAATCGGGATGGAGGCGAGGGCCAGGAAAGCGACGCCGATTTTGAAGTCCCAGGGAAATTCGGCGCCTGCCGTGAGGAAGTACCACGAGACCAGGGCGGCGACCAGGCCCGTCAAGGCTTCCACCATCGGATATTGCGGGCTCAAAGGAATGCCGCAGGATTTGCATTTGCCGCGCAACCACACCCAGGAAAGCACGGGCACGTTTTCGTAGAACTTGATCCGGTACCCGCAGCCCATGCACCGCGAGGGCGGCCAAACCACGGATTCCCCGCGCGGCATACGAGAGATGACCACGTTGAAAAACGATCCGACCATCAGACCGAAGATGCCGCCGAAGGCGGTCCCTAGCAAGGGTGGGATGAGGGGATAGTCCATTGGGGTCTTTAGGAGGAAGAGTTCAAAGTGCAAAGGGCAAAGTTTAAAGTGCAAATTTTAATAGGGGCGCCTCGGTCCGACGGCAGGGCGGTAAGCTGGCGCTTCCAAGGGACTAATGGACTCAGGGGATCCCCCACTTTGACTTTTGCACTTTGAACTTTGACTTTTGAATTCTCTCTTATCGGCTACCCTAGAACAAGACTTCAGCGGTCAAATCGTATAGTCATCCTGAAACACCTTAACCCCTCGGGTCACGGCGAAGGCGGTATCGCCTTTGACCAGGCCCAGGTTCTGGAATTCCTCTTTGGGAACCTCGACCTGGATCTCCGGGCCGGCTACGGTGGCCAGGCTCACGCGCACGGACAGGCCGATGGTGCGGACGTGCGTGATGCGGCCTTCGATGGCGTTCGGATTCTC
>JBDSIO010000248.1:0-6193 GCA_039917895.1 Fibrobacteria bacterium | reverse complement strand
CGTCCTTGGAACCCACACGGCGGTTGAAATCGGAACCCGCGCGTTCCCAACCCTGGGACAGACCGGTTTCCACCAGCTTCTTGGAAACCTTGAGGACGTCAGCGAGGGCCTTGCCCTCATCGGAAGCGTATTTGCGCAAGACGAAATCGGCGCGATCCTGTTCAGGGGGGAAAGGCCCCACGCCGATCCGCACGCGCGTGAATTCGTCTCCGCAATGTTCCATCAGGTTGCGCAACCCGTTGTGGCCGCCATGGCTTCCTTTGGTTCGGATGCGCACGGAACCGAGATCGAGGTAGATGTCGTCCACGGCTACGATGAGGTTGCGGGGGGAGACCTTGTAGAACTGCAACAGGACCTGGGCGGCCTCGCCGCTCAGGTTCATGAAGGTCTGGGGTTTCGCGATCAAGAGGGAAAGGCCGCCCACCGTGACCCGGCAAACCAGGCTTTTGGCCTCGGTCTTCCAAGGGCCAGAGTGGCCGGATTCCGCCGCAACCCGATCCGCGAAGTCGAATCCGATATTGTGGCGGGTGCGGTCATACTTCGGGCCCGGATTGCCCAGGCCCAGAAGTATGTGCATGGGCTACTTCTTGTCCTTGGCCTTTTCGTCCTTCTTGTCGCCGGCCTTGGCATCGCCGGCTTTCGCGTCGCCGGCCTTGCCAGCGGCTGCGGGAGCCGCGGCGGCTGCCACGGGTTTGACTTCCTCGACCTCGGCCTTGCCGGTGGTCACGCCGAACAAGGCGGTCTTGCCCGGGGTCACGAAGGTGCCCTTTTCGAATTTCAGGTCGCGCACGTAGAAGATGGTGCCGGACTTCAGCTCGGAGACATCCATATCGAACTTGTCCGGGATGTCCTGCACTTTGGCGCGCAGCTTGACGAACTTCTTCATGGTGGAGAAGACGCCTCCTTCGGTCTTAACGCCGAAAGGAATGCCGAAGGTCGTGACTGGAACGTTGACGATCACGGGATGTTCGTTGTCGACGCGCAGGAAGTCGATGTGCACGAGGTCGCGGCGGATGGGGTCGCGCTCAACCGCTTTGAGCATGACCTTCTGGGAGGTCGCGCCTTCCAGCGAGATTTCGATGACGTGATTGCGCTGGGCGAGATGGGAGCGCATATCGACGGAGGATACCTCCACCATCTGCGGTTCTTTGTCCAGGCCGTAGATGATGCCGGGGACGCGGCCTTCTTTGCGCATGTTCTTCAGCGCGGCCTTGGTGGAACGATCTCTTTTCTTAGCGGTAAGTGACAGTAATGCCGTTGCCATGATGATTTCCTTTTCTCGGTACACGCGCCCGACCCTGGCGCGCCTTCCCGATGTGTTTTTCCAAGCGTTCCGAGTCGTTGGAAAGAACCGGCTAGCGACCGGATTCTTCCATACCGTTCCGGACCTCCGGAACGGCCCTGGTTGGGGCGGTAGGATTCGAACCTACGGTAAACGGCTCCAAAGGCCGTTGTCTTACCACTTGACGACGCCCCACCGGGAACGGGGGTCAAAAGTAAGAAGAAAAAGAGGGGTCGGCAACGAATTCGGCGCAGAAGGTTCGAAATTGGAGTGGAAAAGGGGTTTTCGATGGGAAGTGATGGGGGTGGATGGCCGGGAGCGTGAAGGCGGGTGCCGGGGGCAAGCGGTTCGCGGGCATTCGTAGCCGTCTTGCCGTGTTCACGAAGCGCACTTTCTGGCACGCCACCTTTTGTGTGTACAATGTTACGCCACCTCTGGAGCACAATATCCGAGCCCCTGGAATTATCCGAGCCCCTGGAATATCGCCAGGTTTGGGAGCATCCCGGGAAGGCTAGATCGTAAACTCCGCGAGGCAGGAAAACCGGCAGACCGATTGGATTTCGGCCAGGCAGCTTTCGGCCTTGGGGCGTTCCCGGAACAGACTGAAGACGCTGGCGCCGCTGCCGCTGAGCAGGGTTTTGACCGGGTTGAATTCGCTCATGCGGTCGGCCAAGTCGGCGATCTCGGGGAAACGCCTGCGCATGGGCGCGTCGAAATCATTGCGCAATACCTGGTAGAATTCCCAATCTTCGAAGTATGTGACGTACAGGGCCTTGAAACGAGACCAATCCCGCTTGCGCTCCGGATCCAGCTGTCCGTAAGCCCAGCCCGTTTCGACCCGGCATTGCGGCGTGCCGATGACGACGTGGAAGGGGTAGGGATCGGGTGCGGGCTGCAGTATTTCACCCTTGCCTTCGCCGAAATAGCAGCCGCCAAACAGGAAGAACGGAACGTCCGCGCCCAGGCGGGCGGCCAGGGGGAGCAGATCCGCGTTTGTCAGCTTCATTGCCCAGATGCGGTTGCAAAGCTGCAGTGCCGCTGCTGCATTAGAGCTGCCGCCTCCCAATCCCGCGCCCGTGGGAAGGATTTTTGCGAGGGAGAACTTAATGCCCGCATCGGCCTTAACGCGGTCCGGAAACGAGTCGCGCAACAATTTTGCGGCTTTGATCACGAGGTTGTCATCGGGCGTGGTGGTGATGCCCTCCGCTCCCGCCAACGAAAGGATTTCCGCCGGCTCTGCGCTCAGCCGGTCACCGCAATCAACCGTTTGGAACAAGGTTCCGAGGTTGTGGTATCCATCCGGACGCTTGTCCTGGATTTCCAAAAACAGGTTGATTTTCCCGAAGCAAGGGACCGTCTCGGATGGCCCGGTCATATTCTGTGCGGTTTCGGCAGCGTTGGTCATTTCCCGCTTAAATTTAACCTTTTTTATTTATAACATTAATGATTGGCGGGACTTGAAATTCGCTTGTCCAGCGCCGGATGGCAACTTATAATAACCGGAAATAACCGGAAATAACCGGACAAAATCCTTGGGAAAATGAATACCTCGAAGCTTCAGCATCTGAACACCCTACTGGATTTGGATCGCGGCCAATTGGAGCAGGTGCTCGACCTGGCCATGTCCATCAAGCGGGAGTACAAGGCCAAAGGTCCCAGCGAGGCTCTCAAGGGCCGCACTGCAGCCATGATCTTCGAGAAGCCCAGCCTGCGCACCCGCGTCACTTTCGAGGCGGGCATGGTCCAGCTCGGCGGCGCCGCCATCAACCTCGATCCCTCGCAGGTCTCCCTGGGCAACCGCGAATCCGTTAAAGACGCGGCACTCTGTCTGTCGCGCTGGGTCGATGCCATCATCGCCCGCACTTTCAGCCATAAGTTGGTACTGGACCTCGCCAAATACGCCACCGTCCCGGTTATCAACGCGCTTACGGACCTCCACCATCCCTGCCAAGCCCTGGCATTGGGCCAGACCCTGATGGAAAAGCGCGGTAAGCTCACGGGTCTTACCCTGGCCTTCGTCGGTGACGGCAATAACGTCGCGAACTCCCTGGCGGAGCTCGCGGCCCATCTCGGCATGCACTTCGTGCTGGCCTGCCCCAAGGGATATGAGCAGAACCCGGAAGTGCTGAAGTCGCTGGAACCCCTCTTCAAGCAGTCCGGCGGCACCTATACCCTGACGAACGACGCGGCCACCGGAGTGGCCAAGGCGGACTGCATCTATACCGACGTTTGGGTGAGCATGGGCGAGGAAGCCCAGGCCGAGCAGAAAAAAAAGCAATTCTCGGGATTCCAGGTGAATGCGGCTCTATTGGCCAAAGCGCCGGCCGATTGTTTGGTGACCCACTGTCTGCCCGCTCATGTGGACGAAGAAATCACGCAGGAAGTGATGGACTCTCAGCGCTGCGTATGCTTTGATGAAGCTGAGAACCGCCTGCACGCCCAAAAGGCGGTGCTTTTGACTTTGGTCGCCGGCGGCGCGGCCACGCGGAGCGTCTGAACGAATTCAGAGGAGAACCATGCTGGAAAGAGCGCCATTCGGGATCGAAGCATTGGACAGGATGATCGGGGGCGGTGTGGTCAAAGGCAGCGCCACCGTTGTGGAGGGCGCGCCCGGCACGGGCAAGACCACCCTGGGAATGCAGTTCATCGTCAACGGCATCGAGAAGTTCCAGGAACCGGGCCTCATCCTCACCTTCGAGGAATTCCCCAGCCAGTATTACCATGACGCGCTCAACTTCGGTTGGGATCTTAAAAAGTACGAAGACTCCGGCATGCTCAAGATCATCTTCTCCGATCCATCCACGGTGGCGAGCGAAGTGGAAGAGCTCGGCGGCGGCCTGGAGACCCTTATCGACGAGATGGGCATAAAACGCTGCCTGGTCGATTCGTTGACCCATTTCGAATACGCCGCGGAGGAATCCGATTCCCTGCGCGAGATGGAGTTCGATTTCATCACCAGCCTCAAGCGCGAGGGCATCACCTCCCTGCTGCTGCGCGAGAACAGCAACCTTTTGGGCGACACCAGCAGCCTGTCCCAGGCGCCGTTCATCGCCGACAATTACTTTATCCTGCGCTACGTCGAGATCGACAGCGCCATCTCCAAGGCCATTCTGGTCCTCAAAATGCGCGGCAGCCAGCACGCCAAGGATATCCGCCAATTCCACATCGCCAAGGGCGGCATCGAGATCATGGAGAAATTCGTTGGTCGCCAGGGCGTCATGAGCGGCTCGCCAACCAAAACCGATGCCGACACCTTCGTCGAAGCTTTCAGCGCATTCGGCAAACGCAAGGGTAAATAAGATTGCAAACGGCCCAGGCGATAGGCATGCTGCTGGTTTCGCTCCTGTTCAGCGTGGTCGGGTTCTACCTGACCCTAATCGCGAAATTCTACCGAGTGAAGTTCTCCAAGGGGCCCCCGCACCGCTACCTGCAGATGGCCCTCGGGGTCTTGGCCGTGGGATTGGTGCTTCGGCTCGAGTTCTTCAAAGCCTTTCTGCCCACTTACATCCCCGATGGGATCATCTGCGCCGGCGCGCTGGCTTTTTCCGGTCTCGGCTACGCCTTATATCGCACCATGATGAGCGTGGATTAGGACGCGGCCATGATCCCCATCTCCGCAGTCACCATCGTCATCCTGCATCTGACCTTCATCGTCACCTTCCTGGTGATTTCCTCGTTGAGCCGGATTTTCGGCGCGGCCCGGAAGAAAAAGCCTCTTTATAAACTTTTCTACGTGGCCGGCCTGCTCATGTCCCTTTCAATGGTGTTGAGCCTGTTGGGCTTGGAGCAGCAATATATGGCCTTGGTGGCGGTAGGACTCGATTTGATCGGCCTGATCATAGGCTGCGGGGTAACTTATTTCTATTGGGACTGGCTCCCGCGGGAACTGGCGAAGGGGTAAGGCATGGCGAAGATACTTTGCGTCGATGACGAACGGGACATCGCGGAGCTCGTCAAGCTCGTGCTGGAACTCGGACAGCATACGGTCACCGTCGTGACCGAGCCGGAGAATGCCGTGTCCACGGCGCTAGAGTTGGGCCCCGATTTGATCCTCTTAGACGTGGTGATGCCTCACGTGGACGGATTCGACATCTTCCGCGAATTGCGGGAACAACCCTCCCTGGCGAAGATTCCCATCGCTTTCCTGACGAGCAACAACAAGTCCGTTGATCTGATGGTGGGTCTGCATGTCATGAAGGCCGAAGACTACATCACCAAGCCTTTCGGCAAGCAGGAACTGCTCGACAGGGTGAACACGCTGTTGAAGAAGCACGCGACCTAAGGGCCCGTTAAGAAATAAATGACCTGCACCGAGGGCGGAGAGCCGGTTGTCTGGCAAGGCGCGAGGAGCGCCGCGGACCGGGCGTCCGCAAGCGACGAGCAACGCAGCCAGGCGGCCGGATCTCCGGCCGAATGCGGGCAGTTATTTCTTAACGGGCCCTAAGGGTTCGCTGGGTCTAAGCTTCGACTCCCAGACGCCAGACCTGAGACACCTTAATCGGCTAATCCCCTCCTACCACGCATCCTCAGTAGCTTTTCCCGGTTGTTGGGCTGCCAAGCTGTCTTCCAGTTCCTTGGCGGCTGCCACGTATTCGCCGTTTTTGTGGGTCTTACCCTTGAAATGCTCCAGGATGACCGATAGCTTCTCTTCGGTGAAGGTCAGCTTCATCTGTTTAGTGACCTTGCCCTTGTAACCCCATTTCTTCATCAGTTCTTCGCTCAGCTCGAAGGAGTCATCGGGGTTGTAGAAATTCATCTCCTCGGACTGGAAGGAAAAGCATTCTTCCATATCCATGCATTCGGGAGCCGCGGCTCCTGATTCCTTGGTTTCCATCCACTTGTGGACGTGGCGCTTGCGCACCTCCAGGATCTTGTCCAGGCGCATGTATCCGACGATCAGAAATTTGCCCC
>JBDSIO010000247.1:0-8638 GCA_039917895.1 Fibrobacteria bacterium | reverse complement strand
TCCCGCCAACAGAGCGGATAGGACGGACAATAGCCTTGAATTCATGGTTTTCTCCCAATGGGAACGATGCAGCCCCACCGAAGATAAGATAGGATGATTTGCTGCCTAGCCGGTTTCTCGGCCAGGTGGGACGGCAAGGTAGGTTCCCCTTTCCCCTTTCGCCTTAAAAAGGGAACCTACCTTGCCGGACGGGTATTCAGGGCAGATAGCGGACCCAGGCCGTCCCGGTGACGAGACCCTGGGGCAGGGCCAGGCTCGCACCGGGCACGCCCTTGCCCTGCCATATACGGCGGCCGCCCAAGTCGTACAGCTCGGCGCCCGAAGATCCCTCCGGAAGGCGCAGCCAGGACGCGCCATGGCCCAAGGCCAGCAGGGAGAAAAGCCGGTCGGCCGGGCCCCGCACCGATTGCAGCGTGGTCGCGCGCGGCGTTGCGAGGGGCTTCATCTGCGCATGGCTGATCCGGTAGATGTCATGCCATTGGACGGGACCCTTCTCGGTCGACGACAGGAAGGTGACGTACATGTTTCCGTAGGAATCCTCGCCGAAGGAGGTCAGCCCGTTATGGGAGGCATCGCCGGTGAAGGACAGGCCGCTGACGTTGACTTTGCCCACGTTCTGGGCCCCGTCCACGCCCTCCTTGACCGCAAGGAAATATTTCGCGCCCACGTCGCTGATGAAATGGTAGCCGTAGAAAGGGGACGACGGGTCGCCGCGGAAGGCCGGGGACACCACGATGCACTTCGAGGTGAGGCCTTGCACCGCGGTCTTGGAGCCGCCCATGTCCTTGCCGTCATGGGTCAGGTTCCAGGGGCCGTTGGTGAAGTCGGCGCAGGTAAAGTCGCGGCCCAGGCAGGCGGCGCCGCTGCATTTGTACGGGCTCTTGAGGGAGCCGACCACGGCCTGGCCGGCCGAAGTGTTCTTATCGCAGGGGCCTTCGATACCGGGGCCTTGGAAGGGCGACGCGTAGTCGCCGCCGCTGGCCCAGCCGTAGTTCAATCCGGACTTGATGATGTTGATCTCTTCCCATGCCCCCTCCCCCACCTCGGCGCCCCAGATGCTCCCGGTGATATGGTCGGCCTGGAGGACATAGAGGTTGCGGAAGCCGAAGGCGAAGACCTCCTTCTTCACGGCGGGGTTGGTCGAGTTTATCCAGGGGTTGTCCTTGGGGATGGTATACATGCGCCCGCCTTCGGACTTGCTCACGTCGATACGCAGCACCTTGCGCATAAAGTTAGTGCTGTCCCAACTGTTTATGCTGTAGGACATGGGCGAGATGTACATGTAGCCGTCCTTGCCGAACACCATGCTGGAGGCGCCGTAGCCGGCGCCATGGTCCATGGAAATGATGGTGGTGTCGCGCTTCATCGTGGCGAAATCCGCGGACATCTGCCAGCGGTCCACCACCACCAGGTGGTTCTTGTTGGACCAGACATCCGCGCCCGTCGTGGTGGTTCCCGTATGGTAGTCGGAGGGGCTGCCATACTTGTTGTAGAGGACGTAGAAGTAGCGGTTCTCCTTGAAATTGGGATCGAACGCGCCGGCATTGACGAATTCCTCATGTCCCTTCATAACCCAGTTGTTGAAATCACCCACCTGGGACTTCTTATAGTCTATGACCCCAGGCGTGCCCGCCTTGGTGGGGTCCGTCGGGTAGAGGGTCCAGAGGTATCCTAGGGAGCCGATGACCACGAAATGCTGGGGCTTGCCGGGCACCTCGTAGATTCCGGCCACCGACTGTTTGTCCACCTTGAAACTTACGCCGGCCTTGTTGACATCGTAGAAGGGCTCGACGTTCACGCCCGTGGGCAGGGTTTGGGCCTGCGCGGCGACGGCGGACAGGGACAGAGCGAGAATCAGGATTGGGTTTACGTAGTTCATTGGGTTCCTTAGATGCTCAGGATGGGATTTAATATAGGCCAAGACCGTCCGAACCGCGCCAGGTTTTCATGGCGCCACCTCCCCAACCCGAATCGATAGCTCAAATCGAACCAAAAAACGTTCATGAAACATTTTCCCGGTCCCCCGGTCCCGATCATCCGGTCTTTTCCGTGGCTTACCCTTGTCGATGGCCTGCGCCCCGGTCCGGGTGCGGGAGGTGATTTGCAGAAGTCCATTTTAAGCGCGGTCGTGCCTTCTTCACACCCCCATCATAGGGGGGTTATTCCCGGCGAAAAAAGCCTGGGGGCGTCATCTGGGAGCCTTTTGGAATGGATGGAAAAGGTTTTCGACAGCAAAGGGGGGGCAATCGCTGGATTTTCTGAACGTCACCGTGGTGGAGTAGGAGATTTACCTGAGAGTGGTTCGCATGGTCATAAGATTTTTCCCGCCCGCCTGCAACCGGAATAGATAAGGACCCGCCGGACCCGCCTCCGCCTTGCCGGAAAAGGCCGCCTCATGCCTGCCCGCGCCCAGATATCCATCGGCGAATATCCCGATTGATTTACCGCACATATCGAAAGCTTCCAGTTTCGCCCTGGAAGCGAAAGGGAGAGAATAGGAAAGGACGCCGCCGTTCCAGCTCAGAGTGGCCATGGACGGGGCGGGGCGGTCCCGATCGGAAATCGGGATGGGTTCGGAATCATCGTTCAGGACCATGAAATCGAACAGCGAATACCCGTTCGAGCCGCCTCGCTGCGTGCCATACATTCTCACGTACCTGGCGGTAGCCCTGGTGAACGCCACGTCGGTAACCGAACGCCTCAGACCCGCCGTGGTACTGTAGACATCGGTCCAGGCCGTGGCGTCATTCGAGACCTGGATCTTGAAGGACCGGCCATTGTTCTCGTGCCATTTGAGGATGACCCGGTTGACGGCCATGGCCGAACCGAGGTCCACCATGATCCACTGGGGATCGGCCGCCGCGCTTTCCCATCGCGTAGTGGCGTAATTCGCCATGGTCGCCGAATCGGTGACATTGTTTGCCGAATTGGCGCCGTTCACCGAGGAGGCCGTGGCCGTTTTTCGCTTGGCCAGGTTGCTGTTGCCGTCGAAGGGCCGCCAAGTACCGGCTTCCAGGTTGAGGTCCCAGTCCTGGTGATAATTGACGACCGGAACATTCCCATTGAAGGTCATGGGCAGCCAGGTATAATCGCCTTCCCGGAGCGCGTTGGGCTTTACCCAGCGATCGCCGACGTACATGAACATGGAATCCTGGGAGCCCTTGATGGGAAGGACGAGATCGCATTGCGAATCCCAGGAGTTCGTCGAGCCCTGCATTTGCACCATCGTCGCGGCGGACCATGGACCCGCCAGGTTGGTCGCGGAGTAATACCTGGTTGGCGAGGACTCGATCCCGTTGGTTTCGGAATGCACGTAATAATAAATTCCGTTCCTCTTGAAAATATTCGGGGCCTCGCGACTGCGGATATCCCATAGGAAGATCCGTCTTTCCACGCTCAGGTAGTCCGGCGACAACAACCAGATACCGTGTTGCCGGTTCGTCCCAACCTTCCAGGAAACGGCGCACAGGTAGGCCTTGCCGTCGGTATCCTTGTAAACCGACATATCCCCCATCGGCGCATCGTCGATGAGGACCTGTCCCTTGAAGGTGAACTGCCCATCCGGAGTCGGGCTCGTGGCGAACCCCAGATGCGCTCCGTTTCCGTCGTATTTCATCACCATCACGTATAGCCGGGTTGATTCATTATACACCACGTCAATCCGGTTGGTCTCGACCGGGCTCCTGAATACGACGCCCTTGGATGTCCAATCCGCCAGATTGGCGGAGGTATAGCATGTCTGGGCCCGGTGCAGGTCGGACTGGGTTCCGCCATACCAATAATAGGTGTCGCCGAATTTACGGAGATCGCCGCTCCGGGTCAGTATCTTGCTTCCGTTATTATCAGCCCAGTAAAAATCATTGTGGATGGTTCTCCACGCGGCCTGCGCCGGGGATGCGCATCCGAACAAGGCTCCCAGGGCGATGGATAGCCCTCGGTGGGTGCGCCGGGAACGGATCACTTGGGGAGCATGTCCTTGATGGCCGCGTACCAGATATCCGCCATGTATGCGTAGCCCTTATCGTTCGGATGCGTGCCATCGGCAAGCAGGTTGGTGGGCATCTTGCTCATATCGACGCCGATGATGTGCCGGCCTTTGGCGGCATGGCTTTGGATGACCCCGGGAATCTTGGCGTTGTAGGCCGCCTGTTGCTCTACGCGGGTGACGAGCGGGGTGACTTGCGCGAGAACGATCAGGGCGTTCGGCGCGGCCAGCACGATCTTGTCCACGAGCGTGTTCAGACGCGTCACCATGGCATCGCCTCCCCCGCCGAAAAGATCGTTGGTCCCGATGTGCAGCAGGACGATATGGGGTTTTCCGTCGAATGCGGGGCTGGGCACCAGGGACGAGATTCCCTTGGAACCCTCGCCTATGACCCAACCGGGGTGCCCATCGTGCATGCGGGGGAAAGGTTGTCCGTTGACCTGCGTCGGCCCATCGCTCCGTGATCCCGTAAAGGTGGCCTTCTGATTGGCGGCGAGGAAAAGTTTGTAAAGATGCGGACGATATCCGCCTCGGTCCGAAGATTTGTCGCCTATGGTGATCGAATCGCCGAAGGGCAGTAGCTTGCAGGGGTCGCCGTTGGTCGGGCAGGGTCGGTACACCGTCGTCGCGTCGGTAACCAAGGTCACGTTCAAGGTGGTATCATAGGCGGATAGTCCGATTTTTAGCGGCATATAGCCGACGGCGGAAATATTCAGCGTATCGATCGCGGCCGCCGTTTTCTCCAGTCTTACGCTTGCCGAGCCGGCGCTCGCAAGAGTGAACGACCCCGCGGAAACATCATTCCGCATCGGAAGGTATCGGAAAGTCCGAACGAACCGGCCGATCGATGCGCGAATGATCAATATCCCATTGTAATGGCGCGGAGCTGCGATATTGAATTGATAGACGCCGGGCTGCGCCTCCGGGAGTAGATCCTTTTTCTGAAGGTACCCTTTGACATCGAATACTTCGACCGTCACTTGAGCGGTTTGGCTCAGGGTAAATTCCAGGACGCCCTGGTCCAGCCTTATCCCTTCCGTGAAGGCCGCCTGAACCGATCCTATCGCCACGCCCGGCTTGGTGAGGGAATAAGCTCCATCCGGACCCGTCGTGTCCTTTATCCCTTGTTTAGACAATTCCACCAAGGCATTGGCCACGGGTTGCCCGGAGGCGTTGGAAACCTTGCCATGTACCATGATGTTTTGCGCCTGGACCGTTGACCCGATTGCGACGATTAATCCGAAAGCGAAATTCAATTTCATGGCCGGCTCCAAGGGGGGTTGATCCTGTAATCTATCCTTCGGATTCGCTTCCCGCACAGGGAATAACCATGGGAAGGGGCATGTGCGGCCCCTTTTGGCCTCTTTAGAGCCTCCGTAGGCCGCCTGGCAACGTGGCGGCACCGGTGGGCAAAACCGGCAGGGAATCCCTCGCAGGGTCTCTCTCCTTTCAATCCATCCAGTCGGCACTAAGGCGACCCACCGAAGCCGGCCCCCGCAATCCGGCCCCGGCACCACAAGCCTGCGCCCCTTCCAAGGACTGCAGCGCTTGATCATAGGCTCTGACCCATGCATACACCGGACCAACGGGCAGGGATTCCGGTTTCCCCGAATCCGGCAACATCGAATTAAGCCAGTTTAGACCTTTTTCCACCAAGGAAGGAAACAATCCGGCCGTTCGGATCGTCGAAAGTTGCATCACGGCCGATATGTAGCCCAACCAAGGAATATTTATGCGCTTGAATCTTCTAATCCCATTAACCCTGGCCACTTTCATGCTGGCCTGCAATGACGACAAATCCCCGACCGCGTCAGCGTCCGGGAAGGATGCCATCCTCATTGGTGCGAAATGGAAGATGACGGCGCATACCATTACTCCTGCCGTGGATTACGATGGGAATGGGACCTTGGTGACCAACCTTTTCGCCGTCGAGCATGGGTGCGGACATGATGATATCGATTCGTACACCTCCGACCATAAGTTCTCTTTCGATGAAGGCCCCACCAAATGCGATGCGAGCGATCCGCAGAAGGAGACGGGAACCTGGTCGTTCAACTCGGCCGGCGACAGCTTGACCATCGATAGCGATCTCGATCCCGTACCCATGAAGTTGAAGGTGGTCGAGGTTTCGGCGACCAAGCTGGTCCTTTCTTCATCGGACGACTCTTGGGGCGACGGCGTCCATACCGAAGTACTGACCTTTTCGGCCCAATAGCGGGTCTGATGAAACGGGACCGTCTTCCGACGGGCATTCGCGTCCAATCGTGGGAGGCCGCTGAATCCGCCTTGGACGCCGCCAAGGCACAGCCGCCGGCCCATCGAATTACCTGCGTCACCGCGGACTTGCGATCCCCATCGCGTTTGCTTACCGATCAGCGGAGAGCAGGGAGGTTCGGGGCGCTACGGCCGCTGGCCCATGTGACCGAAGGCGGAAGCGAGATTACCCGGGTGGCGATCACCTTGCCGACCATGCGCTCGGTCCTGCTGACCAGCCCGTATACGGGTTCTACTTCCATCGGCCCGGCGGCCTGACCCGGGGTGTCCCGGCCGAAGCCGAAGCTGAGCGTCTTGCCGTCCGGCAAAAACTTGTTTCTCACCTAATCCATTCCCCAAGCCGGTAGCGAGGAAATGACGGTCAGGTTCGAGGAATGCGTCACGATGCGGCTTTATGCTCCTATCTGGTTGGCCCCAGGATCTCCCGCACCTTCCGGGCCAGGTCCACGGGGCCGAACGGCTTGGACAGGAAGTACTCCGATTTTGCCAAGGTCTCACGGAGGTTTTCCAGGTCCTTCGAATATCCCGAGGTGTAAAGCAACGGCAACCCGGGTCGGTGCGCCCTGATCTGCTCAGCCAGCTCCCTTCCTCCCATGTCCGGCATGATGAGATCGGTCATGACCAAATTGATTTGCTGCCCCGCCTGCGCCAAGAGCCGCATGGCTTCCACGCCATTCCGGGCATCCAGCACCCGATAGCCCTGGGTGGTCAGTGCCAAGCGGATGAATTTGCGGATCGTATTCTCGTCCTCCACCACCAGGATGGTTTCGTTCCCCCGGCA
This sequence comes from Fibrobacteria bacterium, assembly GCA_039917895.1. GTDB lineage: Bacteria > Fibrobacterota > Fibrobacteria > UBA11236 > UBA11236 > Chersky-265. The sequence goes on along the minus strand of JBDSIO010000247.1, from coordinate 1,598 downwards.
GGACTCCGGATACTCCCGTTCCGTCGCATCCGGAACCTCCTCGCGAGCCTCCTCACGAGCCTCCTCGCGGGCCTCCTCCCCCGCCTGCGGCAGATAGATGCGGAAGGTCGTGCCCCGACCCGGTTCCGTTTGCAGGTCGATCCCCCCGCCCAACTGACTCACGACGCCGTACACCACGGAAAGGCCGAGTCCGGTCCCTCTCCCTACCGTCTTGGTGGTGAAGAACGGTTCGAAGATCTTCGCCTTGACCTCCGCCGTCATTCCCGTGCCGGTGTCCGTGACCGTGAGCACCGCATAGGTTCCCGGGGTGGTCTCGAGGAGCGTGTCCGGCGCCGGCTTCTCCAGATGGACCTTGCCCGTCTCCACCAGGATCCGCCCCCCTCCCGGCATCGCGTCCCGGGCATTCACCACCAGATTCATGAGGATCTGCACGATCTGTCCCTTGTCCACCTTGACCGATCCGGCCTCCGGATCGAGGCGGGTTTTGATCTCGACGTTCTCCTCGATCAGCCGGCGCAGCATGTCCTCCATCTCGGCCACGATGGCATTAAGGCCCAGCACCTGGGTGGTGAGGATTTCCTTGCGGCTGAAGGCGAGCAATTGGCGCGTCAGGCCCGCCGCCCGTTCCCCCGAACTCCGGATGGCCCGCAGATACTTGAAGTCCCGGCTGGTCGCTTTCTTCCCCATCAGGGCCAGCTCGCAGTAGCCGTTGATGGCCGTCAGGAGGTTGTTGAAATCATGGGCGATGCCGCCCGCCAGGCTGCCTACGGCCTCCATCTTCTGGCTTTGCCGAAGCTGCTCTTCGACCTGCTTGCGTTCGGTCACGTCCACGAAGGTGGCGAGATAGCAGGTATCTGCGCCAATGAGCATGGTTTCGATGGAGGCCAGGAGCGCCTTCGGCTCCCGGGACTTCGCCGATGCGGTAAACTCCTCGTCGCGGAACGGCTCGCCTGCCGCGAGCCGCTTGCCCCCTTCATCCAGAAGGGCCATGAACCAGGTGCCCAACTCTATGGCGTAATGCCCGTGGATTTCGGATGCGGTATAGCCGAGCAGGCGGAGGAATCGCTCATTGGCGTCCACGAAGGTCCAGTCCTGGCTGCGGATGACGGCCATGGGCGTGGGGTTGTTCTTGAAGGCCTTGGAGAAACGTTCCTCCGAAGCCTGCAGCGCCTCCTCGCGACGTTTCCGCTCGGTGATGTCCTGGAAGACGATGACGGCGGCGGTGAGGCGGCCTTGAGCGTCGCGGATGGGGGCGGCGCTCGCGCTCAGCCAGCCCTGGGCGCCATCCGCCCACAACATTTCGATTTCCTCGGCGCTGACGGTTTCTCCGGATTGCAGGGCCCGGGCCAGGGGCCATTCCTCGGACGTGTAGCTTCGCCCATCGGGATGGAAACCAAGGTACTGTGCATATTCGGCGACCGAGCCTGCGGAAAGCAAACTCTGTCGCAAAACTTCGCGGGCCTTGTCGTTTGCGACCAGGAAGCGGCCCGAGGGGGCCTCGGCGATGATCAGGCCCGCCGGCACCTGCTTGATGACCGCCTGGAGGCGGCTGCGCTCCTCGTCAAGGTCGGTGTAGAGTCGCGCGTTCTCCAGGGAGA
>JBDSIO010000246.1:0-6413 GCA_039917895.1 Fibrobacteria bacterium | reverse complement strand
CCGGTTGGACCTGGATGCGCGAACGGGGGTATGCCTGCCGATACCTGGATCGAACCGGGAATCTCGTCGCGGCGGATACTCCGGAAGAGCTTGCCGCGGCGTGTCGGGGAGAAACCTACGGGAATTTTTTCCTGGAACGCAAGCCGGAATAGACCGGCGGGCAAGGGGGTCGCGCGCCTAGTCCGGCCGCATCTCGCCTTTGATGCGATACAGCCACAGCGAAAGCTTGCCGAAGCGGGCCAGCATTTTGGCCTCGGGCATGGTGATGCCTTCGGTGCAGGAAAAACAGTTCTCGCAATGCAGGGTCAGGGAATCGGACCAGATGGAAAAGGCGTAGCCGTCGCGGCTGGAGCAGACGTAGCGCTTGCGCCCTTTGAACGTGGTAGTCATGCCCATCAGCATGCCGGCTGTATCCCTTTCGCCGGAGGAGAGCGCCCGCTTCAGGACCGAACCTTCGAAACCGTTTTCGTCGTCGGGCTCAAGGGCGCCCGCGGTGGGATCCAAGGCAAGAATTCCGACCGAATCCCTGGTGAGGGCCATTTGGCAATCGGACTTCGCGTCTTTGAAGTTGAAGGAAATCTTGAGCGGGCCTTCTATGGGCGAGGCGGCTTCTCGAGTTTTTGCGGCTTCCGCGGCCCTGGTGGACACGTCCGGGAGGGCGGCGGAGACGGTGGCGGAAACGGTAGCGGAAACGGCGCAGACGCCGAAGCTCAATAGGAATGGGTAGAAACGGATGGTAGCACTCCTTGTTGGCAGATCTGGCCCGCGGCAAAGAAAGCTAGGCTATTCTCGCAAGTTACGGGTTGGAGGACAAGGAGTTTGTGATGGGGCTCACATGCCTTGAATCAGCCCCGGATGGGCGCGCCATTCCTTTTCGAGCAGGGCGTAGAGGTACTCGTCGGCCCATTCGCCCTTGACGAAGCAGTTGTGGATCATGTGGCCTTCGCGCCGCATGCCCAGCTTCTCCATCAGCTTCCAGGAACTGTCGTTGCGGGTGTCGGACACGGCCCAGATGCGGTGGGCGCCCAGCTTCCACAGGTATTCGATGAGCCCGATCACGGCTTCCTTGCCGTATCCGCGACCGTGGAATTTGCGGTTGAAGTGGAAGCCCATCTCGGCCTGCCGCTGATCCGCATTGTCCATCTTGAAGGAGATGTTCCCGATCATCTTCCCGCCGTCTTTCAGCTCCACCGCGAACTCATTCCACACCCCGCAGGTGCCGGGGACCACGGCGCCCTGGATTTCCAGGTCCAAGCGCGTATCCTCTAAATCGAAAGCGTCCCAGAATTCGTACTTGGCGACCTCGGGATCGGAAATGATTTCGTGCGCATCCTCCAAGTCGGTGGGCAGAAAGCGGCGGATGATCATCCGCTCGGTCTGGTATTGGATTTCGGCGGTCTTTTTCGGATGGGTCGGCATGATCGATATCGGTTGCATTTAGTGAGGCAAAAAGTACTAAATGGAAGCGGTGTTTAAAAAACGGAAGCGTCGTTTAAAAAACAGAAAGGATGCGCGTAGCTCCGAGGGTCCGCAGTGTTCCGGATTTCTGGGCATAGGCGATGATCATGGCATGGACGGAAGGCACAGGAGGGGTCGCCTCCAGTCCCACCGACCCTTTCCCTTCGGCATCCAGCCGCACGGTGCGGAAGACGCGCACCACATTTTCGTGTTTCAAAATCCGCCCTTTGTTCTCCCCGCGCTTGACCGGCATGGAAATCCCCTGATCCACCACGGCAAGGTTGAGCAAATCGCCTTCTTGCGTCCCCGTCACCGCGTATTCCACAGTAAGACCGCCACCCGCGTCTCTAACCGGCATGAGCGTGATGGCGGCTCCGGCGGATTGCTCCAACGCGATCCCGATGCTGCGGCGCGCGGTCGCCTCCTGCGATCCGATGAACGCCTCGCTACCGTTCACGATCATCTGCGGAGTGTAGACGCGGCCATCCAGGATTTGCGCATACCGCTGCTGGCGCCGGGTGAATTCCGGACGGCTGAAGGGATCGGTCCACCCCAGATAATTCCAATAGTCCACGTGGAAAGAGAGGACAAAGACGGGCTTGCCGGCGGATTCAGCCTCGACGGCGAGGTCGGAAAGCAGCTTGTCCGCGGGGGGGCAACTGGAACAGCCTTCGGAAGTGAACAGTTCTACGACCGCGAACGGGGCAGGGGGCATGGGGGGCGCGGATTTCCCGGAGGGCTGGGATGCCGCTGACTGCGCGGAAGGCGCGGAAGGCGCCGAAGACACCGAAGACGCAGCGAAAGGCGCCATGGCCGCGAAGGCCGCCGCTGCCGATGGGAGATACTTCATCAAATGCTTCACCAACAGCCTCCTCGCCAAGGCCCCGGATTGGGGTCCAAGGGATAGGTCTGGACAGGGACCCAGGTGTTACGGCGTACGGTAACAACCGCGGCGCTTGATGATTTCCGCGCGGCCTGATGCTAAACTTAGCGGGCTTGAGAAGCGTTTTCCAGCGGCCGCGTCCGCGGCTCGCGCAGGCCCTGCCCGACCGTCTCATGCACGAAGCGCAGCTTGTCCACCGCCGCCGGCGAGAGCACGAAGGGATAACCGTCCGCCTGTCCCAAGCTCCGGTTCAGGTTGTTGAGCACGTAGGTCAAAGAGAACCAATCGCTGATCATGCGGTCGAAGGAACCCGCGCCCTTGGCCGGGGCCTTCATCGCGGGCTCATCGGAGCGAGGCGGCTTGAGGGAAAGTCCGCAAGCGCCTGCGGTTTCCAAGGCATCCAGCATGTGCAGAAAATGCGCCCAGGATTCCGCCCAATCCTCCCAGGGATGGGAACTCGCATAGGCGCTGACGAAGGAGTCCTGCCAATCGGGGCGCACGCCGATCGCGTAGTGCCTTTGCAACGACTCGCCGTAATCCGCGCGCTCGTCGCCGAACAGGTTGCGGAAGGTTTCCAGCCTATCGCTCCCGTAGATGAGACGATCCCAATAATAGTGGCCGATCTCGTGGCGGAAGTGCCCGAGCAAAGTCCGATAGGGTTCGTGCAGTTGCGTGCGCCGGTGTTCGCGCTGCGCATCGTCCGCTTCGGCGAGATTTATGGTGATGACGCCGTCGTCATGGCCCGTTAGCGCGGGCCCCGAGCCGGGTACGTCGGCCAGGAAGTCGAAGATCAATCCGCCGTCGCCGTCGCCGCGCTTGGGTTCCACCGGCAGGCCCAGGCTGATCAAGGTGTAGACGAGACGGCGTTTTGCCGTTTCCATCCGGTACCACGCTTCCTTGTTTCCCGTCACGCTTAAATCGGGAATCACCCGGGTGAGACGGCAGGACAGGCAAAGCGGGTTGGGATCATCGGAGGCAACGGCCCAATTGCAGACGTTCTCCAGAGCATAATTGGAGCAGCGGCGGTAAGTGCGTTCCCGTACGCGGGAAACCGGGGACGTCCACAGTCCGTTAAGGGCGGGCTCCAGGGACCCTAACGCCTGCGCATCGGGAAGATAGGCGAGCGAATGGCCGCAAGCCACGCACTGGAAATTCTCGAAGAAGACCAAGTGTTGGCAATGATTGCAATGGAAGATTTTCATGCGTGTCTCCGACCGGGGAAATACCAGCTCCATCCCGGGATGGCAAACGGGAAACAAAACTTTAACGGGTGCGGAGGGAAGTCATTATTGGCGCCAGATGAAATGCCGGCGCAGTGTCAAACTTTGTCAATACCAACGGACACGGCCCAGCAGGCGTCCGAAACGCGAATGCCGCCCCAACGCATCGACAACGGACTTAGCGGATGCCGCTGTGGGCGCCGAAGCCTTGCGCCCCGGCCCGCCAATGGCCTGCGGGATGGATCCGGCAATGCGGGTCGCATACAGGCGGGCGGAAACGGAGCGCGCCGCCGCCGCCATTTCCGGATAAGGCCTGTCCGTAATATCCAGAAAGCCATCCTGGTAATTCTCTCCGTCGAAGCGGCCCGTGAAAATGTTATCGCTCCACTGGAACCAATGCGCGCCCACCAGCTTCGGATGCACCAGGCATTGGTCTACCATGCCGCCATACAGGCGCGCGCGTTGGCGCTGATTCAGGGCGGTGCGCAGGCCCTGATGCGGCAGGCCGCGATCCAGGGCCCCGTAGTGGAATTCCGTGAGCATGACCGGCTTGTCGATTTCGGCGGGCAGGCCCAGTTCGGCGATGTCATATCCGTAATGGTTCCAGCTGATTACGTCGCAATATCTGCCCGCCGAGCGCCAGACCGCTTCGGGGGCCGAATGGATGCGGCTTCCCAGGTAGAGCACGCCGGGAAGGATGGATTTCATCTCCTGCGAGCAGATACGGTAATAGTCCTCGCTGACCGCCGCCGCCGTGGACGCGGGCCAGACCAGTTCGTTGTCGCTGAACACGCCCAGGCACCAGGGATCATCCGCCAGTTCCCTCTTCAATGCCGTCAGCCTGGCGCGCACCGAGGCGCGGAAGGAGGCGGTATCGATCGCGGCCGGGAGGGCCGGGCCGATGCCGGTGGCGAAGTTCACGGTGTAGGCCGTCTTCTTCAACCCATAGATGCCCTTTTCCGACCAGTTGCCCATGGTGTTCATTCCCCAGCTGCGCAGGCGCTGGTTGGCCAAGACGGCGGATTTGGCGGACCAGGCGCTTCCGAACTTCCGCTTGAGGTTCGCGGCACGGTAATCGCCGTTCGCCGGCGGCGCGGTGAAATAGTTCATCCGGCCCGCCACCGGAGTGGTCTCGCTGGAGTTGATGCAGGATATCCCTATGGACCAGAACAGATGCCCCTCCGGATCCACCAGCCACCATTTCCCGTTCACCTTCAAGGCCCGGAACCTGCCGGTGGCATCCTGTTTGGGCCCGCCGGTCCAGCCTCCGTAGGCGTCCCACTCCGCGGGCCCGGGGTGCGCGGCCAGATCCTCGTTTTCGGCGTCGGCCTGGGCGGCGATGTCGGCGCTTGAAGCGATCTTGCCAGGCCACTTCGCGTGCCGGTATTGCCCCAAGGTGTCGAGCAGCGGAAAGAAACCGGATTGCAATTCCGCTTCGGCCGGAGGCGCATACGTACCCCAGGCCCGCACGTCGTCGATGACGAAGCTTCGGCCCGCGCCGGGATTGAACACGCTGACCTGCACTTGGGTCACGTGGGTGAGGTCGATGATCTCCCAATGCTCGGTATAGCCTCCGGGCAGGCCCTTCATCCCCTTCAGGTAGTTGGCCAGGTAAGCGGGGGCCTTGGCGCGGTGGAAGTGGACGTACAGGGTATCGGTCTCGCCCGGCTCCAGCATCAGGTAACCCTGGTTGGACGGGTAGTCACCGTCATCATTGACGTTGCCGTAGACGTTCACGCGGTTCGTACCGGAGTTGCGGACCGTCATGCCGATGCCTTGGGCTCCGGAGAGATCCTTGGCCGGGAAGGTCAGGGTTGCGCCTTCCCATGCCGCCGCGTCCTTGGGAGCGATGGAAAGACCGGTGTTTCCGCCTGTGACGTCCAATGCGGTGACGGCCCCGAAAGCCTTCGGCGAAGACAGCGCGAATCCGTTCTCGAAGTCGAACAGCACGGCGCCGGGCTGGGCGGATGCGATCAGGGCAAAGACCAGGAACGCGACGGCGAAATACCGTAAAGGAAGCGGCGCCGGAACGGCCATGTAATACCTCACATCCAATCTAACGACCCGGTGGGGTTTCGAAGTCCCGGAACTGGCTGAATTGCCGGGTCGGATGCCCTCGGTCACACCACCAGTTGTTTTAGTGGGTTTTTGTAGGCTCTTGGAGGCTGTGGAGGCTGTGGAGGCTTTTGGAGGCCTTCGGGGCCTTCAGGGATACCGGATTTCCTTCCTTTTGAGCATGGCGATAAAGGTTTGGATGCGGCGGGCCTTGGTCTCCGGCTGCTTGGCCGTCTGGATGCGCCAGAGCATCGCGTAGCGATTGGCGCTGTTCAGGTTGGCGAAAAAGGCGGACGCTGATTTGCTTTTGTCCAGCTCCGCCTGGAATTCCGGAGGGACGCTAGCGGTCTTCGGGGTATCGTAGGCCGCATCCCATTGCCCGCTTTTTTTGGCCCGCTCCACCGCGGCCGCTCCCGACGGACGCATGCGCCCGGTATCAATCAGTTCGGCCACGCGTTCCCGGTTCAACTTGGACCAAACGCTGCGCGATCCCCGGGGGGTGAATTTCTGCAGCCACGCCGTTTCGTCACCACCCGCTTTCTGGCCGTCGATCCAGCCGAAGCACAAGGCGGTCAACACGGCTTGCCATTCATGGGAATGACCTCGGGGCTGGGAGGAAACCTGAAATATACCCTTGGAACGGTTATATTTCCCGGACCCGCGCCCTTCTTCACCTTCAGGGCGCGCGCAAAGGATCGCCCATGGCAACGCCTCTACCCAACAGCAAAGCGGGAATCCGCACCGTGATCACGGAATACGCGGACGGCAAGAATTGCTTTTCCAGCGGAACCAAGCGC
>JBDSIO010000245.1:0-5088 GCA_039917895.1 Fibrobacteria bacterium | reverse complement strand
TCCGGAGGAGGCAAGTCGGTGACGGGCGTTTCGGATGCCCAGGGAATCTTCCTGCTCGGCCTGGCGGCCGGGACGCATGCCATCTCGTTAGCCAAACCCGATTATCAGTCCGGCGCCGACACCACGGTGGCGATGACGGCGGGCAAATCCTTGGACCTGGGCCGCCTGGTGATGGTCCGGGCCCAGGGCTCGCTCAGCGGTACCGTGGCGAACGAAAAGGGCGCTCCCCTGGCGGGCTGCGCCGTCACCGTCAAGAACTCCGCCGGCACGGTCGCGCGCACGCTCCTAAGCGATGATAAAGGCGTCTTCTCCGCCTTCCTGCCGCCCGGAAAATACACCGTGGTCGTCGCACGCGCGGGCTTTTCCACCGAGCAAAAGATCCTGCAGCTTACCGAAGCCGCCAGTCTGCCCTTCATCCTCGTCTCGGGAGCCGCCTTGGTCAAAGGCCGCATCTCGATTCGGACCTGGCCCACCGCTTCCGAGACCCAGTCGTCCCCGTTGGCCGGCTCCGTCGTCGAACTGATCGATCGCGCCCATGGGATAGGTTTGAAAACGGAAGCGGATCTGCGCGGGGAATACTCCTTCTCCGCGGACACGGGAGTCTGGCTGCTCAGGGCTTCGGGGGCGGGCAAAGCCCGATCCGATTCCATCGCCGTCCGCATCGCCTTGGCGCGATCCACTTCCACTCAGGATCTCACCTTGGCCGGTTTCGCCTCCATCCAGGGGACGATTGAACTCGTTCCGGATACCCTGGCCGATCCGGCCACCGCGAGCGTCAGCCTGCTCAACCCTGTCACCCTGGCGTTGGCCGCGACCACCGTCCCCAGGCGAGAGCCGCGGCCGGGCTCGCCCGGCGCGATGGCCTTCCAGTTGGACGGGATTCCGGACGGAACCTACCGGCTGGCCTGCGCCATGCCAGGATACGGCCTGGACACCGAGCCGGTGGTTTCCGTCCTTAACGGAGTCTGGCAGACCGGCGTGGCTCTGGCTCTCAAGAAGTCGGATAAATCCGTTACCATCGCACTGACCGTCGGCGGCCAGCCCGCCCAGGGCACCATCCGCCTGATTACGCCTCAGTCCATGGAATTCCCTGCGGGCCAGAAGCTCGCCCAAGCGGCTGCGGGAACCTACACCTTCACCGCCGCCGCCGACAGCGCTGATGTGATCCCTGTCGCTCGTCAATCTTTTTTCCTCCCCGCCTCGGGTTCCAAGGACACCACCGTGACACTGGCCCTGCCTTTTTCGCATCGGTCCGCACCGTTGTCCTTCCGCGACGGTCTGGCGAGCCTGGCGCTCAATGCCCAGGCCCGCATCGATTCCGCAGCCGTGATCTACGGCTACGGAGCGCCGACCGATACGTTTCGCGTCCCGGTCTCGCAATTGTTCGGTCCGGTAGGCCCGCGTACCTTCAAGTTCAAGCCCGGCCCCCAGGGCGGGTTGCTTACCTATTGGTTCGTCATCAAGTCCGGATCCCTCATCTATGCCAATGACGAGCCGTCCCGGCGCTTCCAGGCCATGGTCACGGCCTCGCGGGATTTGGCCTTCCTGCGGATGGCGGCCGGCGACAGCCTCAGGCTGCCTGCCCATGCCCGAGGGGAAATCCACCTGCACGCCTATGACGCCGCTGGCCGCCGGCTCGACACGGAAGCGGACGAGCGGGGGGTATTTACGTGGAAAGCCGATTCGGCCCTGGGCATGCGCCTCGATCGCAAATCCAAACGGACCCTGGACTACCTGACCGCCGAGGCTTCATCGAACCTTCCGGGTGGGCAGGCATCGCCGAAACGCGCCTCCGGCCAAGCCAAGCGTGGCGGGTATCAGGACGCCGGCGGGATCGGGCGGGTGGCGGCGGAACTCTGGGATACCCTAACGGTCACGGTAGCACTGGACGGGATCGAAAAAAGCCTGAGCCTGCCCACCCGCGTGGTCGATGCCGTCATCAATAAACTGGTGATGGGCTCTTCGCTCGGTGAAGTTTCGGATCTGCCGGCTCCCGCGTCCTTCAGCCTCTTCGTGACCGGATACGACACCACCACCTCTCCGCCCACCGCCATCGTTCCGAACCCGATCCTTTCCCTGGTTCCGCCCGAAGCCGGCACCATAGGCGAAATGCAGGTGGTCCTGCATCCGCGCTTCATCGGTCCGGTGCGCGTGCTGGCCAGGCAGGTCAACCCTGACGGCTCGGAAGCGGCCACGGAATTGGGAGCCTACCGCGACTCCGCCTCGCGGGGCCTGAACGTCGGCCAGACCCTGGCCGCCGGAGACACCGCGCGCACGCTGTTCCACGATCCCGCCTTCGAGATCACGGTTCCCGACTCCGGTTTCACCGGCAAGGGCCGGGCGCTCATCCGGGTATACAAACGCTCGGTGGCCAAGACCTTCGCCAGCGGCATCGACAACGCCGTAGCCGGGGGCCTGTGGGAAATCACCAACCCGTCGGACGCGACTTTCACCAAGAAGCCGCGTCTGAGCCTGGGCATCCCCGGCTACGCGCGCGCGCGCAAGAACTCGCTGAAACGTTTCGACACCGCGCGGCTGGATTTCAAGGCCCTGGTCGACACCGTCGGCGAAGGCACGAACGGCTTCGGCGTCCCGGCCCTATCCGCCGGCATCTCCGATCTGGACGGAAGCTATTACGGCCTGCTGTCGGCCTCGCAACCGCTGACGGCGGGCGAAGTCCGGATCGTTCCCAATCCTTTCAGCCCGCTGGTGATGGCTGAACGGGACGGCAACACCCAATACGGGGCCCGCATCCGCATCCATCCGGAATCGGATCGCAGTTCCGAGGTCACCCTCTCGATCAAGATCTACAACCTGGACGGAGAGCTGGTGCGGCTGCTGGTCGACCACAAAACGGTGCCCAAGGCGCCGGTGGATTTCTATTGGGACGGCAAGGCCGACAGCGGACGCTGGGCGCGCAACGGGCGCTACCTGGTGAAGATCGCCGTGAACGCCACCGGCTCCTCGCACACCCGCCAGGTCCTCCGCCCCATCGTGGTGTTCCAATGAAGCGGCATTCATTTTCCAAACCTGCGCTGATGCTGGCGTGCGCGATTGCCTGCCTGGTCGGTGAACCCCGGGCCGTCGTCGATCCGGGCGAGACGGGGGCGGACGGAGGTAACTCCGATGGAACGGGTGAGGCGGGAAGCTTCGGTCGCTGGGGCGGCGGTCCGAATACCCCGACCGCGAAGGACAGCTCCGGCAGGGCCTCCAGGTCTGCCCGACCGGCCCGACCCCCCAAGACAACGCCTGCATTGGGGACGGATAGTCTTTCCGGTAATACCAAGGACCGCTCCGCCAACAGCAAGTCTCCGACACCGGCCCCGACAATGGCAGGCGCGGTACCCGAGGCTGCTGCGGCTGCTCCCAACGCCGCGGTCGCTCCCGAAGCGGCTGCCGCGACCGCTATTGATACCGCCCGGGGACCCGATGGAAAGGGGTCGGGGAACGATTCAGCCCCGACCTTGGACGGCCGGCCGCCCCCGGCGGATACCGCGGCTCGCGAAAAGAGGGAATCCAATTTGATCCGCGATGGCCTGCCCATCCCAAATAGCAATCACAAGTCGGAAGCCTGGAGCAGAGACAGCGCGGGGAAAAAACAGGCCGGTCCCCCGACCCTGATCCTGCTTTCCTTGAGCGCGGCCGCGGGAACCCGCAACGATTCCGGTCTTTTGGAAAAAGCCGAAGCCGCCTTGCGGTTGGGGTTCGAAGCGTCGGGACGGTTCCGGGTCTACGGAGCGGAAGAAGCCGTGCGTAAAAGCAAAAGCGCTGCCCATTTCCCAAAGGACTGTTTTTCGGAAGCGTGCCTGGAGCAGGTGGCGCGCAAGCTGGGTTCGGACCTGTTCATCGCCTCCCAGATATCCGCTTCGGAAGGAACCACCTGCATTAAATTGGTCCTGGCGGAAACGCCCAAAGGCACTATCCGCCGCGCGGGCCGGGTGTGGGGCAGACCCGGCGCGGATAGCATCATCCCCTTCGCCCGCGAGACGGCCCTATTGATGGCGATTCCCGATCGCGCGCGCGCCGACGGTATCGTCCCCGGGGCATCGTCCCTCACGGATGGAGCCGAGTTCTTGACCATGCCTTGGAGCGAAATCCCCTGGCTCAACCGCAAGGACAGCGCGGACAACCGCCCCCGTTGGGGCTGGACGGGCACGGGGTTCCTGCTCGCCGGCGTCGGTCTCGCCTGGATCCAGGGACAATTGGCCCAGGAGGACGGCAACTCGGTCTCGCCGCTTAGACCCTTGCTTGCCTCGTCCGGCTCCCAGTCCTTCATGCGTGGCTTTTTCGCCGCTCCTACGCTGGGAGCCCGTTACGCGGCCATGGGCGGCGCCGGCATCGCCCACGTGGACAACGGCCTGGCTTTGATGATGAACCCGGCGGGCGTGGCCCAGGCCGATCGGGAAAACGTGGTGGCGGCGAAACGCAGCCTGCCCGACGGCACGCCCTCCCTTTCCCTCGCTTACGCGGGCCCCCTGTACCGGCAATGGTCGCAAGGGGTGGGGGTGCAATTCGAAGGCGATCGCCTGGCTAACGAGACCACGCTGCAAGGCGCCCTGGCCTATGACTTCGGCGGCTTGGGCCGCGCCTGGAGCGGCCTCAAGGCCGGCGCGGAGTTGAAGCTTTATCTGGCGCAGGTGGGCGAAGCCGGAACCGGCCTGGACCGCGCCACCGGCCGCAGCTTCGGCATGGGCCTGGATCTTGGCCTGCAGGCGCGCATGACGGAAAAACTCTCGGCCGCGCTGGCGGTGCGCGACGCCGCCAGCTTCTTGCGGCACACCAACACCTTCACCGACCGATCCTACGCCGAGATCCTACCCGTCGAATACCGCCTGGGCGCGGCGTACTGCGCTGCCTCGGATGTTCTCCTGCTGATTGACGGTCAGAAAGGCATTTGGGCCGATCAGGCCGATCACCTGCGCCTGGGCGGAGAACGGATCCTGTGGCGCTTTCTGGCCATTCGCGCCGGCCTCCACGAAATCTTCGGCCACGAAGCCGTGCGCAAACTCTCGGTCGGCTTCGGCCTCGACACCCACGCACTGACCGACCGCACCCTCAAGATGGACATCTCCCTCAACTACGGATACG
>JBDSIO010000244.1:0-13131 GCA_039917895.1 Fibrobacteria bacterium | reverse complement strand
GGTCGGACGGCCCGAAATCGCGGCCTTCCTTGATGGCCAGACCCGCTTTGAGGAGGGCGACCGCCAGGTCCTGTTGGCCTCGGGCATACCAGTACTGGCCCAGGAACTGCAAGGCCTTGATTTTGAGCAACTGGAAGTCGACGGGCAGGAAGGTGCCGGATTCCCTTAGGCCTAGCAGGCGTTCGTACCAAGGTCTAGCCGTCTCGTGGCGACCCAGGGCTTCTTCCACCTGCGCCTTGACCAGCATTGTCTCGGGTCCCGGATCAGCCCCGGCCAGGGCGGGGGCCAGTTCCCGCAGGGCTTCGTCATAGAGTTTCTGAGCCGCCAGGGACGCGGCCGTTTTGGCGGCGGCGCCGGAGCGGATGTGGGGGTCGGTGTCGGTGGCAGCGGCCAGCGAGCCGGCTTTGCGGAACCATACGACCGCGGCCGCGTGGTCGCCGAGATCGGCGCAGGCCGCGGCCAGCGTGTAATAGGTAACCGGGGTGATACCCAGGCCGGCCCGGATTTGGGCCTCCAGGATGGCCTGGTTGCGGACTTGCTTGGCCTTGGCGATTTCCGGATCCGCGTATCCGGTATGGATCACGCGCGCGGCGACGTACTCCACCGGAACGCCGGCCTCTTCCAGGGCGGGCAGGATCTGTTCATGCACGGGGGCGCGGAATCGCAGATCGGGACGGTTCGGGAACACGCGTACCTGGTTGAATACGCTGCCGGTGATCCCGCCGTCGCGGCTGTTCTTGACCCGCAGGCCGTAGCCTTTCGGATTGCGCCCGGGATCGGTCCGGGCCAGGGCCGTCAGCGCGCGTTTGTCCTCGTCGAGCAGGCGGTCGTCCGCATCCAGCCAGATGATCCAGCGGCCCGTGGCGGCGTCGAGGGATTCGTTGCGGGCGCGGCTGAAGTCGCCATGCCAGGAGGATTGGATGACCTTGGCCCCGAAGGATCGAGCGATCTCCTGCGTGCCGTCGGTGGATCCCGTATCGACGACGATGACCTCGCCCGCCAGGCCCTGCACCGAGGCGAGACAGGCCGGCAGGTTGTCCTTTTCATTCTTGACGATCATGCACAGGCTGAGGTCGAGGCGCGACGTTGGCGCCGCCGCCGCAAGCTCGCGCCATTCGGGAAAGCGTTGGTTTGGGAAGACCTTGCGGGCCAGCGGCAGGGCGATGGCGAAATCGTCGCTGCGGCCCAGACTCTTGAAAAGCAACAGACGTTGCGCGTGCAGTTCCGGCCGCGCAGGCGGGTTGAGATTGATGGCCGTGGTCCAACATTGGGCGGTCGTTTCCGGACGTCCCAGGGCCAGGTGGCAACGGCCCATCAATTCCCAGGCCTCCACCACCTGATCGTATTTGCCGGTAAGGGTTTCCAGTCGCTTAAGCGAGGCCGCATGGTCCTTGCGGTCGAACAGATATTGCGCAAGGTAGAAGTTGCTGTAGATCTGGATGATATCGAATTGGTTGCTCGTGGTGCTGAAGCTCACGGGCATGGTGACGATTTTAGCGAAGAGGATTTCGGCCTCGGAATGCCGACCCATCTCCATCAGGCATTCCGCCTTGTAAAAGTACGCTTCGTGCTTCTCCGGGGACAGGGCGATGCTCTTGTCGAACCAAGGCAGGGCTGCTTCCCGGCGGGCGAGCTTCTGATAGCCCCGTCCGATGCAAGCAGGAAGCTCGCGGTAGATGTCGCGGTTGATGGCTTCGCAGTTGGGCATCTCCATGGTGCGCCGGTAGGCTTCGATGCCCTTCTCGTAGTCGCCCAGTATGTAGTGGGAATCGCCCATGGCCATTGCCAGGGAAGGCTCGCGCGACACCCGGACGGGATCCTCTTCCAGCAGCAGCAGGTTGCGCAGGGCTTTCTGCTTCTTGAGTTCGGCATCCTCGTAGCCGGTGTGGAGGATGGTGGTCTCGGTGTAGAAACAATGTAATCCCAGGCGCGCGAGACTATGGAAAAGTTGTTCGTGGACGGTGTAGCGGAAGCGCAGTTGGGGATGGTTCGGAAACATCCGCAGTTGCATGAACCGGCCGCCGAGGGGAAGGCCGCCCTGGGTGTTGATCACCTGGAAACCGAAGGCCCGGTCCATGGGCGCGGTCTTGAGCTTGCGGAAGTGGGCAATCTGATCTGCCGGGATGCGGTCGTCCGCGTCCATCCACAGGATCCAGGCGCAGGACGCTGCGTCGATCGATTGGTTGCGGGCCCAGCCGAAATCGTTGCGCCATTCCCCCTGGATCCATTTAACCCCGAGTCCGTCCAGGATGGATTGGGTGCCGTCGGTGGATCCGGTGTCGTAGACCACGATCTCGTCGGCGATGGGCCGGAAGCTGTCGATGGCATCCTTGATGTTGAGCTTTTCGTTCTTCACGATCATCACCACGGAGAGGGTGCCCGTGGGATGCGGGGTCTTGAGCGGTGCGCGGATGGTGCCGAAACGCGCCGCGAGTTCTTCGGGACGAAAGTCGTCAAGGGCGGCCGTGCCGCCCGCCCAATCGGGAGGAGCGGATGCCGTGGCCGCCGGCGGGGCAGTTGACTTGGCCTGCCTGGATTTCCTGCTCGCTTTGGACATGATCTTCCGGATTCCCCGTGTGTTTCGTGGGCCTAGCGCCCGTGAACCGGCCGCTAGGCGGTTCCGCCGGTCCCGGCTGTCCCCGCTATACCGTAACCCAGCGCTTCCATCTGGCGCAGGAAATCCCGCACCGTTTCCGAAGGCTTCGGCAGCGCCTTCAGGTCGGCGTAACACCGGGCGTAGAGCTTATTATGGTTTACGAAGTCGGAAAAGTAAACCAGCAAGGTCGGATCCTCCGGGAAGCGTTGCATGGCCGCACGGTACACGGAGTATACCGCTTCCACTCCTTCGCCGAGGATGTCGCCGCATTTCGCGCGGAAGGCTTCCAGGACGCCCGAGCGCAGGCGCAAGGAGGGATTTTCCTCGAAAATCCCCAGCGCTTCGCGGTGGCGTTTGTGGGTGAAGAGATGTTCGACGAGATCCTCCCAGAGAGGGATGTTTCCGGGGTGCTGCTTGAGCCAGGCGCGGGCGTAATGCTCCGCGTCGGCGTCCGCGCCCACGGCCAGCAGGAATTCACAGGGGATGCGAGGATCCAGCGGGAAGTCCTGGAGGCCGCCGTTGATCAGTTCGCGCAGGCATTCGCGGCCGCGCGGCGCCTTTTCCGCGCCGAAGAGCTGCATTTCGCAAAGCACGGTTAGGGCCAGGGCATTGCGGCGCACGGTATGGTTGTCCGAGGCCACGCGGCCCACGGACACGGGCCGGTCCAGCGCGGCGTAGAGGTATTCCAGGGCGCCGTGCACGTTTTGTTCGGCCAGCGTCTGCTTGCCCAGCCAGTACAAGGGCATGATGTCTGCGGGATTCCAGCGCGCGGCCAAGCGGAACCATTCACCGGCGTCTTCGTCGAGGTTCTGCTTCAGGCAGGTCTCGGCGAGCAGGGTGGGGAAATGGCGCAGGACTTCGTCGGCGGGAGGCTCCCCGCAGGCGCGCGGTTGCGTTGCGGGCAGGAAGGAAAGATAGACCTCCTTGGCGTCCGCGTATTCGCCGGACTGGTACAGGCAGTTGCCATATTCCATGGCCACGGCCGGATCGCGAGGATGGGTTTTCCGCTCATGTTCCAGCAAGGCGCGATTGCGCTTGAGCTTGGCGCCGCGTTTGGCGGCGGTGTCGTAGCCCAGGTGGAGTATTTCCGGATCGGCGTTCTCCACCGGCACACCGAGCTTGAGCAGCGAGGTGCCCAACTGCTCGTGGATTCTGCCTTCGAAGGCGGCGCCGATATGGTTGGGAAACAGACGGATTTGGCGGAAGCAATCGCCGCGGGAATTCTCGCGCGGACTGCGGACGATAAACCGATAAGCCCGTTTAGGACCGTCCAACAGCGGTTCCAGGGTTTCCCAGAAGGCCTCGTCGAGGCGGTCGTCGGCGTCGATCCAGAGGATCCAGCCGCGGGTGGCCAGGCGCAGGGATTCGTTGCGGGCCGCGGAAAAATCGTCGCGCCATGCGAAAGCATGGGTGCGGATGCCGGCCTGGAGGAGGATTTCCACGGTAGCGTCCCGCGATCCCGTGTCCACCACGATCCATTCCGCGCGTCCCAGCGGAATGCCGGAAATCAGGCCGTCGAGGTTGGCGGCCTCGTCGCGGACGATGGAACAGATGGAAAGATCCAGGCGGCGCCCCCCGCGGGGACCTCCCAGTGGCCACTCGGCTTCGGGAGGCAGATTGGGCAGCGCAGGTTCGCGGCGGTTCAGCAGTTCCGTGCCCGTGGCTTCGCGCAAAAGGATACCGGCGCCGACGCGCACCCCGTCCCAATCAGTCGGTATGCCGCTTTCAGAAAAACCTGTCCGGCCCGCGCCGGCGGGGGTGCCCGTGTTAAGGCAGGCGGTCCAGGACGCGCGCGCCTCGGCGATGTGGCCGGTCAGCCACAATGCCTTGCCGTATTCCAGCAGGTACGGCGCATGCGTGTTACCATGGGGAGCGGATCGGAATACCGGCAAGGCTTCCGGGGCCCGGTTCTGGAAGCACAGACTCTGGCCCAGGTTGATGCGCGCGGCCATAAGCAGATCCTCGGAGGGACGGCCGCCGGGTTCCAGCGCCTTGCGGAACGCGGCTTCCGCCATGGCGTAGCGGTCCTCGCCCATCATCATGCGACCCCAGGCGAGCCAGAGGGACGGCGCGGCATCGGGGGCCGCCAAGGCCTTGGCGAGCAGGGTGCGGTTGCGGACGAGCTTGCGCGCGACCGTCTCGGCATCGCGGTAGCCCGTGTGCAGGATGTCGAGACCGGGAGCGCTGACCTTAAGGCCGGCTTCGATCACGGAGTCGCCCAGGTTTTCATGGACGGGATTGCGGAAGCGCAGCCCTCTGCCGTTGGGGAAGAGCCGGATCTGGGCGCAGGCGGATTCGCCCCCGTTCGCGCAGGGCGAGCGCACCTTGAACGCGTAGGCGCGGGCGGGATCCAGGGTCGGGAGCTGGAGGGAAATCCAGTCCCGGGTCGCGGTGGGCAGTTCGTCGTCGGCGTCGAGCCATAGGATCCAATCGCCTTGGGCGCGCTCCAGGGAATGGTTGCGGGCCGCGGAGAAATCGTCGTTCCAGGGGAAGCAGTGTACTTCCGCCCCGTGCGCGGCGGCTACGGCGCGGGTGGCGTCCCGGCTGCCGGTGTCGACAACGACAAATTGGCACGGGAACGGATGGGTAAGTCGGTCCAGGGATCCGAACAAGACGGGTAAGGTGCGCTCTTCATCCTTGGCGATCACGGCCACGGTCAGGAGCGGTCGCATGCTGGATTTCCGCGGCCCGGCCGATGCGGCTAGGCGAATTCCTTGATGATCGCCTTCACGTCTTCCAGGGCGGGGTTCCGCTGCAGCGATTGCCGCAATTTGGGTAGTACTTCGCTTTCACGGCTCATGGCCCGCGCGGATTGCCATAGGTTCATGAGGATGTCCTGATCCGCGGGATGCAAACCCGAGGCGGCCTCGAAAAGTCCGTACGCATCCGCGAGGCGCTTGTCGCTGAAAGCCAGGATCCCGAGTCCGTTGTAGGCCTGGGGGTTCTGGGGCTGCAGCTTGATGGCTTCGAGATAGACGAGGATGGCTTCGGCCTGTTTGGCCTGATCCATGGCCTTTTCCGCCTTGACGAGCAAGGCGGCGTTGGCTTCCAGCTGTTCAAAGTTCTTGAACTCGCGGATCACGGGACCTTGCGCCTGCAAGTGCTTGCGGATGGACAGGGCGGCCGCATGGCTGGGGGAGGCGGATAGCGCGGCTTCCACGCAAGGCGCGATCCTCGCGACGTCGCCCAGCGCCAGGGCCGTGTCGAAAGCGTTGACGAGCGCGTCGGACCAGGCGGGACGTATGGCCAACGCATGGTTGAAGCAGCGCCAGGCGGCTTCCCCATCTTCCCGGTACCAGGCCAACAGGCCCATATTGTTATGCGCGCGGAAATCCCCGGCGTCGCATTCCAGGGCCAAGTCGAGATAGGTCTTGGCTTCGGCCAGGGCTCCCATGCGCAGCAAGCGTTCGGCTTCCTGGTTGGCGTCGCGCGAGGCGAGCAGATTCTCCGTATCGATGCGGCCCTTGGACATGGCATGGCGGATCTGTTCGGCCGTGGCCGCCAGGTCGATGAGGGTGGGATCGGATTCCACGCCCGATTTCGGGGCGGCCTCTTCGAGCAGGCGGACCGCTTCGGCGGGACGTCCCACCGCCAGCAAGGTGTCGGAGAGATTGAACAGGATGTCGACCTCGGCCGGGGCTTTCGCGTGGGCGGCGGTGAAATGCGTGAGCGCCATCTCCGTGTCGCCACAGGCATGGGCGATGATGCCGAGATAGTTCGAGCACGCGGCTTGATCCTGCTGGCCGCGTACGCGGCCTTCCAGGATGTCCATGGCTTGCCCGTATTTCGCTGATTCGATGAGGGCTTCCACCTCGTCGCGCCAGGCCGGGAGCCGCTTCGCGTCCGGGACCGGCGTCCACGCCGGGTTCTCGGCTGCCGTAACCGTGAATTCCGCGGAAGCCAGGGGCTCGATGCGGGCGGACAGCGCGGCCTGGGCCGTCTGCGCGGCTTGTTGCAATGCGGCGGCGTCTTCGGCTTCCACCGCGGCCGCTTCGACCTTGGCCGCGGCCAGGATCGCATTCGAAGGATACCGTTTCACCAGGGCGGCGGTTTCAACCAGGGAAACACCCCCGTTACGGGCGGAAAGGGCCTCTATCAGGTTCTGGGCCGCGTCCTCATGGGCCGGATCCAGATTCAGGCAACCCATGAAGAAGGCCACGGCCTCCTGCAGGTTGCCCGAGGAAAAGGAGAGTACGCCCAGGCAGCACAGGGCTTCAGGATGGGCCGGGTCCGCCTTTTGGGCTTCCAGGAACAGGGCGCGCGCCCTATCGATCTCGCCTTTGGCGTAAGCGGCGCGGCCGGCCTCCACCTGGGGCGGTTCGGTTTGCGCGGCCCGATCCGGGTTCCGGTCGGTTAGCACGGGTTCGTCGACCTGGGTGTCATGGATGGCCGCCTGGCCCTTGGCCCACTTGGCTTCGTACTTCTTCTGGTTCTCGATCATCAGGGCGCGCCAGTCGACGGATTCCTGGTTGAACGAGACGCTTCCGTAATGGTGGATGAACACGTCGTCGGCGAAGAGAGCGCGGAACCCGTGGTAACGGACGCGCAGGCAATAGTCGTCGTCCTCGAAATTCCCTTTGCCGAAACGCTCGTCGTAGAAACCGACCTTGGCGAAAACGCGGCGGGGCATGAGGTGGCAGAAGCCCTTGATGAATCCGAATTCCGAGGCGGCCAGGGAATGTTCCTCCTGCCATGCGCGGATGAAGGGCTGGATCTCGGCTTCGGTCTTGTAAGGTACGTTGGCGACGATCTGAGGGCCCGCGATGTAGTTGGAGCGGGGGCCCACAAGGCCGATGGACGGGTCGCTTTCCGCCAGGCGCACCATGTTCTCGAGCCAGTCCGGACCGACGATGATGTCATTGTTCAGGATCAGGATGTATTCGCCCGATGCGACGCGCATGCCCTGGTTCCAGCCTTTGGAGACCCCCAGGTTCTCCGGATTGCGGATCACCTTGGCGCCCGCGATGGAGCGGAAGAAGGCTTCGGTGCCGTCCTTGCTGCCGTTGTCGATAAGTATGAGTTCGTACTTCTGGCGCGTATGTTTGCGGATGGACTCGATGCACTTCTTCGTGTATTCCACCTGGTTGAATCCCAGGATGACGATGGAGACCATCTTTTCCGTCAGGTGGGCGGGGCTGCGGGGGGCGGCATCGGTTTGGATCCATCCGCGCACCGGATCGGCGCCCGAGGAGCCTTGGGGGAAACCGGAATAGGGGGATTGGCCGCGGACGGCGAAGCCGGCGCCCCACAGGGCCGAGCGTATGCCATCCGGGGTGAGGTCGACCGGCGCGAGCGGCGAGGTAGGCGCGACGCCCATCGCCTTGGCCCCGTCGTATACGGCGATCATGCGCTTGAGGCCGGGAGCCAGGCGGCGGATGTTGGCCATGCGGGACGTGAGGCCCTCGACCATGTCGGGCGTGACCCGGAGGATGATGAGATCCTGGGAAGCGACGGGCACCAGGGCGCCCATCACGTCGAAGACCCGGAACGCGCCGGTTACCGGGGGCAGTTCGGCGGAAACGCCGGCGAAACCGATGTTCTTGGCCTCCCGCATGGCCGCGCGCAGGGTTTCGGGATAGAGGGAAATGGGATCAGCGGCTTTTTGGGATCCGACCGGCATAGCACCGCTTATTCCCGCTAAGGTCTGTGCGGTGGCGGCGACGTCCGAAGGCATGGACTGCGCCCTTTCCTTGTGCCCCATCTGATTCAGGGCGGAAAGCAGATTGCGTTTTTCGGCGTTCTCCCGGGCGGGGGTAGCGGCCAAAACCGCTTGTTCCGCCCCCGTCCTTTCGGCGCCCGCTGTTCCGGCGCCCGCCGCTCCGGCGCCCGCCGCTCCGGCGGCCTTGACGGGCGTCCAGGTTTCCCCTGCAGGCATATCGGCGGCCCGGGCCATGAGCCAGGGTGCGTCGACGGATTTTTCGGTAGCCGAGGCCTGGGCTTGGAATCGTAGTTGTTCGGACATCGCGGCCAGGAAGCGCCCAACATCGATGGCGGCGGTTACGGCAGGCGCGCCCATGGCGGATTTGAACCAGTCCTTGCGGGCGAGGAACGCGTAGGCCGCGCAGGCGGCCTTGTCCCCCTCCCCGATGCGCAGGGGAAGAGGCAAGGCCGCGCCCAAGGCGGACAGGTCGCGCTTGTCGAGCCAATGATTGAACATGGACGAGAATTCCACCCCGGCCATGCAGCACAAGGCGTGGCTGCCCGAAGCCAGGGCCAGGGCGATGTCCAGGGCCTGACGGATGGGGAAACGGGCGCCTAGGTCGAGTCGGCGTAGAGTGGTTCCGGCGGGCGTTTCCTGGGATCCGGCCAAAGCGGCGGGGTCGCCGCAGTTGATAACGAGAATGTCGACGCCGGGCTTGGCGGGCAACGTCGCCAGGGTGCGTTCGAGGCGCGCGGCGGAATCGGAGGGGACGGATTCAGGTCCGCCGCCCGCGATGTCGGCGTTCGCCCCTACATAGATGATCACGCTCAGGGACTTCCAGGTGTTCTGTTCTCGAATTCCACCCGTTCCGGCGTTGAGGGCCGATGGGGTTTCCTGTTTGATCTTCAGGCTGCGTCCAGAGTCCATGGTTCCGCCTTTTTGTGGCTCATCGCTTCGGAGTTCGCTGCCGCGAACTCCACGCGAATCGCTTGGAAAGAAATGTGGCTCATCGCTTCGGAGTTCGCTGCCGCGAACTCCACGCGAATCGCGTGTACTATTCAAAGGTCCTGAGAGCAGGGAAGGGGAGGGGCTGAACCAGCCGATCCCCCAAAGGTCGATTGCGGAAGGGAGGTTCTCCCGGCCGCCGTAATGTTCCACCAGTTTCACGTACAGTGCGTCGGTCGACTCCTGGGTCAGGCGGTCGACGTGGGACTTGGCTTCCGTCTTGAAGCTCTTCTGTCCTTCATGGAAAATGAACGCGTCCGAGGCCACGACAAGCTTGAGTCCGAGGTTCCGAAGCCGCCAGCTAAGGTCGAGATCGTCGTTGCCCAGGAATAGATTCTCGTCCATTCCCCCCATGGCCTCGTAACGGGAGCGCTCCATCATCAGGCAGAAGCCGATGAGCAGTTTGGTGGTCACGCCCCTGCCCGCGTTGCCCTCTTTGAGGATGCGGGCCAGGTTGTCGGCCACTTCCACCGCCCCGTTTCCGGGAAAGGTCTTCGCGTCGCGCCAAGCGGGCGGGAGGTTCATGTCAAGGCGCTGCAGTCCGGCCACGTAATTGGATACGGGGCCCACCGCGCCTACGGTAGGATCCTGGAAATAGCGCACCATGGTATCCAGCCAACCCGGCGTCGCCAGGGTATCGGGATTCAGGAAGATGACGAAATCGCCCTTGGCGATCGCGGCTCCTTGGTTGCACCCTTTGGAGAACCCATTGTTCCCGTCGTTCAGGATCGCGCGGATGTCGCCTTGGGTCCGCAGGTATTCCTGCGTGCCGTCCCGGGAGTTGTTGTCCACTACGATGATCTCGTGGCCCGGCGCGCCCGTTCCCGCAAGGGAAGGTCCGCATCTCCGCAACGATTCCAGGCAGACCCGGATGTTCTCGAGCGAATTGTAGGTGACGATGACGACGGAGTAGCGCGGTTTTCTAGAACTGATAGCTGAGCTCATTCTTGACCATTGCGAGGATTTTTACGGCCATCTCCGCGCTCAGGCTCTCCAGGGTGCCTGAAGCCTGGCTGTTGCCGAGGTTGGCGGCCTGGTTCTGCTTCGCCAAGGCGCGCTTGGCGCCGGCTATCGAATACCCTTCTTCCTTCAACATGCGGAAAATGGTGCGCAGTTTATGGATCTGCGCGTCACCGTAGCGGCGCTGCTTCCCCATGGTCCGCGGGGCGACCAGGAAATCGGAAAATTCCTTCTCCCAATACCGGATGGTGTGGGGGGGAACTCCGATGATGCGCGCGGCATCGCGGATGCTGATTAAGGGTTCTTGGTTTTTCTTCTCTGTGATTTCCATCGTATCTGCAAACATATGCGCCCCTTCGAAAAGCGTTATGGTTCTACCAGGTTATCCAAGCAATCCCGGTGCCAATCGCTTGAAGGGCCGGTTAATCGCTAAAAGCCCCTCAATTCGCGCGGATATTGATGTCGGAGTTGAAGGGTAATCATAGGGACTCGGCAATCCTTACCGCCGCGGACCCCGGGCCAGGGAAAAAACTTCAAGCGGAAGTCCATGGGGATTACGCGGAATCTTCCTGGGTTCCCCAGGCTTTCCAATCAAAAGGCCTTGGATGGGTGGGAGAATCCAATCTTTTGCGCACACCTCTGCCCAAACGTATGTTTTCTTGGGGCGCCTATCGGTATCCCATTGAAAATCAAGGATTTATGGGCCCGGTTTTCCGGAGCCCAGACCATAAAAGGGGATTACAATGCCGACAGCTTGGAAGGGAACCATCAGTTTCGGACTGGTCAATATCCCCATCACCCTGACACCGACTTTCAAATCGCGCGATTTGGAATTCCACATGCTGCATAAAAGGGATCATGGGCGCATCGGCTACCAAAAGGTGTGCAAGAAATGCGGGGAGATCGTGCAGCAGGCGGAAATCATCAAAGGGTTCGAGCACGAAAAGGACGCCTATGTCCCGCTCGAAAAGGAGGATCTGGAAGCGGGAAAGGCCCCCAACACCCGCAATCTGGAGATTTCCGTTTTCGTCAAGGCGGAGGAAATCGACACCAAGCTGTATGAACGCCCTTATTACGTGATGCCGGACAAGAAGGCGCAAAACCTCTACGTGCTGCTGCGCGAGGCCATCCGCGATTCGGGCATGGTGGGCGTGGGCAAGATCCAATTCGGCAACAAGGAACACCTGGCCGCCCTGAGGGCGGACGGCGCGGCCATCATCCTCAACCTCATGCACTTCATCGAAGAGATGGAGGACCCCAAGCAGTTGGGCTTCCCTCCCATGACCCAGGTCGTCGGCAAACAGGAATTGAACCTGGCCAAGCAATTGGTCGGCACGCTAAAGGGGCATTTCAAGGCGGAAGCTTTCCATAACGCCCACCAGGAACGCCTGGAAGAAACCATCCGGAAAAAGGTCGGCCAGGAGAAGGGAAAAGCGGGAAAAGCCGGAAAAGCCGGCAAGGCCGAATCCAGGCAAATGGAAGGCAAGGTCATCGATCTGATGGATCGGCTCAAGCAGAGCCTGGCCAAGGGCCCCAAAGCGGCCGCGGAGGCGAAGGAGCCGGTCCATTCGGAAAGGCACTACCACCGGAAAAAAGCGGGGTAAACCTACATGGTACGTCCTTCCCTGGCTACCTATCGGAGGAAGCGCGACTTCCTGGCAACCCCGGAACCCCATGGCAAGGTGGAAAAAGGGGCGGGGGGGCGCTTTGTCGTGCACGAACACCATGCCTCGCGTTTGCATTTCGATTTGCGGTTGGAGATGGGCGGCGTGCTCAAGTCCTTCGCGGTCCCCAAAGGCCCTTCCCTGGATCCCAAGGTGCGCCGCCTCGCCGTGAACACGGAGGATCATCCCGTCAAATACCTCACCTTCCAGGGCTCCATCGGCGACGGGCAATACGGCGCGGGCCAAATGGTGATCTGGGATTCGGGCACCTATTCCGTTTCGCCCGGAGAAGATCCTTTGGAACAATATGCGCAAGGAAAACTGCACTTGCAGTTCCAGGGTGAGAAGTTGCGCGGAGGCTTCATGCTTATCCGGGGCAGCCGCGGCGATCGCCAATGGCTCCTGTTCAAAAAGCGCGACGGATACGCGGAGGAGGATGTGGAACCGGGCTTGATCCTGCCCTACGGCTCACGCACGGAAAAACCGGAGGGTTTCGAGATCCCTAAGGCCGCGTTCAGGAAAATCGGGAAAACCGGGGCTGCTTCGCCTAAGGCCGTTTCGCCTGAATCGGCCCCCGTCAAAACGGCGGTAAAAACCGAAGGTAAAAACGTCCGGATCCGCAATGTGGAGCTAGGCAAATGGCCTGCGGGCGCAAAAGCCGCCCTCCTGCCGGATTTCCTCCCGCCCATGCTGGCCACTTTGACCGATAAAGCCTTCGACAATCCGGATTGGGTCTTCGAAACCAAGTGGGATGGTTGGCGCGGGCTGCTCCGCAAGGATGCATCCGGAGTCCATCTCATCTCCCGCTCGGGCAAAACCATGGATCATATGTTTCCGGAATTGGTGGAAATGGGAGCCCGCATCCCTGTCGAGTCATGCATGCTGGATGGGGAAATCGTGGTCCTCGACGGCGAAGGCGTTCCCCGCTTTCAACTGCTCCAGAACCGTCTGAAGGGCCGGGGATTTTCCCGCGGCAAGGGGTGGGGCAAAATCGAAAAAGAGGATGCGGTCGCAAAAGGGATAGGAAAAGGACCTGCGGCCGTAAAAGGAAATGCTTTCGGTATACCTCCGCCGGCGGGCGATGCCGTCGACGTAAGCGGAAGTAAGGGTAGGCAAAACCCGAGCGCGCAAAACGGCCTGATCGCTTTTTATGCCTTCGACCTCCCCTTTTGCGGGGGCAGGGATCTCACGGCATGCAGCCTGCTCGATCGCAAAGCTCTGCTGCGGAAGCTCATTCCGGAAGCATCGTCCGCCGGCAGTGCTAA
>JBDSIO010000243.1:0-6679 GCA_039917895.1 Fibrobacteria bacterium | reverse complement strand
CTTCGTCGTCCGAGGCTTTCATTAAGCTGAGACCGAAGTCGAATTTCGGTCCTCCACCCAAACCGAGACGGGCGGCGGTGATGGTCTGGGCGAAGGACCCGGGTACCGTATCGATCCGCGTCCCGTTTCCCGTATCGTACTTGACGATATAAGAGGCGATTTCCCGGCGACTTTCGCCGCGTACGACGCGCAACGATCCCCAGTTGGTTTCGGACTTGACCAGGTTAAGCACCGCTTCGGCGCCGCGCACGCGCGTCCCGTTCAGCGACATGGGGTTGTAGAGCGGATAGATGTCGCCGCCCTTGAACGAGACCCAGGGGCCGTATTTGATATTGGCCGTGACCCGGTGGGCAGGTTGGCGGAAGCGGTCCTCGTCGGTGCGCAGCAGCACCTTGCCGTAGGCTTCCACCTGTTTGTATTTGACATTGTAGGCGGCTTCCGTCACGCCTTCCAGTTCCTGAGAAACGGGCGTTTCCGGATCGCCGGAGAAAACCGAATCGGTTCCCGGGGCTACCTTTAATTCGCTTTGGGAAAGGATGCGGCCTTTGGCTTCGCCGTTCTTCCAATCCACCTTGGCCACCACGCGGCCGAACTGTCGGTAGTTGCCGCCCCGGGACTTCTTGACGGGCTCGGGTAGGCGGATGAAAAAGCGCGCTTCCTGCTTTTGGATGATTTCCGTGCGTTCGTTGAAGAGCAGCAAGGTCAATTGATGGACGCCCTTCCGCAGACCGGTAAGGCGCGCGGTGACGAGGCCGTCGGCCACCACCAGGGGATTGGTCTCGGCATAGCCGTCCACCAGCAGCACCATGCTGGCGGGCGGGGTTCCCGGCAAGGAAGACAGAACGCGGAGCTCGGTCTCATAGAAGACGTCGCCGTCGATGGGAATGTGGAATCCGCCGATGGTCGGGTCCGCAGCCGACATGTCGTGGGCCAGGGTATCGTCCGATCCGGCCGCGGGTGCGGCGTCCGGTCCTCCGGGGGCCGGGGTTGAGGCATCCAAGGCATCGCCGCCGATGCCTGGTCCGACTGGAGCGGCCGCTTCGGGACCAGCGATGGGTTGCACCGCCGACCCTGACTGGACCGGCGAGGCCGCCCATACTGTCGCGGCCGAAACCAAGATGGCCCATATTGCCGACATGGCAAGCATTTTCGAGATCATGCTCCCTTCAGAAGTTGGATTCATATTCCACTTCCAGGGTCGTAAAGTCCTCGGTTTGCGGATTGAGGAAATCCACTTCGATGGTGTTCTGTCGGAACCCCACTTCTTCCATCTCGGAATCGGTCGCGTCGGTCACCTTGATGCCGTTGAGGTCCGATATGGCCTTTTGGCCGCTGCGGACGACGACCGTAAGCTCCTTAGGCCGATTATATATGGAAACTTCGCCTTCCTGCACCAGGAAAACCGCCACGCCTTTTTCATTCGTCTTGCAGGAGAACTTCCCTGCCGCCGCGGTGGCTTGGGTCTGAGCGTTCTCGCATTGCACGCTTTCGCTCTTCTTCTTGAGACCGAAAACCACCTCGCCCGCTTCCATGGTCACGCGGCGCACGCGCTTGTCCTTGGTCTTCACGCGTTTGAGCGTGAAAACGGAATTGGGCCGGATTTCCAGAAAGGCCTGATCGGGAAGCAGACGCAAGATGGCCTTTCCGTCCCTGCCTGATTCCACTTGGGCGCCCTGCGGCAGCAGATCCGATTGCAGCAAATCCTTTTGCGCGGCGGTATCCCCGGAGGTTACCTTCAAACCGCCTTTGGCGTACTTGACGATGGCCAACCCTGGAGACGATGCCAGTGATGGAGATGCTGAAACCACAGTCAATAACGCCCAAAAGACCCACATTGCAAATCCGGCTCCGGCCTTCATTGGAACCTCAAGCGCGTAACGCTATGACGGCTCTGATGGAATTCACGCGCCAGGCGTTCCAATTCCTCCAGGGAATACGGGTGCCCGTTGAGGCGTATCTGGCCTTTCGCGGGAATTTTCCCCGCGCGGGAAAGGTCGAAGACTTCGAAGTTGTCTCCCAGGATGATCTTGAGGGCGGCCATCACCCGTTTGGAATAATCATCCCCGTATTTGATCTGCTGTTCCACGGTCGTCAGTTCGCTCAGTTCCGAGCGGGGAATGGATGAACCGCCCTCCAACCGCTCATCGACCTTGAAGTACAGGGGGTCCGAATACAGGTAGTCCGAGGTGGGGCCGCGCAGGATGGCCCGGGCGCGCCACACGTAGGTCATTCCCGGCTGCAATTGGGGTTGATTGGCGGGATAGGGCGTGGGCGATTCTCCGAAGATACCGAACTTGGCGAACTCCAATCCGTCCATGGCATCTTTGGGATTGGTTCCCGTGGGAAGTTCGTACAGGAAAACCTCGATCCTGGGTTGGTCCGGCGGATATTCGTACACCTTGGTGTTAAACAGCTCGGACGCCACCTTGAAGATGGGCATCACGGTGTACAACGGCACAGGAACCGGATTGGTGATGCGCGTGCCCGGATAGAGAGCCTGGATCATCTTCACGTAACGGAGGTGGCCTTCATCGCTGCCGGCAATCATTATGGGCGCGGTCTGCGCATCGGCGAACGCCGCGTCGGTGTTGGATTCGCAGGTCAAATTGAATTTGAAAATCAGGTTCATTTCCGGAGCGACCCGCTTTTCCAGGATCAAGTCGTACAACCGGCTGTTTTGGAAATTTGTGCCTCCGGGGGACCAGGCCAGTTCGAACACTTCATTGGACCGGAGGGTCACGCCGATTTTGGATTCATCGAGCGGACCACTGATTCGATCGAATCCGATCAGGGCCGAACCGGGATTGCGGCCCAGGGAAGTGTCCGCGACGATTTGCACGCGCAGCCGCAGTTGGCCGGCCAAGCCCTTCAGCTCCGGGGCGATGTTAAGCAGGAAAAGGGTGGGTGCGTTCTGCGGGTGGTCGGTGTCGAACCAACTGGGGTCGAAATTCGTGACAGTGTACTTGAGAGCCGGAGTCTGGACAAAAAGCGTTCTGGGGAGCGCCGCCGCCTGGGCTTCAGGGCAGGTGTTAATCATCGCCCGGGCATCCGCCTTGACGGAAAACCCGACCACACAAACGGCGAGGAGGGAGAGTGTGAGTCGTTTACCTGTGCCCAATTTCATGCCTCCTTGACCCCCAAGGCAAAATGTCATTTATCCGCACCCCGGTATGTGTCCCGCATCACATTGACGGTGACTTAACCGGGGCGACGACGAGGGCAAAAGCTACTAAAAGGGTACTGAATGGGAACCAAAGCCATCAAAACGGTTCGAAAAAATCGGACTGCGCGGCGGCGAAAACCAGGGGTCCGCTGACCTGTCCCATACGGATTCGCAGCCACATGGTGGGAGGCGTATCAGGACCGATGAGGTTGATCTGCCTGGGGATACGTGGTCCGGAGAAATGGAACCAAAAATCCTCCCGAAGATTGTTCGCCGCTTCGGTTTTCCCATTATGCGAATACAGATGATACAGTAGTTGCGTCATGCTCCGGCTTTGCAGATCGTGCCCAAGGCCGCTTTCCAGGTTCCGTTCCGCCATGCGCCAACACCGGTCGGCCCAGGAAGGATCCAATCCCCAGTGCAAATCGCGCATATCCAAGACGCCCCAGCGCCAATCCTGCAGGGTCTTCCCCTGCGCGGCGTAGCTGCTCATGTCCACCAGCACCAGGCCGAGCAGTTCGTACACGTAGGGATCGCGGATACCCGCCGCGAAGCATTTATCCAGGGAGGCTTGCGCCAGAAAGGAAAGACCCATGCGGTAATAGGTGTCCGCCAGTTCCAGCCAGGCAGGCCCATTTCCCGAAACGCCGTCAAGGCCGCGGTTGTAGTATCGGACCGCCTCCTCATAACGCTTCTGTCCTTTCAGATGGCGGGCGTAAGCAAGTTGGATGTCGAAAAGGGAATCCTTCACCTCGGATTTCTCCCGGAGATAACGCTCCCAATCCTCTTCCGTGGACCTCATCTGGAACAGGTAGCCTTTGGAGGCGTTGGCCCATTTGTGTTTGGGGTTGGCTTTGAGGGCTGCATCCACCATTACCTGGGCCGAGTCCACCGACCCGCGCGACAAGTAGAGGGAAAACAGATTGCGCATGGCGATTTCCGCGCATCTCCTTCCGGGTAGGGACAAACCGCGCCAATCCCGTTCCGCATCCGCGGGGAAGCCCGCTAGGAAAAGGATCAAGGCACGATCGATTTTGAGGATGGATCTAAGCCTCGACGAAACCTTGGGGAGGACATCGGCAATGCCCTCCCCTGCTTCGCGGACATGGCCGTCCACGAGATCTCGCAGGGCTTTCAACGCCTTCCGCTCTTGCGGCGTCAACGATTTGATCTGCCAGTCGGCCTGTTTGATCTTCGCCGCGGCATTTTCGGTCGGAGCGAGCAGAAATGCCTCCACGGCCAACGGCCCCAAGGTATCGGGATAAGCCAGGAACAGCGGAACTTCGCGCAGGATCATGCCGTTGGCCGATTGCGGGGCGCGGAATTCAAGATACCGGCAGCCGAAATCCGGGTCCGTCTCCGGTTTGGCTCCCTGGTGCAAAGAAGACGCGGATGGACCCGCCAGCGCTGGGTACGCGGCGAGCGCGAACGCACAGGCCAGAACGATCAGCGCCGTTTTCATGGCATTAAGTTAAAAGCAATCGGGCCGCGGGCAAAGTCCCCATCCCAAATCGATCCCGTCGGAATGTCGCAGTAGCATGCTGCATGGCATCGCCAAACCCATTTTATACCTTTCCAGTCTTCAGCTATCGAGAGGCGTCCAATGGTTCTAACGGGTCGGGAAATCCTCAAGCAGATGGAGGCGGGAAGCATCCACATTGCACCGTTTACCCCGGCCAATCTCGGGCCGAACTCCTACGATGTATCGCTCAATCCCAAACTGCTGGTTTATGATCTGCCCAAGGGCGCCGTCCTCGACATGAAAAGCGAGAACTCGACCCGCGCGCTGATCATCCCTGAAGAGGGTTTGGTGCTGGAACCGGGAACCCTCTACCTGGGTTGCAGCAACGAAACCGCGACCAGCAACCGCTTCGTCCCCATGTTCGAAGGCCGCAGTTCCATCGGCCGGCTGGGCATCAACACCCATATCACCGCCGGATTCGGCGATGTGGGTTGGGGCTATCTGCCTGATGAAAACGGAAATCTCACCTGCCAGTTCCCCACCTGGACCCTTGAAATCGAAGTGGTCCACCCCATTCGCGTCTACCCCAATGTCCGCATCGGCCAGGTCTACTTCATGATGCCTGAAGGCGAGATTACCTATTACAAGGGGAAATACACCAAACAGCGAGAACCGCAGGCGAGCAAGTTGTTCCAGGACTTTAAGTAAAGGATTCAGGAGATCTCCTGGGTTTCGCCGGGCGACTCGGCGCTGCCCGTGTCTTGTCTGGCATGCCATTAGCTTGAATACTTTCGCGAGCCCCTAAATTAGGGATGGGGTTTGGAACACAGGGCACAAAAATGGACGTGAAGAGAGAATTGGGACGCAAAAAAGCCGAAATGGAGTTTAACAATTCCGTTTCTACTCAAAACGTCTAGGGTCAATAGGGAGCCAAAATATGGCAATTGACTACTTTTGTCACCAAAGGAAAACTTTTGTCATCTAATGTCACTCAAAACGCCAAGATACTTTTTTCTACTTTCCCCTAGTCATTTTTTAGAAACCTCAGGCTTTTGACAGCCTGATTCACACTCTTCAGGAGGAAGAAAAGACGATATGACCCCCGCCGAAGTCATCAAACTTGCCAAGGACAATAAGGTCGAATACGTGGATCTTTTGTTCGGAGATATGTTCGGTCAACTGCAGCATTTCACCTTTCCGGTGAGCCGCCTTGACGATGAAATGTTCAAGATCGGCATGGCCTTCGACGGCTCCTCCATCCGCGGATGGAAAGGCATCGAGGCTTCGGACATGATCATGAAGCCGGACCCGACGTCCGCCTATCTCGATCCTTTCGTCGCCGCCCCTACCCTTGGGATGTACTGCGAAATCATCGAACCCCGCACCGGTTTGCCCTACAACCGCGACCCGCGCTCCATCGCCAAGAAGGCTTTGGAATACCTGAAGACCACCGGCATCGGTGATCTGGCGTTCATGGGACCGGAACCCGAATTCTTCATCTTCGACGGCATCCGCTATACGAGCGATCCCCGTCAGGGCATGTACATCATCGACACCAACGAAGGTCCTTGGACCAGCGGCCTCGAAGGCGCCAAGGGCAACAAGGTCCCGTTCAAAGGCGGCTACGCTCCCGTGGCTCCCCAGGATTCCCTGATGGACATCCGCAATGAAATGGTGACCAACCTGATCAAGATGGGCCTGACCCCGGAAATCCACCATCACGAAGTGGCCACGGGCCAGTGTGAAATCGGCGTCAAGTTCGGCACCGTCATTTCCGCAGGCGACCAGGTCCATAAGCTGAAGTACGTCGTCAAGAACACCGCCGCCAAGCACGGCAAGACGGCCACTTTCATGCCCAAACCCATGTGGGGCGACAACGGTTCCGGCATGCACGTGCACACTTCGCTGTGGAAGGATGGGAAGAACCTTTTCGCCGGCGACGGATACGCGCACATGTCCAAGACGGCCTTGCACGCCATCGGCGGCATCATCAAACACGGCAAGTCCATCCAGGTGTTCTCGAACGCCTCGGTGAACAGCTACCGCCGCCTGGT
>JBDSIO010000242.1:0-17759 GCA_039917895.1 Fibrobacteria bacterium | reverse complement strand
TCGACAGCACCTCCGTCTTCGCGCTTCCTTCCCTGCTGGTGGAAGGCTGGGATGAAACCCGGGCGATGGGAATCCTGCAGGTGCGCCGCGCTCAGACCTCGGTCGACACCTTGACCTATCACGGGCGCTTGGAAGAGGCCTGGGGAGTCAAGGAAACCATTATGGACGGGGCGAATCCCCTGGCATCCGGCAAATACTGGTACGGGGCTTCGGGGCTGCTCAAGGCGGACCTGGTCTGGGCCGGGTTCGGCTGGCGCGACGCGAACGGTTCCGTTCCTGTAAAAGCCCTGGAAGGAAGCGATGCCTTAGTGGAATTGCGCCGTTCCCTGGTGAGGCTTTGAAGCATGACCGTTGCCGGCGCCGCCGCCCTCGCATGCACGGGACTGGAATTGGACTACGGGAGCGGTTCCCGGATAGGACCCCTTACGGTTGAAGTCCCCGCCGGCGCCTGCGTGGCCTTGGTGGGCGAGAACGGGGCGGGCAAGTCCTCCTTCATCCATTTGCTTCTGGGACTGCGTTTGCCGACGCGAGGTTCGGCCACCTTGTTCGGGGAACGCACGGACAATCCCGCCGCGCGGCGCGGTATCGGGTATCTGCAGGAGTCGGTGGATTTCCCGGAACGCTCCAGGGCGCACGACCTCATCGCCTTGCATGCCCGCCTCACCGGCCAGGATCACCCCAAGTCCGCCCGGGATCTGGAAACCCACCTCGACGGTTTCGGCCTGGAGCTAACCGGAAAACCCATCCGCGCCTATTCCAAAGGCATGAAACAGCGCCTGGCCCTGGCCATCGCGATGCTGGACTGCGGTCGCCTGTTGATCCTGGACGAACCCAACAGCGGCCTCGATCCGGTGGGCATCGCCATGCTCCGCTCCAAGCTGGACGCGCTCAAGGCGTCGGGGACCACTCTGCTGATCTCGACCCATCGCCTGGCCGAGGTGATGCACCTGGCCGACCAGGTGCTGGTGCTGCATAAAGGCAAGGTGGCGGGCGCCAGCCCCATGTCCGAGTTCCAGGACTTCAACGCCTTCGAAAAATATTTCCTGGATCGGGTGCGGTGAGCCCGGGAACCGCCAATCGCCTGCGCGCCATATTGCTTTTCGAACTGACCCCGGTCATCAAGGGGCCGCTTTTGTGGGCTGCCCTCGCCAGCCTCATGCTGGTAGTGGTTCCCATCCGTTACATCATGGTCGGGGACATCCATATCAACGGGGAACTGGTAGGGCAGGCCCTGCGCCTCAATTACGTGGTCGCCATCGGATATTCCACCATCATTTTCCTCACCACCCTGTTCGCCCTGTGCTTCTGCCTCGACAGGGCTGGAAACCATTACCTGCGCAACAACGATCTGCTGGTGCTGGCCCGCGATATCGGCCGCCCTGCCTTCTACCTTGCCAAAATCGCATCGGTATTCCTGCCCGCCCTCGCCTATGGCACGGTGGCGATCGCGCTGTTCTGGGAAGAGCTTTACCGGGTCGCCGGGGTCAACCTATCCCATCTCTTCATCCTCATCGCTCCGTTGGGCTTGGGCACGTTTTGCCTGGTCAGCCTGTATTTCTTGCTGCGCAACCTGGTGGGCAATTTCATGATTTTTTTCCTCTGGCTCCTGCTCCTGCCGGTCATCTATGTGGTGAATCTTTGGAGCGCCTATGCCGGGGTGCTGCGGGAGGGCAATGGCTTCACCCATTTGGCGAACCTGCTGCCTCGGTTTGGGGGAATCCACGCCTGGTC
Source organism: Fibrobacteria bacterium (assembly GCA_039917895.1). Taxonomy (GTDB): domain Bacteria; phylum Fibrobacterota; class Fibrobacteria; order UBA11236; family UBA11236; genus Chersky-265. Next base: position 16,028 of record JBDSIO010000242.1, on the reverse strand, counting down.
CCTGGGCATGGTCAGCGATTTCTTCCTGCGCCCGGAATCCCGGAATGCCCTGGCCAATGTCGCGGTCTGGTCGGCCCTCGCCGTAGCCGTCGGAATGTGGTTATTCTCGCGCAAACGCCTGTAAGCGAGTATTTTTTTTGATGGACCCGATGGCGGTCTTTTTAACGGTCCAGTTGCTGAACCCTTAGGTGGAAGGACTCGACACCTTCATTTCCGGGTCGATACCGTTCAGGTAGATATGCTGCCGGTCCGTGGAGTAGTTCAGGAACTTGTAGTGCAGTTTCCCCGCCACCAGATCGCCGGAGCGGATGGAGACCTGGTCCACGTCGGCGAAGGACTGAAAGCGGATGATGGAACCCTGCGGATCGAAGATGACGATCATGTTTGCCGGCAGGTTCTTCACCGATTCGTCCCGGTTGCCGCCTCCGGACCGTTTGCGGTGCGCGTCCACTACCAGATCCACATAGCTGAACTCGCGGTCATGGGCGGCCTTCTCGCCCGTGCGGTCGGCGGACCATGACAGGCGGCCCGGTCTCCAGCGGCTGGGTGTCACGTAGGACAGAAAGTTGTAATAGGTGCTGAACGACCCGAGGGCCACTTCGGCCACGAAATTGTCCAGGTCTCCCTGGCTGGTGCGGCCCGCGGGCGAGGCGTAGGTATAGGCGCTCTGGTTGGAGCGTTCCTGGAGCGACATCTTGGAGAAGTCGACCTGCCCCTCTTCAACCTTGAACTTCTGGACCAAGGCCAGGGTGTCGTTGAACCTCTCCTTGGCCACCTTCAGCTTAACCACGCCGGAACGGACATAACTGGTCTTGAGGAAGCCGGACTTGGTCGATAGCGCCTTCTTGGAGTCGTCGTCCAGCTCCAGGGAGGTTTCGCTTTTGAAAGTGAAGGTGCGCAGTGAACTGAGCGTCTGCTTGAACTTTTCCTTCTGTTCCTGTTCCATGCGCTTCTGCTCCTCCCTGAGGGCCTCCATGCGCTCATGCTCCTTGCGTTCATCCTCAGCCTGGGCCATGGCCTGGCTCTGTTGCGTCCGGGCCTGAGCCGAGGCGGTGGCGGCGCGATCCTGAAGATCCGCGGCGAAGCTCCTCCATTGCGCGATACGGGCCTGGATGGGCGCGAGGGTGGACTGGTTCCGCTCCTTGAGGGAGGCTTCGATCCTGTCTTCGACCTCAAGGGTGAATTCCACCTGCTGCTTACGCGCGTATTCGAGCAGATCGCTGAAGAGGAAATCGGTATTAAGCGCGTCGAGCAGGCTTTCCAGGTTCTGCCGCAGCCATCCCTCGTTTTCGCCGTACTTCTTCTTGAGCGCCTGGAGCTGTTGCTCCGTTTGGGCAGCGTTGGCCTGGATCTGCCGGTTCCAATAGTCGAGCTGCAAGGAGTAGTCATCGTAAAGCGCTTCGATCTTGGCGAGGTTGTAGGCGCGCAGATGATCCTCGACGCGCCGGCCGAGATAGTCCTGGGCGAAGGCGTAGAGCCATTCCGTCTGGATTTGGCGGAAGTCCCTGTCCAAGGCGGCGACGTTGGCCTGGAAGGCGGTTTTGGGGCGGAGGCTGCCGGCCTCGTACGGCATCAAGGCGTTCTGGAAGGCGAGCTTGGCCTCAGGGTCCCAACTTTTGCCGTTCTGGGCGAAAGCGCCTTCGATGCGCGCGACCAGCGAGGACACTTGAAGTTCTTTGATCAGCCGCTCGGCATCCGCGCGGCGCCTAAGCAGTTCCTGGATGTCCTTGGCCAGCGGTTCGATTTGGGTGTAGCCGTCCTTGTCGAACGCGCCGCCCTGGGAACCAATCCGCGCGCGCAGTCGCTCCACATTGGCCCGGCATTTGACCACCTGCTTTTCCCAGTCCGGGAACGGGTATTTCCGGTTGACCTGCATCAGATGGTCCTTAAGATAGGACTTGGCCTGGGACAAATCCTCGACCGTACCGGCTTGGAGCGGTGCGAGGGACAATAAGAGCCCTATGCCCAGGGCTTGCCAGAATGTGTTTTTCATCGGAATGGAACTCTGATTCTGTCCAAATAAAACCCGTGCATCACCGGCGCAACAACAGGTGAAGGCTGCTCGGGACCTTGATCCGGCCGTATTTTGGTCCGATTACGGCCTGGTTAGAAATGTACCACCGAAGCGCCAGAATCGCTAATGGAGGTTTGGAAAGCGGGAACGGCCACCCGGAAGCGGATTTGCCCAGTGTCAAGAGCAATGGGATTCCCCACGCCTTGGCGCCAGGGAGAGAATCCCGGCCGCCCAGGCGAGGCGATTCGGCCCGCTCAGTCGGAGAGGACGATTTTCCGGGTCAGCCGGGTATGCAGGGCGGCGCCTTGGATATCCATGGTCAGGAAATAAATGCCCGGAGCCAGGCGGGCGGGGCGATTGCGGAAGTCGCCGGCGAAGGTGAATGCGTAGCTGCCCTCGGAGAGGGGTCCCAGGGCGAACTCCCCTTGGCGCACACCTCCCAAGGCCCACACGAAGGCCCGGATGCGCGCCTTGCTGGGCAAAGCCATCTGTACGTTGAAGCCTCCGTTGCGGGCGGAAACCCGCAAATCCAAGGGCGGGGCGGCAACGGACAGGTTTTGCAGAAGGTTGAAACGTGCCATCTTTTCCCGCGGGCCGGAATAAACGAGAAGGGTGTCCTTGGTCAGACCGGAGGCGGGAACGGAGCGGCCCGCTTCCAGTCGGAACTTCATGGACCGGGAAGGCGAGACCGCCCAGGTCTCATAACCCTCGGGAAGGTCCTGGTCCAGTACTCGCAGGGCGGGCAGGGAATCGCCGGAACCGTCCAGGGCGACCTTCCATTCCTGGATGCCGTCCAGACGTAGCCGCACCCAATCGGACGCCAGCCCGGAACCGTCGCGCAAGGCCCGCAGGAAGGTTCCTTGATCGCGGCGGGGCAGGGAGAATTCATCTTCGCGTCCCAGACCGTCGGAGGAAAGCGGGTCCGCTCCCAGGACCAAGGAACGGGTCAACCCGCAACCGAGCGTCATCCTGATGTTTCCCGATCCGGCGCTTGCCTTTTTCATGGCAAATTCGGTGATGGGACGCGGCGAAAGGATTACTGTGGTGTCTTTGGCGACGTAGCTGTACACGAAATAGCCGCGCCAAGGCTTCATCGACTCGCTCTCGGTGAAGTCGTTGATGCTTGAGGTGAATTCAAACAGACCTTTGATTTGGTAAGTCTTGTATTTATCCCCGAGTTTGCGTGAATAAGGCCAATAGAGTTCTTCCAGATGCGGATTGGCGATCTGGTTCCAGCCATGCTTGAGCTGGACGGTAAAATTTCCCTTTCCCGACGGCAGTGTGGTGGCGGATTTCATCGACAAGGAAGACACGAGCGAACGGGCTCCGATCCAATATCCTTGCCCGGGGCGGAGGACTTCTTTTCCGTCGAGGGGGAGGTATTTCCCAATGTCGTTCTTCCAGGCCACGCCTTCGAGGGCGGCGCCCGGATTCGCGTCGCGAAGCTTAGCCAGCGTCAGGGGGGTATCCAGTGCCAGCGGTATGCCGATGAAGTCGAAGGCCGAGTTCGGGGCTCCGATGGACCACGCGTCCGGGCCTTTGATGGCCCCCAAGCGCTGGGACAGGGACAGCATGGTTCCGGGATCCTTGGGATAGAAGGAGGCTGCCTGATAGTCGTTGACAATCAATTGCACGGATAAGGGCTTGAGCGATCCCGGCGGGTGCTTGAGACTGAAGGAGAGACCCTGGCCGCTGAAAAGGGTTTGCTGCGCGAGGTTGAGCGCGGGGTTGTCGTTTCGCTTCAAATCGTAGGATAGGTTGGAGACGTTATCCTCTACCTCGAAATGGACCCGTGTGGAATCCTTGGCGTCGAAGCTTTCGGAGACGTAACGGATCACGGGCGGCGACTTGTCGATGCCCATGAAATAGCTGCCGGGTTTCGATAGCGTCACCGTGTCGTCGCCGGAAATGAATTGGACCTTTTGGGACAGGTCGAGTTGATACATCGAGCGTTTGTCCGCGGTAGGGCGGGCGAAAACGAGATCCGGAAATTCCGTACCCAAGGCGGTATCCGCGGCGCTCAGCTTAAGATTTATCACGTATTGAATTCCCGAGAAACCGTCCACCTTGAGCTGGTTGGCGCCGCCGATGTTGCCTGCCACCGTGGCGGGCTGGCCTCCCGGGTTACGCAGGGTATATCCTCCGCCAAGGAGGATGGTCTTTCCCGGCTCCAAGGTGAAATCCACCAAACCGAAGATCTCGTATGTCGCCTCCAGCATGGGGCCTTGCGAGTTTCCGGCCACGGCGTAGGCCTTCAATTCGCTGGACGCGGAGATGACGATGGGTAGGGTGCCGGGCACGTACTCGAAATGATTGTCCGGAGTCGGAGGCTCGCCGTCCAAGGTATAGAAATACTTGACCCGCTTGGAAGAACAACTGAGGTGAACATCTATCGCCGTGGGGTAACTTCCTGCGCTAGGGGTGGCCGTAGGCATTTCCGGGACCAGGGTGAAAGGGGCGATCAGGATCTTGCTGTTGCTGTAGCCGTTCTGAACGGCGATGGCCTGCAAGGTCACGGTCGAATCGATCAGAATAGGGGCGGAGTATTTCTCGCTGGTAGTAGTCGGAATATCCCCGTTAAGGGTGTAGTAGATGGTGGATAGGCGGGTGGAAAAAAGGCCCACGCTCATGGTGTCCTTGAAGGTGGATTGATTGCCCGTGGTAACGACGCTGGGCGGCGCCAATTGGGTGCGTGAGCGCGTATAATTGAAGGCGTACACCGTACTGGACACCCCGTCCATGACCGCGATGGCGGAAATCGTGGTGGTGGCGGTAAGGGTGAGACCCTCGGCAGGGAATACCGGAGAATCCAGGCCGGGCTTTACGCCTTCCGTGGTGAACCGGATGGTCGCGCCCGCCGGGAGAGCGGCGAGCTTTACCGTGATGACCGAGTCGAAAGGTTCATCCGACTGGGGTGGGGTGGCGGTGATGGGACCCGGAATCAGGTTGTAGGTCTGCACGACGATGTCGCTTGCCAGGAAATTCGGTTTGGTGGCGACCGCGCGCAGTTTGGTGGTCTTGCTCAACGTGATCGGGGTACCCGCGACATAGGCGATATGCGTGGATGAACTGTCCGGAGAGCTGCCGTCCGTGGTATACCAGATGGTCGCGCCGTCGGTGGCGCTAGTCAGGGTGACCGCGATCTTGCCGACGAATTCGCTGACTAACGGCGAGACAGTGGGCGCAAGTACCTTGCTGGTGATGGCCTCCAGGGTATAGGTCACCTTCAGGGTGTCGCTGTCTACCATGCCCGCCTTTTTGGCCACGGCGATGATGGTCGTGGTCTGGGTGAGGGGGATGGAACCGCTGAATACCTTGGGGGTGCCGGTCAGGGGACTGGTACCGTCCAGGGTGTAATAGATGGCAGCGCCCGGGGTCGCCGTTTTCAAGGTGCAATTCATGGAAACCTTGAAGGTGGGAGCGGGAGGAGTGTTAACGGGTTTGATGACCTTGCCCGGCTCCGTCCGCGTAAAGGTTTCGACCATGGCATCGCTGGCGCGAAATCCGGTCTTGTAGGCCCTGGCTCTTACGGACCTGGTCACTTCGAGCACCAGAGGACTCCCCGCCGTGTAGGTTGGGCTTGATTGCGTCGGGTCAGATCCGTCGGTAGTGTAATGGATATTGGTTCCGGCGGTATCGTCGCTGAGGGTGATTTGAACGCTAGGCCAGAACGGGCCGCCTTTGGGACTCGACTTCGGCTTGGGCAATTTGGGCAGCTGGACCACCAGGCGGGCCGTGTCGCTATAGGCCAAACCCTCGGGCTTGGTGGTATCCGGATACAAACTGCTCGTGACCCGGGCCCGGAAGAGGCCGCCGTCATTGACTCCGGCGGATGCCAGGACAAAGACGCTATCCTTTTCGCTTGGCGGCGAGGTTTGCGCGGTCGTTCCCTTGAACCATTGGTAGAGCATTTTCCCACCGCCCGTGGCCTTGGTCTTGAATTGCACCCGGTCGCCCACGATCACGCTCAACGGCGACGGATTGGTGGTGATGCGGATGGGAAGGGGAGCCGGGGTGATTTTAAGTTGGCACATGCGGCTGACGGCGAAGGTTCCAGTGGGACTGATCACGACTACCTGGTAGTATCCGGCCGATGAAGTGGTGGTGGGATCGATAGTGTAGGTGGCGGAATTGGGGCCGACGACTTTGAAGGCGCCCGTAGTTCCGGCGCGGTATTGCCATTCATATCTCACGGCCGGGAATCCCGTGGCTTTCACGGTGAAGACGGCTTTGGTTTTTTCCTGAACGGTCATTGCCGAATCCAGATTCTGGGTAATTACGGGATCCGCGTTGATTGTCAAGGCTAGGACCTTGCTATCCGATCCCTTGGAGTTGGTGGCGGTTAGGGTGATGGAATAATTACCGGAAACGGTGGGAGTGCCGCTGATGCTGTTGCCGGTCAAGGTGAGGCCGGCGGGAAGGGGCGAAGCCGTAAAGGTCGGGGCGGGATTCCCATTGGCTTGAATGGTATAGGAAAAGGCTTGGGACATTTTCGCGGTATCTTTCAGAGCACTTGTGATGGTGGGTTTGAAGGTCGAATCGGAAATGGGATTTACGGTGACGATCACCTGGTCGGTAGCTTCGAGAGGCGGGGTTCCAGAATCCGTGACCTTAAGGGTGATTGTATAGGCGCCCGGAGCGGCAATCGTCGCTACGGGCGTGGCCGTGTTGGCGCCCGTAAAGGTAACGCCGGCGGGACCGGTCCATGCATATTTAAGGACGGTGCCTTCCGGATCCGTGGACGTGCCGCCGTTGAGGGATACGGTATTGGCCGGCCATTGCAAGGTGACATCGGCGCCGGCTTTGGCCGTGGGTGCCTGATTGGTCGGGGGGGAGAGCACCGTGATGTTAACAGGGGACGAGGTGGTAGAGAGCGCGGGGGTACCATTGTCATACGCGATCGCCGTCAAGGCATAGGTTCCGGGTGGGAGGACCTCGCTGGCGGAGTAAGGGGAGGTTAAATCGTCAGCACCGATTTGTTGCCGAGTTCCCCCCGTGGGTGTCGCGTAGAATTGGACTCTCTGGACCCCGCCATTCGAATCAGAGGCAGTAGCGTTGACGGTAACCGAGGAGGCGTATGGGAAGGAGGCATTGTTGCTCGGTTCGGTGATGCTTACGGTAGGCGGCGTGTTCGGGGGTGGGAGCACCGTGATGTTAACGATGGACGAGGTGGTTTGGAGCGCCGGGGTAGCATTGTCATACGCGATCGCGGTCAAGGCATAGGTTCCGGGCGGGAGGACCTCGCTGGCGGAGTATGGGGAGGTTAAATCGGCAGTACCGATTTGTTGCCGAGTTCCCCCTGTGGGTGTCGCGTAGAATTCGACTCTCTGGACCCCGGGATCCGTATCAGAGGCAGTAGCGTTGACGGTTACCGGGGTGGCGTATGGGATGGAAGCATTGTTGCTCGGTTGGGTGATGCTTACGGCAGGCGGATCATTCGGTGGATCCGAAACGGTAACGTTGATGATGGCGTTGTCGGTCCCTCCCGCTGCGTCCACGCTGACAACGCGAATCTGGGTGGTGTTGAGGGGAAAGTTTACGGGGTTTACGGTCACGGAGGGGGTTGCCCCCGTAATACTGGATCCAATATTTGTCCAAGTGGCTTCGCTCGCGGCCTTTCGGGAAAACTGAGAGGTATAGGGAGTGGTAGCATCGGGATCGGTAACCGTGGCGGTAAAGGTAACACTGGTACCGCGGACCAGGTTCGTTCCGTTTGCCGGAGTACTGAAAACAACCGATGGCGCCTGATTGGGCGGCGGAGCTTTCACGTAGTTCCATGTGACGGGGGAGCTGTATTCGTCCCCAAGCAACCCCGGACGCTTTGCAACCGCTTTCAATACAGTGGTGGCGGTGAAGTGCAGAGGGGGACCATAGGTTTGGACATTCGGGCCATTGTAGGGGGGATTGAAGGCGGAATTGCCGATCTGGTAAAGAATCTCATCCCCGGCCTGGGCACCCGGGGAGGTCAAAGTTACGGTGATTTCATTCACGAAGGGACTGTTGTCATCCGGGCTCGCTACGGGAGCGGCTTGTCCATAGGCCGGAGCCGCTGCAAAGAGTGCCAAGCAGGCAATGCCGAGTGTCATTAATTTTTTCAAAATCAAACTTCCACCTTCGGGTTTCAGATACCCAAATTTCCGCGTGCTCCGGTATAAGATCATTCTCTCACCCCTTGAGGTAACGGCTTGTTTGCGAGCAGGTAACGAACGCGCGAAATTGCTCTATAAAAGATAAATGAATACAACTGGTTTTCCTAACTGCGAATGCCTGCGAAGGCCCGTTACACCAGGTTTTTTAGGGTCAATGGGAGTGGGAGCGGATGAATGTGATAAACGGAACGAATTGTTGCTTTTTTAGCCGGCTTTTCAGGTTACCAAAGCACTTTGCGCGAGAATTCCTTGGTTCCGTTTTCATTTTGCAATCGGATTTTCAAAAAGGCGATGGCGGAGTTTGAGCCATGCGTGAGAGCCAGCCGGTAAATCCCGGGATTGAGACGACCGGGGCGGATCCGGGTCAAAAGCCGTCCATCCAAGGACCAGATGTCGGCTTCCACCTGGCAATTCCAGGGCAAGGCCATCCGCAGACTATTGCCGGATACTCCTTTTTCCAGGTCAAACGCGAAGCCAACCACCTCCGAGACCGCCCGGGACAGTTCAGGAATGCCCGCCAGGCCGGCAGTGGTTCCGACATATATGGAAAGGGTATCCTGGGACATTCCCGACCAAGGCATTTCCAGGCCGGATTGCAATTGGAATTTCAATCCCCGCGTGGTTGAAACCGCCCAAGCCTGGTAACCGGCCGGAAGGGAGCCTTCGCGGACATGGATGCTGCCTGTAACCAGGGATTCGCCAGCCACACCGCCGGCATCCTCCAACACCACGTTCCAGTGCATGGGGCTTCCACCGTTGAACTTCACCAAGTCCGTCAGCAACCGCCGTTTCCCGCGTTGGGACCAGGCGCTGAAGTTTCGTTGGAAGGCAGGCAAGGCCGGTTCGTCCTCAGCGGCCGCCGCATCCTGGGCCCAGGTTGTGGCGCCCAGGTAAAGCGGAACCTGCCTGCCGAAATCGAGAGCGATGGCGACGCTTTGCGACCGATCAAGTTCTGTCGATGCGCCGGGTTTGGCCAACCGCCTGGAAAGGTCGGTCGCCACCGTTACGGTGGTGTCGCGTTCGCCGTGATAATAGACGAAGTATCCCACCCACGGTTCGAGCGAATCGACTTGGGCATAGTCCATGAGCTTGGGAATCCACCGCCAGGGGGCCTTGAGGAGCCCACCGCCGCTCCTGGAGTACGAGGTGGAGATGGGCCAGTACACCTTGTCGAGCAGGGGGCTGGTGATCTGATTCCAACCATGGTGGATGCCCATGCGGCAGGTGCCGTCGGCTTCCGATTCGGAGGCGCGGAAACCGGTGATGGCCACGGAGTTCCGGAGGGTCGGGCTGCCCATCCAGACGGCCGTTCCGGGAGCGATGACGCTGCTGTCGTCCAGCGGAAGGCTTTCGCCGGCATTGTCGCTCCACCTCCTGGCCTGCAGGTCGGCACCGGGATTGTCCCTGCGGAGATTGCCCCACAGGAGCGGTTCCTTTCCGCTGTTCGGGAATCCAGCCAGGTCCCACGGAACGTCCTGCCTTCCCATCGTCAGCACTGCCGGGGTATTGAGACGGTTCCAGGACTGGGAGAGGTACATCTTGGCGTTGGCTTCCTTGGGGAAAAGACTGGACCCGTAGAAGTCGCTCGCTACGGCGCGGAACCACAGACCCTTAAAATCACCCAGGGGCATCTGGAGCAGCACGGTGATTTCCCCGTCCGCCCCGGGTTTGCGCGTGGTCATGCCGCCCTTGGTTCCCGGGCTCTGGATTTTGCAGGCGGGATTGCTGGTATTGTCGGTGATTTTCAAGCGCAGGGCCGTCGAATCCCCGGCCTTGGGAACCTGGGACAGCAAGGTGATCACCGGGGGCAGGGTATCGATGCCGACGAAATATTCCCCGCCCGCGTCCAAGTCGACGTGGCTGTCGTTGGAAAGGAATTCCGCCTGTCCGTTCGCGAAGCGGTACAGCGAGACCGGAACGTCCTGGGGTTTGGAGTAACCAAGTTTGATGGTCTGTCCCGTTGCGGTGGGAAGGATGAGCACGGCCAGGGAGGCATCCTTGAATCCGGTGAGGGAGAATTCCGAAGTGGTATGCGTCTTGGCGAGGATGGGAAGGGACGAATGATTGGTGAACACGAATCCCCCGGTGAGCGTTCGCGTCGACCCGGCCATGAGGGTGTCGGAGGGCGCGGTGGTATAGATTGAGTACGTCACATCCAGGGACTGGCTGTAGCGTTGGACGCCGCCGGAATTGGAAACGGCTTTGGCCTGCAGGCGGGTGGTGGAGTTCAGGATGATAGGGGTTCCGGCGTACAAGCTGCTGAGTTCCGGTACGGGGAGGGTGGAGCCCAGCCAATACCTGATTTCCGCCTTCTTCGATTTGCAACTCAAGGTGACGGAGATGGAATTGGGGAAAGGTGAAAGCGCGTCCGGCGTCGCCGTGGGCGGGGAGGGAACCAGGATATAGCTCTCGACATTCACCGCGCTGGAATCCATATTGCCCTTGGTCGGATACGCTTGGGCGCGGAGCACCGTGGTCGAGTCGATCCACAGCCCTGCCCCGGGCGCGTATTTCCGGCTTGCCCGTGTCGGCAACGTGCCGTCGGTCGTGTAGCGGATCTCCGCCAGGCTGTCCGAGGTCCGCAATTCCACGTATTGACTGTCCTCGAATTCCTTGCCGGGCGGGTCGATGACGGGAGCGGAAAGCCGGACGATGCGGGCTATCTTGGTGTACGACGCCGTGGTTAACGCGCTTATGATGCCGTCCTTGATCACCACCGCCTTGAGCACGGTGGTGCTATCCGCGGAGAGCGTGATGGAGTCGCCGCTCCGGATCAGAACGCCTTTGGCCACCGTGGGGGAGTCGTTGTCCAGGGTATAGTAGATGGATGCCTTGGGGGCCATGGAGGTGATTTTGACATGCAGTGAATCCTGGAATTGCCGGGACGGCTTATCCAGGACGGGAGCGGAGAGTTTCAAGATGTAATTGACGTCAAGCATGGCGCTGTTCGGCTGCGGGGCCTTGAGGGCTAAGGCTCGCAGGCGGACCGAGCCGTCGAGGAGCACGGGCTTGTTGCCGTCGAGTGAAGCCGCCGTCGGCGTCGACCCGTCCAAAGTATAGCGGAGGTTGGCGCCGGGGGTCGCGCAAGTGAGCAGCACCGTGGCCGTATCGTAGAAGGGGCCGGGAGTGCGGGAGACGCCGGGCATGGCGACCGGGGGGCTGTAGGTATACTTCTCCGTCATGGTGGCGCTGGGCGGGTAGCCGTTCTTCCAGGCTTGGGCGCGGAGGATGATGTTTTCCCCGATGGTCTGGCCCAAGATGGAGATGGAATCGCCGGAGACAATCGGGGCCTTAGACCAATCCTTGAGCGCGGTATCCAGGGTATAACGGAAATAGATCCCCGTGGATGCGCTCTTGAGCTTGATCAGAAGGGTGTTGGTGGAGAAGGACATGCCCGACGGAGTCGCCTGTGGCGCGGCCGGGGCGGGAGGAATAACGAAAGCCACTTGCATGGGATCGCTATCGTCCAAGCCGGATTCGGTGGCATAGGCTTTGATGGTCTGGGTCTTTGTGACTTTGATCGGGGTACCGTAAACGGGGCTGGCTGCCGTCGGCTGCGAGCCGTCCAGGGTGTAATGGATTACAGGCTTCCCTGAGGGGCGATCCACGAAAAGGCTGCAGAGCAGAGAAGGATAGAAGGTGGTGTTTCCGCCATAACGGGCGTAGGGAGCCGGTAGCTTGGCCCGGATAAAGTTCCCGCGCACGACATCGCTAGGCACATTGAGCAGGTTGTAATGGACTGCGGAGACGGTCAGGGAATGGTCGACCGCGATGGATTGCCCTTCTATGTAAAAGTAGCTCTCGGTCGTCGGGGTGGTTCCATCCAGGGTGTAATAGATGCGGCCATTGGCCACGTTCTTGAACTTGAACTCGGTGCTGCCGATCCAGCCCGAGTCGCCCTGAGGCTGCATGACGGGCGCCGCGACAAGGACGTCCGCCTGCGCGCCGGCGGTCGTGACGGTGGCGAACGCCAGGAACGTCAACAAGGTCATTAACGACTTCACCTGATTCCATCCCCTTGATAATAAAGCCCCACCCAAAAGTAGGCAGAAATAGGCGATTACGGTGGATTTTTCGGGTCGGGAAATGGGGGCAATCCTGCCTCAGGCTTGGGTTTTCGCATTACGGCTTGGGGCGTTTGAGCGCGTGCGCGCGAGGGCGCGGCGCCCTGAATGGCGGCAGCGCGACTTTGCTATTTTACGCTGGCCCTCACCTGGACGGGGGCTTCGGAACAACCCGTTCCGGTCGCTTGGGCCGGGGCGGTTTTTCAAAGCTTTGAAGTCCCTTCCGTCTTGTAAATCTTGTAAGTTTTTAAAGTCAGGACCCGATATGGAAATCGACAATGCGGATGTAAGGTGTTGGGTGTTCGGGAGTTCCCGCCCCCTTTCCGAAGAGAATCCGGCTTTAAGGATGCGCTTGGACAGGTTCTTCTCCCAATGGCAATCCCACGGCGCTTCGGTTTCGGGACGATGGCGCATTCTCGAGGACCGGTTTCTGGTGGTCTTGCGCGATCCCGAAGGCGCCGAGGTCTCAGGCTGCAGCATCGATTCCATGGTAGGCGAGGTGAAACTGCTGGAGCGCGAATTGGAAACCCGGTTGCTGGATTCCAGCCGGATTTTCTATCGCGGTAAGGATGGCGTGGTCGAATCCGTCAACCGGCTGGAGTTCAAGGCGCTCGCGGCCGATGGCCGCATTAACCCGGAAACCGAAGTTTTCGACACCACCTTGACCAACCTTGCGGATCTGAGGCCGGGCCTGTTCTCCAAACCCATGAAGGATTCCTGGCACGCCCGGCTCTATGAGCAGGCGGTTAAGAGGGGCTAAAGTGCCGGCTGCTTGGCGGTCAAAGGGCGGTCAAATGGCCGTTAAATGACGGTTAAGGATCCGCGCTGAAAGCCGGATGGAAACGCCCGTTCAGGCGCCGCGCTGGACAGCCGCATTCAGGTTCAATGGACCACGTCCGCTTCCCAAACCCGGATTCGTCAAGATCGCCTCGCGCAGAAAGGCGCGCGCATGGTCGACGGCGTCCCCCACTTCGTACCCCAAGGCCAGGTTGGCCGCGATTGCCGAAGCCAGTACGCAACCCGTACCATGGGTGTGGGGGGTGTCGATGCGCCGGCCCGGAAAATTCCGCACCGTCTGCCTATGCAACAGGAAGTCCACGGGATCGCCGGGGAAATGCCCGCCCTTGAGGAGGATGGCGTACGGCTTGTCGCGGCCGAAAGCCAGCAGGTGGCCGGCGGCGTTGGCCTCGGTGGTGGATTTGCCCGTTAGCAGATCGAACTCCATCACGTTGGGCGTGATTAGGAACGCGCGCGGCAACAGGCGTTCCATGAAATCCGGCAAGCCCCGCATGTCGAACAGGCTCGAACCCGAGGTGGAGTTGAGCACCGTATCCACCACTACCTTGACGCCATCGAAACGCGGTTGCGAAAGGATGCGGATGAGCGCTTGCAGCATGCGGCGATCGCCGATGGCGCCGATTTTGATGACCGAGGGGAAGAGGTCTTCCAGGAGGAAAGCCACTTGCTCCTCGAAGAAATCCGGCTCCAGGGTCCGGACCTTGCGCACACCGGTGGTGTTCTGCACGGTGAGCAAGGTCGGTACGGCCATGCCGTAGACGCCGTGCCGGTGGAAGGTCTTGAGATCCGCTTCGATGCCGGCGCCGCCGCTGGGATCGGATCCTGATAGGCTGAGCACCACGGGCGGAGGAGTCGTCGGGGTCGGCCGGTACGGCGATTCCAGCGGGTTCGGCCTGTTCGGCTGGGAGGAGAAATCCGCGGGCTTTTCCAAGTCTGGAAAACTACTTAAATCGAGATCCCGCTGGAATGCGCCGGTTTATGGCGTTGTATGGCGTTGGGGAACGGCGCGTTGCCGGATCGGTCAGCCCAGGGAATTCAAGAGCCCGCCCAATGCCGGGTTGGACAGATCCGGATTCGAGTAGAGGCGCGAGGCGGCTTCTTCCGGCGCCTTGCGGTCGGCGAAATAATCGCGCGTTACCGCATACGGGTTGGCTTCAGGGGTTTCGACGCCGTCGGCCTTGAGGATTTCGTTGAGAACGGTGTTGGTGTGTCCGGAATCCGTCGCGGCGGGGGTTCCGGAAGTACCTGGGTCGCCTTCGTCGGCGGAAGCGTCGGAACCGGATTCCACCAGGTCCTTGCCGGCCTGGGACATGTCGATCCCCAGGGAAATGTTGGCGATTTGCACGCCCATCAAACCTCGGGACATCATGCCTTGGGTCTGCATTCCGACGGCGGTATAGATATCCAGGCCGAGGCCCGGTCCTCGGCCCACTCCTTGATTCAAGGAAGGCAGCAGGCCCGAAACGAGCGATCCATGATTTTGGATTTTTGCGATCGCGAAGGCGTCGGCATTCCTTCGCGCCGTCTGTGGGGATTGCGAAACCGGATTTTGGGTCCCCGAAGCCAAACTGTTGATATCCATGGAACCGCCCCCATATCAGTTATCGGCAACCGAAAGCGGAACTTGAACTGAATGTTGCGGGATTCCTTTAAGTCGACGGTTACTGACCCAGAGAACGAGCGCTCGCGAGCGGTATCTACTCAGGGAGCGAACAGCCCAAAGCGGGCTGTGAGCCGGGAGCGAGCGCTCGTGAGCGGTATCTACTCAGGGATGAAGCGAGCCGCCCAGGCCCGCACCTGTTTGCCGTTCAGGATGTGGAATTTGCGGAGACGCCGCAAGGTTTCCGCGCTAAAGGAGGCCATAGGGACCCAAACCAGCCGCTTCTTGAAGCCGGCGGCCATGCGTTTCATGCGCAGGCCGGGCTTGCGGGCGCTGACGTAGGCGATGGACCGTTCTTCGCTATTGAGTAGACCCCCGTAGACGAGCTGTTCCGCCAGGTTCCGGAAGCCGGTCTCGCCCAGGGGCAGGTCGAAGACGTTGCGCACCGGGCGCGGCGGAAACAACAAGCTCAGACCGCCGTACTCCGACTCGGCGATGCCCGGACCGATCAGTTTCGCCAGGGGATCGGTGGCATAGAAGGTCAAGGTCGATTCTTCGTCATGTTCGGCGTACCAGGTCGTGCGCGAAGGATAGCGGGCGTCATTGTCTTCGTCGAAAAGGATGACGACGGTGTCGACCCGGCCCTTGGCGGGGGGCACTTCTTTGACGTAGATGCCGCCCGTGGTCCAGTTGCGCAGGGTCTCGCGGATGTCGATGCCGTCCTTGAGCGATGAGGTCAATTTCTCCGTCCGCGAGAATCCCGTCATGTCCAAATCCTGGGAACGCCTCCGCACCGCCCGATTGAAGCCTTCGATGCGTTCGTCCTCGGGAGTGTGCGAGCACATGCCGCGTGGATCCCAGGCGTAACGGTAACGCCGCTGTTTCTCCCGGTCGGGCTCCTTTTTGAGGCTGATGGTCTTCCAGACCTTGGGTTCGTCCTCGAAGAGATTGAACGCCTCCAGGGGCGGTCCCGGTTCGGAATGGGCGTCTTCCCCCGGTTCCCGGATGTGGTCGCGGCCGATCTCGAGCTGGCCTTCGCCGTCCGAGGGATCGAAGAACGGATAGTAGCGCGCCGCTTCCAGCACCTTGGCCGCAAAGGCGTTGCCGAACACGCCCTTGGCCGCGGTCACCACGTCCAGCAAATCCGGAGTCAGCCGGCCCTGCTGCACCGCCAGGTTGCGCAGGAACACCAGGGCGGATTGGATCTTCTTGATGGATACGGCCCCGGCCTCGCCCGGTTCGGACAGGAACTGGTTGCGGGTCCCGACGAAAATCTTTTTCACCAGGTCGAGGTAATCCTGCGGTTCCGCGATGGGATTCTGCCGCTCCTTTTCCATTTCCGCCGCGTAGAACGGGATCTCGCCCATGGCGAAGAAAAGCAGGCCTGGTTTCACGGGATAGGA
>JBDSIO010000241.1:0-5722 GCA_039917895.1 Fibrobacteria bacterium | reverse complement strand
CTCCCTTCGGATCGTCCGAAGCCTCGGTCTTTTTGAATTCCGGGTCGAACCAGCGGCCCTGGTATTCTCCCTGTCCGGCCATTGACCCCACGATCGCGAAATCCCCATGGACCTCCCAATAGTCCTTGGGCACGAATTTCTCGCGATCCCATTCGCGGTTGACCAGCATGGAAAGGGTAGGCGTCTGAACCCGGCCGCAAGGGGTCAGGAAAAACCCGCCCCATTGGGATTTATAACCCGTGAGGGCGCGCGAGCCGTTGATGCCAACCAGCCAATCGGCTTCGGATCGGCACATGGCGGCCTGGGCCAGGTTCTGCATTTCCGCGTCCGTACGGAGGTGCTTGAAACCCTCTTCGATGGCGGTCTTGGTCATGCTCTGCAGCCAAAGCCTGCGGATGGTCCCTTTGATCGGCTTGGTCTCGGATACATACTGGACGATATAGCGGAAGATCAATTCGCCTTCGCGGCCGGCGTCGCAGGCGTTGATGATCTCCTTGATGTCCTTGCGGCGCAGCAGTTTGGCCAGGGTGGACAGCTGCATCTTGGTCTTGGGCAGGGCCGCGATCTGGAATTTCTCGGGGATGATGGGCAGGTTATCCAGGGTCCAGGCCTTCAGCTTTTCGTCCATATCCTTGGGATTGGCGATGCTGACAAGGTGGCCGATAGCGAAGGAGACGACGTATTTCGATCCCTCGAAGTAGTTGTCGTGTTTCTCGAATTTGTCCGGGAGGGCTTTGACGATATCGCCGGCTACGCTGGGTTTCTCAGCGATAATCAGGGTTTTGGAGGCTTCTGCGGCCAATGTTCAGCCTTCTTTCCGGAGTAAGTCGCCACCAATATATATAAGTAAGGTCCGGCCTCAAAACGGGACGGGGCGACGGCCATCACGGAATACGGGCATGAACCAGGGAAGTGAACGGCAGTCGAAGCGGAAGCAAATGGGGACGGGAGGGACCCCTTTTCAGAGGACGCGACCGCGGAGACTCAGGGGATGGCGCCGGTTTCGGAACCTTCGATGATACGGTGGACGTCGGCGCTGATGTGCAACTTCAACTTGTCCCAATACCGCACCAACACGTCGGTCACGAGCTTGGTGTTGTCCGTCTTCTCGCCCTTGATGCGGAATCCCAGGGCGCGGAACATATTGAGGTGATCGTAACCTCCGTGTACCGCCAGATATTCCTTTTCAGTGAGCTTTACGGTGTCATTGAGTTTGAACAGGGCCTTGATGAGGACTTCGGCGTATCGTTCATCCTGGAGCATGTTGAACAGCTTGGACCAGAGCGGCTTGAGGCGCATACGCTCGGTGCGGACCGCCGTCTCCTTGGCGGGGGCGGGATTATCGAGCGATAGGATCTCGCGCGTTATGGCCATGATGCGCGCGCACTCGGCCGAAGCCGTGCTCAGCTTCCAAGCGCTTACATGGATCTCGGTGCGGTTGGAATCGAAGGTGTTCCGCAGGAAGGTCATGACCTCGCGGGAATCGCGGCCCACGCGGCCGATATCCTGGATGACGATGTGGCCCACGCCCTGCTGCATGGCCTTGGCCAGCAGGCGCTCCATCCCGGTGCGGACCTTGCCCTTGATGTGGGGGCCTACGTCGGAAATAATGTCGACGACCTCCAGGCCGTGCATGAGGCAATAGGTCTGCAATTCAACGGATTGCGATTCCAGGGAATGCCCATTCGCCTCGTCCGGCCATACGGAGCAATACAGGAGGGCTTTCTGGTTTTTCGGATGCTTTTCCATTAAGGCTTTCCCCGTCGGACGATGATCAAATATAAACATAAAAGTACCCTCACTTCCCGGCAAATCCGGGTAAGAAAAGGCTCATGCGGGGCGCTGATCCGTCGGAAAACTTTCCGCTTTCTTGCAATCCGATGGGACTACTTGGATTATTTTAGGTAAATCAGACTCAATGCCAAACGCCAGCGCCTGCCGAGCCATTCTTATCACAACCGACTATCCTCCCGATGTCGGCGGGCTCCAGACCTATTCCTACCGCATAGCCCAGGAGCTCCCCGGGGGCGTTCTCGCCCAGGTGCTGGTAGGAACAAACCTCGCCCGCCGAGCCCTGCCGCCTCCCGCCAAGGGCGTGCGACTGGCCTCGCGCCGCGGGCGTACCCGCTGGCGCGCCTTCTGGTGGAGCCTTTGGAGCGTCCCGTATTTCCATTACCGCTGGCGCATGGATATGATGCTTCACATGCAATGGACCACTGCCATCCCGTCCATGTTCCTGCGCCGACTGGGCGGCATCCGCTACGTGGTCCTGGTGCATGGCGCCGAACTGATCGATCCCGGACGCCTGATCATCGGGTGGCTGAGAAAGTCGGTGCTTTCGCGCGCGGACGCCGTGGTGGCCGGCTCCGATCATACCGCCGAAATCGTGCGGCAGCTCGGAATCCGGTGCCGGCGCCTGGAAGTCATCCCCTACGGGAATCCCTTGGAGGGAGAATCCGATCGGATTGAACGGTTGCGAACTCCGAATGCGGCGCGCGTTCCGCGCCTCATGTGCATGCATCGGCTGGTGCTCCGCAAAGGCACGGCCCTGGTGCTGGACGCATTGTCCGGAATGAAACACATATCCTGGACCCTGGACATCATCGGGCGGGGAGTCGAGGAGCACCAGCTCCGCGCCAAGGTTGCGGATCTGGGCCTGGGGGATCGCGTGCGTTTTCAGCCTCCGGTGGAGGATGCGGAGAAGATCCGGCTGCTATGCGAAGCCACCGTTTTCATCCTGCCCAGCCTTCCGCCCATAAGCAACAACCACGTCGAAGGTTTGGGTCTGACCTTGCTGGAAGCCCAGAGCCTGGGTCTTCCCGTGCTCGCGTCCCGCACCGGGGGCATCCCCGAAGCCGTCAAGGAAGGCCTGACGGGAGTTCTGTTTCGCGCGGGAGACAGCCATGATCTGGCCGAAAAACTGACCGCGCTACTTGCGTCTCCCGGTCAACTTCAAGCCATGAGCCTGGCCGGACCTGAATGGGTGCGAACGCACTTCAGCTGGAAAACGGGGTTAAGGCGGCTTGCGGATCTTATGGATGGAATTGCTAAAGAAAGATAGAGTTCAAATTGAAAAGTGAAAAGTTCAAATTTTAAGATGGAAACTGTCTCGGTCGCTTCCCTGGAATGCGGATGAGCAGGCAGCTATCCTCATTTTGCACTTTTCACTTTTCACTTTGAAATTTTCACTCTCGCCGGGCCTCCCGGCGCTACAGAACCTCTGTCGTCTACGAATACTTCTCTTCGCCGATCTTTAGGTTGGCGTAGAACTCGACGGGACTGTTGGAGGCGATTAGACTCTTGCGGATGTCGGCGTCAGCCATGATGCGGGAGATGGCGGAGAGGGCCCTGATGTGCGGCCCGGTGGTGTTCGCAGGAGATACGATCAGGAACAAAAGGTAGACCGATTCCTTGTCGATGGCCTCGAAGTCCATGCCGCGTTTGACCGAACAGGCCACTACGCACATCTTGTCGAGGAAATCCACCTTGCCGTGAGGGACGGCCAGTCCGCATCCGATGCCGGTGGACATCTTTTCTTCGCGGCCCAGGACGGCCGCCAGGATGCCGGCCCTATTTTCGATCTCGTAAGCCTGGCATAGCAGGTTCACCATGTCCTCGATCAGCTCCCTTTTGTTGGGCTTCTGTGAATCGATGATGATGCATTTTTCCGTGAACCGTTCCGAAAGCCTCATACTGAATATCCTCTGCCCAGGCGGAAACGTTTATCCGCGTTCCAGCCCCGGCTGTTGGCGCCCGGCCGCCCGCTTCCGCGAACAAGCCCGGCAAATCTAAAATTCCGCTCCCAGGGACCAATAATCCCGTTGGGGTTTTTTATGCGTCCCGACATTGTCGATAGCCCAGGCCTTGGTGTATTTTAGGACGAAAATTCCGAGATTCATGCGCATTCCCACGCCTAGGGCCAGGCCCATTTCGTCGAACGCATTGCCCGTGGACCAGGCTCCGCCATAATCGGCGAAAACATTGCCCATAACATACCTCAAACTCAGCGGGATGGGCCAGACCACGCTAAGCTCCCGGATGAAAGGATAGCGGAACTCGACATTCGACACGAACTTTCTGGTGCCTTTGAACTCGTAATAGTCGAAACCGCGCAAAGGAAAGTCGAATTGTGAAAAATAAAACTCTTCCAATTTCTTGGGCAGATTTTTCCGGTTCGCATACGCGTTAAAGGTGAAATCCTCGCCGCCTACCCAGAACTGATGGGGGTTCCGGTAATTCCCCAGGGCTTCGGACATGCCTGCCGATACGCGCACCGCTAAGGTGTACCGCTTGAAATATTCCCAATACTTGCGCACGTCCGCATCCGCGACCAGAAACGAGAACTTGTCCTGGAAGACCGGCGGCACCATGGTCAGGTTCGCATACACGCGCTCGCCGTTCACGGGACCCACGATGCCCCACAGTGAATTGTCATGGACCCAACGGATGCTCGGGAAGAGGGCGTTGATGGTGATGACATTGTAGTCATCGTCCGAGGTGAATTTTCCGCCGTCATTGTTCTGGTGGGTGCGCGAGCTGAATAGGGTGCGGGCCTCGAACTCCAAGCGCGAGAAAACGGAGAATGGATAGCTGGCCGTGGTCCCGAAACCCCATTGCCGATCCAGGAAGACGCTGTCGTTGAAGACCGAACCGGTATCCCGGAACAGGCTGTTCTGGGACAACTGGGCCTGATGATATGCGCTGACGGAGAAATCCGTCTTCATGGCCAGGTAATCGTAAGTGACCGCGCCATTTGTGTTCTCCCAACTGCCGTTGATGCTGAGGGCGAAGGAAAGTTCCTGGTCGCCCATCAGATCACTAAGGGTGATGTAGGCTAGCCCTCCGTAGCCGTATTGGTTGTCGATTCCGAGCGCGGCGTTCGCATTATCCAGGCTCCACACGGGACGGTACCTGTTCTTGCGGAACGAACCGTCTTCGGCGAGGTAACTGGAACTGTCGGTCAGGAACGGGGATCGCGACTTTTTCTTCTTGCGCTTGCCGCCCTTTTCCGATTCGGCGTCGGCCGAGCGCGCGGAATCGTCCGCCGCGGCCTTACGCAAAGTGTCCGCCTTGGGATTGTTGGGGGAGGCGGCGTTCGCCAACGCGGAATCCCGGGCCGAGGAATCCCTGCTCTTCTGCCGCTTACCGGCTAGCAGGCTGTCCAGCCTGAGCCTGGCCGAGGAGGTGTCCTTACGGACCCGTTCCACGAATTCGACGGAATCCCTCGCGATGGCGGCCCCCACGGCCGCCGAGGCTTTAGCTTTGCGCTCCGCCTCCGTCGAATCCTTTTTGGCCCTGGCGGTCTTGATCGAATCGGCGCGCGCTAGCGAATCGGTGCGCAGGCTGTCGGCGTTGTAACTCGAGAGGTTGGCCCAGTTCATCGGGCGGAAGTAGTGCAGGGTCGTGTCTTCGATCGATTTGATGAACCGGGTCTTGGGCAATTCGCCCGGGATAATCTTGGAAAGCGGATCCTTCATCAGGAAGATGTCCCAACCACCCTCTTCGAACAGTGAAAAGGCCAGCTTCTTGCCGTCCCAGGACCAGGAAGGCGTGAAGCACCCCGATAGCAGGTTGCTCAAGGCCTTATCGTGGTAAGCGCCCCCCGAATCCAGGCTCAGGTAGATGTTGTCGATTCCGGACCGGTTGGAGATGAAGACCAGCATCGAATCCGCCGGGCCGTAAGAGGGCTGCTTCTCATCGAAGGCGCCTCCCGCCACCTTGG
>JBDSIO010000240.1:0-7602 GCA_039917895.1 Fibrobacteria bacterium | reverse complement strand
CTTTTGAGGTAGTTTTCAGCCTTCAGATTCTCATTCTTGTACTTGTCGTTCTTGGAGAACCAGACTTCGTAGTCTTTCCATTTAAGCACGGCCTGTTGCCGATAGAAAATCTGTTTGTCCGGATTCGTTGCGTTCTTGTACAAGCGGGTCCAGGCCAAGGCCCAGAAATACTTGGTCCGTTGCATGACGTCGTCAAAGGCGGCGGATTCGATGAAGCTTTGATCCCGGATGACCGCCTCGAAAGCCTGATGGGCTTTGGCGTATTGCTTGAGCTCCACGTAGCAAATGCCCAAGTTCATGTTCGCAAGGGGGTAGTACTTCTCGTATAGGAGCACATTCTGAAACGCGCTCACCGCTTCGCTCAGATGGCCGACCTTCAACAAGGACAATCCTTTCAGGAAATTCGCCTGTACGTATTCGTCCCGGTCTTGAGCGCCCCGCTTCCTCGAGGCGGGGGTGGGCACGGCGGAGAAGGACCGGATGGCATTGACGTAATCCTGTTGCCGATAGGCCGACATGCCCGACTTGAAACTGGTGGAGGAGGTGGACGCGTCGACGGGCGTGGCCTCGGACGTCGTCATCGGAAGCGTTGGACTCGCTGACACGGCCTGCCTTGCCTCGTCGGTCGGTTCGGTTTTTTCCGGAAGTGGCAAATCCTCAGGCGGATAGACTTTCGCGGTCACCGCCGGGGATTGGGCAGGGACAGGTTTGGGCATTGCCGGAATGGGATCCGGTTTATGCATCGCCACCTTAACCGGTGCCTCGTCAGTTGCAGAAGATGGCTTGGGCGGCCTTACAGTAACGGGGTTGGGAAGCGACGGTTCGCTGGGGGAAGGAGGCTCGGTATACTCAGGTTCTTTAGGGAGATCGGCAGCCTTCTTGGACTTGCCCGGCTTCACCGGCAATGCCGCTACCGGTTCGGGGGGGGTGGCGGGCGCCTGCGGCTTGGACGCCTCGGGGTTGGGCGCAGCGATGGGAGCATCCTGGACCATCACTGCGGCGGTGTCAGTGAAGGGTTCCTGGGTTGACTCTGACTCCTTGAATCCAGGCTCAATCTGGCTGTTCAAGGCATTCTTGATGCGCTCGGCGTTCCGGCTTTTCTGCAACTCGATCCATCCCCAGACGATCACGCCCAGAAGGACGATCGCCACGATGATGAGCACCGAGATGAATTGATTCCGCTTTTTTCGTTTCGCGGAAACTTCCATGTAACTGAAATTCGTATCGCTCATATGCAGTTCCTAAAAATAATTGAAATCGGCTTCGTCAATAGCCAGCTACTCGGGCTTCGGGGGATCCGGCGGCCTCTTCAGAATGAAACCATCCGGGTCCGTGGTATTGTCCGTTTTTCTGAGATTCTCCACCCAGTAGGCAGCGACTCCGCCGCCGATACCGAGAACACCCAATGAAATCCACAGTGCTTTGTTGGATTTGCCACCCTCTTTGACGACCACCGGCTTCGGGGCGTCTTTTTCCTTGGTGAATAGAGTATTGAAAAAAACCTTTTCATAGTCCAGCAATTTGATCAAATCCTCGGAGGGCTGAGGGGGCAATTCCAGCACCAATCCCTTTCCCGTTACGTCGTACATGGCCAAACGATAGATATAGCTTCTGCCGTCGCGATAAAGACGCGAATATAAAAGATTCGAAACCCCGAGTTTCTGACCTAACCCGATCATGTTCTCCAGTGACGGGACTACTGAATACTTGTTGATCTCCAACGCGGTTAGGAGCTCCGTCAATTCGGTAGGGCTCATGAGATCGAACGCCTGGTTGCCGTAGATGCGTGTGCAGATGCGTTCGAAAAATGCGCGTGACTGCTGGGAATTCTCGCTCAAGTCAATCACGGCGAGCGTCTTTCCGTGGCGGGACTTGTCGAGGTCAGGCTTGACGCGGGATATTTCGTCAGACACCGCGGCAAAGGACTTTTCCAGATTCCGCAGCCGATCGCTTTCAGTCGGGCCTTCGCCCGCCAAAACCTTGGTCCAAACGATTTTGGCGGTGGGAATATGCAGCAATTTCAAAGTCACGGCCTGGACCGCGGATAAAGGAGTAGCAGTGCCGAACAGGACGAACTCCGCCTGGACCACGTTTCCGATGTCGAAGCTGCATTGCGGATTGTTACAGCTCTGGTGCGGATTGATATTGAATTCGCCCAGGCGTTTGGCCACGGAGTCTTGGGCCAGCACGGTCCATTTCCCTGAGCCGGTCAATGATTTCCGCAGCAAATCCGTGACGTCCGGCCTTTGTCCGTTATCGGTGAGATCCACCAACTCAAGCACCGCAATCCGCGACGGGCCCTTGGGTGGTTCCGGTTGGGATGCGGCAGCATATGAAAAGGATGCTGCGATGGCAGCCAAAACCACCATCTTTGGTTTCAGTTTCAAATCAGTTCCCAACGGTTTTTCTGATACTTATCAAAAATTTGGACGAAAGTGGCAGTAGCTATATGGGGTCCGCGCGCCTTTCCATATCTCCTAAAAATAAACAAAGCCAGGAAAAATATGCCCCGTAAATTAAAAAAGTGATGCGATTCCCGAGAGGAAGCGGAACCAAATCCCTTACCGGGTGGATTTAGGCTTGATCAATCTTGCCTCTCCAGTCTTCGCTCCTGATTGAAATTCCGGCATTTTTTTTTAACTTCAGCCCGGTGGTGATGTACCCAAGTGGTAAGGGAGCGCTCTGCAAAAGCGTTATTCAGCGGTTCGAATCCGCTCATCACCTCCACTTTAGCGATCCGGCCCGAATTGCTTTAAGCATGGGCCTTTAGCATCCTCACATAAGCATTCCCTACGAAAAGGCCCTGTAAAAAGGAAACCCGCCCGTTAGTATCGGGCGGGTTGATTTTAATCCGATATCCAAGGCTGACCTACCCGTCTGTCCTTGGTTGGAGGCTATTTGGATCTGAAGTCCACGTTCAGCTCCACCGTTTCCTCGGGAAGCACATTCACGGATATTTCCTTGTGTCTCTTACCATTGGATACCTTGAAAGCCCGGGTTCCGGCTTCCAATCGATTGATGGTGAGGACTCCGCCTCTTGTGGATCCGACCACCTCCCCATCGACGGTGACACGCGCATTCATGTTGAGAGGTGTGGTCTTCACCGCCACGCTGCCGTAGGGCAACTTCAATTCCTTAATGATGGAGGTCTTTTCGCCGGCGCAGATGTTCACCCGCTCCTTGACCAGTTCCTCTCCATTCAACATGATGGTTAGGCTATGACGGCCGCTTGGGAAAACCGTATCGATCGGTGATGGGCCGAGCTTTTGGCCACCCAAGTAGACCACGGCCTTTTCAGGAGTCGTGGTGACACTGACCGAACCCGATTGGCCCCGGGCAGGGGGATTGTCCGGATCTTGTGAACAGTTGCCGGTGGTCTCGCCGAGGGACATGCCCGGCAGGGATAATGCCAAGACCAAGGCGGCTCCCAGAATTCGGATTTGATGGGGCATTTTCGCGGCGAAAGCCATGGAACCTCCTGGGTAAAAACCACCTTTAATATACACAGAATTGAGAAAAAAGCGACAACTCGGCGGCTGGGGCGGGACTTCAAAAGGCCTGCGCCAGGTCCAAAACCCACTGATCATGAGTTCTTTCCCATCCGTCCACCGCATAATCGAGCCTGAGATTGAAAATGGAGAGCAGTGAATAGCGGAGCCCGAGGCCGAAAGCCTTCCCTTCCCCATCCTCTGTCAGTCCCTTCCCCACCTCCCAGACTTGGCCGTAATCGACGAACGGGACTACCTGGAGGCCGAGAAGGAATTTCCAACGTCCGTCTGGATTGACGAAGGAGGTCGAGAAGGGGTTTGATCGGATTTCAAAGGAAGTGAGGACATAGGCGGGTTCGATCCCGATTTTCTGACAGACCTCGGTGGTATCGTTCTTCTCCGGGCAGACCTGGCGCCAGCCGAAACTGCGCACGCTGCGCGGCCCGCCCAAGAAGAAGCGTTCCGAATTGAGATCTCCGGCGCCATAGAACCGTCCTCCATCCAGGCGCAAAGCCAGGCTGATCCGTTCCGACAGAGGAAAAAAATACGCGCTTTCGACCTCGAGCCAATTGTGGCGTTGGGTCACGGGAACCTGGATCTCGCCCTGGTTGAGGAAGGTGCCGCCGTTGCCCCACGTCAGCGACCAGCGCGCGCCCCGGACCGGATTGACGGCGTCGTCGAGAAAGCTGAAGAAGGCGGAATTGATGAAGTTCAGATTGAAGGCCCGTTCGATGTTGAGGGTGTCGATGCGCTCGCTCTGGCCGGTCAATTCGGCGGTGGCGATTCCGCGGGACCATGATGTGAAAGCGCGGGAAATCTTGCTGGAATTGGTGACGTCGAAGTCGCCCTCGTAAGCGGGGGCGTATTGCTGGAGTCTTGAGTCCTGATACCAATTCGCGACCAAGTCATTGTCGAAGCGAATGCTGGTGCCGAAGAAAAGGGGCGAGGCGTAACCCAGATAGACGGTCTGTTTGCGCTGCGCCCACGAACCTCCCAATCGGCCTTCGTGGAGCAGGCCGAGCATGTTGCCGTGGATCCAATTGGAGGCTACCCCCGCCCCGTATTGCGTCTCATAGAACACGGAGAGATCGGCCTCTCCGGGCACCCGCTCCTCGGTGGAAAGGATCAGGGCGCTGCGGCCGTTGCCCGAAGCCATCAGGCTGTCCCTCAGGCGGACGTAGTTGAATACGCGGGTGGACTTCAGCTTGCGCTCGAAAGCGGAGTTGTCCGCCTGGCTCACGGTATCCCCGGCCCGGTTCCCCTGCAGCGAACGCAACAGGCTTTTCCGCGTTACCCCGTCGGTCATCGTGCTATCCCCCTCCCGCAGGTTGCGAAGGATCAGGGTGTCGAAGATTACGGCGGGGCCGGCGTCCACGGAGAAGATGAGATCGATGGTCTTTGCCGAAGTATCCGGCTCCAGCCGCTCGCCCGACCGGGAATGCAAATATCCGGCGTCCCCGTATGCATTCAGGATGATCCTGCGATCCCGGAAAACCAGATCCTTGTCGTAAGCTTTGCCGGTTCGCGAACGCAAATCCCCGGGCGGGACGATGGGGATGGGATGCGTGGAATCGGCCACCGTGACCTTGCCGATGCGGTACCGCGCCCCTTCCCGTACGTGGATGCGGATGCGGTCGGGCTCGGGGCCTTTGCTCCGCGACGCCGGACGTCCTGCGGCTTCGCCTGTATCCGAGGCGATGGGATCGATTTTGATCGCGGCATCCAGGTACCCGATCTCGCCGTAGAGATCCGTTATCGCCTCGGCGGTTTCATCCACCCAGTCCTCCCAACCCTCCTTGGACATCTCGCTGGGCTTGTCCGGTACCGACAGCACCGCATCCAGCTTCTTGCGCGACAGGTTGTCGTTGCCGTCGATGGTTAGCGGAGCGGCGGACCAGGAGGCGGAGAAGCAGGCGAAGAGGATCGGCAGTATGCGCAAAGCGCGGCAAAGGGAGGCGACGGGGGAAGAGGAAGCGGGCGGAGCAGAAGAAGGTCCGGGGTTTGGAGTCCCGCGTCTGGGGCTAGAAGCGAAGAGAAATTGCTCAAGGCATTTGCCGAGCTTAAGTTGAAGCCGGACCCGGCTTTTCCCCGCCCCGGACCTCGGACCCCGGACTCCAGACCCTGGGACCCCAGACCATCGGATATCAGACCACACGGAGCGCTTCATCTTCTACCAGAGGTCCCAGAATTTGAACCGGTAGCGGATGCCCACCTGCTTGCGGACCTGGCGGTTTTCCTCGTTGATTTTCTCCTCCGGTCGCGTTTCCGCCGAGGCTTCCAGGGTGACCCGATCGCGCACGCGGCGCTTCCATTTCGAATTCTTCGAGGCCTTCTCCAGGGGCGGACGCCATTCGGCCGATATCTTGCTTTCCCAGGGATTTTGCACCTTTTTTTCGGAATGATACCCTGTCGAAGCCTTGAAACTCACGCCCCATTTCTCCTTGCTTTCCACGCCGATGGCGATGGGCTCGAACCCGGTGGTGTCTCCCGAAACCGCAGTGCCGATCCCGGAAACGGATGTCCGTTTGATCCAGCCTCCCGAAAAGGAGGCGCCTACTTTGGAAAGCTTTTCGTTGATGGTAGGCTCCAGCAGGGCGAACACGGCCTCTCCATAGTTTCCCCCGCCGCCGCCGGCCACATATTCGTCCGAATAGCATCCGCGGCTCACGGAATTTATCAGCGCGCTCGGTTCCAGGGTGGCGCCGGTGTTTCCGCCGCAATCGCTGTCGTAGGTGAAGGCCATTTCATCGAGACGACCGGCCAGCTTGACGTATACGTTACAGGTGCGCTTGGTGTCCGGTTTGCAATCGGCCCGCAGGCGCTTGCCGCCTTCCACCGAAATCCGCCCCTCTTCCACGGTGGCGTTCTGCCATTTCAGGTCGAAGTCGGTAATGTCATAGGACTGGCTCGTCTGGCCGAGCTCGCCGTTCAGGGCCGAGAATTCCCCGGACAACAGGGTATAGGGGTAGACGCCCTTGACGGCGATATCACCGACGAAGACCATGCGCAACACGTCGGTCTCGACGCGGTTTTCCGACCCCGACGTCTCGATGTTGATCTGGACGTCCATGGGCTTGACCCGCTTCTTTCGCTTGTCCACCTTCACGGTCTTGATTGATTTCTGCAGTTCGCGGAAACCGATCTTATGCTTGAACAGGAAACCGCGGAGTTTACCCTTGACCTTGAGTTGCGGGATGAGGGCGGTAACGGGCGGCGCGCCTTTCAAGGCCTTGGGCGTCCGCGGGCGACCGTACTCCAGGCTGAGATTCTCCACCGCGCCCCGCATGGAAACAGGCGGGCGGGAAGACGCGAACTCCGCCCGGCCCACCGTGGCCATCGCCGTGAGCCCGGAGGAATCGAGGCGGAAGGCCGCATCCGCATCGCGAAAGATCAGTTTCTGGATGCCGGGCCATTGCAAGGCCACATTCTCGCCGCGCACCCTGGCCGTAACTGTCGGGGGCCGTGTCAAAAGGCAGTCCGCTTCTCCGGTAAGGGTGACTCCTCCGCGATTACGCGCGCTCAGATCAGGCACGCGGAGCCGTCCTTCATGGAGGGAAAGCGTTCCGTAGAAAGCTTGGGTATCCAGCCCCGGTACCGCGTAACGTCCCGAAAAGGACGTGGAATCCAGGAGCATGACCTGGAGAAAATCCTTGCCAAAGGGAGCGGCAAAATGCCCCGAAATGTCGACATCGCGGATTTCACCGGCTTGGCCCGGCAGCAATGCCGATTTACCCCGGAGGGCGAAGCGCCCGTCCACGTCCCGGAATTCCCGGGAAACTCCCTGGAAGGTGAGGGCGAGTCCGTCGTCGGAGAGGACTTTCAAATTGAGGCCGTGATCGCGGCTCAGGACGTTCGCGATCGTCAGGTTGAGGCTGTCGTTCAGCCAGGGATAGACGGAAGATTTGGTGCGCATGGAAAGGTGGAGGCTACTCCCCTCTCCGTCCAGGGAAAGGCGGGGAATCGAGATGCGCTTGCGGAATTGCCGCAGCCCAAGATCGCGGATGGAATAAGTTCCTCGGAAACCGGAGGAATCGGAATAGGCCAGAATCCCATTGAGTGTTCCCTGCTCCACGGGATAACCTTCGCCAAGGAAAGCCGAAAGGCTGGCGGCGTC
>JBDSIO010000239.1:0-10148 GCA_039917895.1 Fibrobacteria bacterium | reverse complement strand
CTTCCGGGCATGAGCCCGGGATGCTGGAGTTCTACATCTCCGTGGTGGCGAACGGATCGCTTACGCCGCGGCTCGCAAGCTTGGTACCGGGAGATCGCCTGATGGTGGGCGACAAGGTCCGCGGCTTTTTCACCTTGGATACCGTGCCCCGCGGGCATAAGAACGTCGTGTTGGCAGCCACGGGCACCGGCCTCGCTCCCTATGTTTCCATGATGCGCCGGCACTCGGCCCATCCCTATCCTTTCCGCTTCGTCATCCTGCACGGCGCGCCGCGCAGTTGGGAATTGGGGTATCTGGATGAATTGCGACTGCATGCGCGCCATCTTCCCCGCGTCGCCTACCTTCCCTCCATCACCAGGAGCAAGGAAGATCCATGGTGGAACGGGGAATCGGGCCGCATCACGCGCTATTTCCAGGAAAAGTCCCTGCTCGAAAATCTGGAAGTCGACCTGGATCCGGCCTTGACCTCGGTGTTCCTTTGCGGCAATCCCGCGATGATCAAGGAAGTGGGTGAAGCGTTGGACCCGTTGGGATTCAAAGTCCATACGACACAGATGCCGGGGAGTTTGCATACGGAAGAATACTGGTAGGTGGGGGTGTAGAGTGCGACTTCTCTCTTACAATGATTCCCCGTCCGCGTCTCCGATTTCCAAATCGCCTTCCCGCTCGCCCCGCAGATCCTCGGCCAATGCCCACATGAACTGACTTGCCTGGCGGTTGCCCGCGAGGTGGTAGGCATTGATCAGGTTGCGCAGGACCCGGGCCACGATGGCCTCCGGTTCCGCCGAGGAACGGATCAGCTTCGAGAACTCGGGCGCGTACTTGCCCTCCAGTTGCGCCAGCTTTTCCGGCTCCAGGGCCTTGCCGCCATCAAAGCAATCGACGATTATTTCCCGTCCGTCCTCGATGGCGCGGGTGAGGAAATGCTCGGGAACGTCGCAACCGTGGATGGCGAATCCCAAACGATGCCCGACCAGCATGTATACGCAGGCGAGGCTGATGGGGATGCCCTGCCCCTTTTCGATCACCTGGACCAGATCGCTGTTGCCGGGATTGTAGTAGTCGCTTTCGGCGCCTTTGAGTCCCTTGTCCGTGAACAGGAACAGGGCCAGCGCCGTGGGACTGACGATCCCGCCCCACTGGCGGAACTCCATCGCCAATCCATCGAGCAAGGGTCCCAATGCGGGATGCCGCGGAGTCTCGCCCTCGGGGCCGGCCCATTCGTCCTTGCCTTCGGCCAAGTACCAGGAGAGTCCTGAAAGCGCGGCTTCGAGCTTAAGCATGTCGCTTGGCAGGTCGCGCCAGCGCAGCCAGGAAGCCCGGAACCCCTTGCGGGCCCTGCCGGAAAGCAGGTCCATCAGTTTACGGCGAGGCGCCGAAGGTACCTCGCTAAGGCGCGCGCGGATGCCAGCCTCCCAGGCCGGCAGGTTCGCTTCCAAGGTCTCCCACACGCGGGTACGCACTTTGGCGCTGTCGTCGTCCAGGAGCTTCAGGATATGCACTAGGTCTTTGTCTTCTGCCACGGTCGGACAAGTTAAAAAATGCCGGGCCAGGATGTATATTCCGGGAAAAGGAGGATGGCAGGCCGGTGAATCAAGGAAGAAAACGACCATGAAAGCGACCATGAAAACGACCGTAAAAGCGGCTTCCAAGCCCCGCCGGTTATTTGTCGGAGACCTGCATGGGTGCTTGACCGAGCTGGATCGCCTTCTGACGGAATTCGCGTTCCGTCCCGGTGTGGATCGGCTGTTTTCCGTCGGGGACGTCATCGGCAAGGGTCCGTACGTGGCCGGCACCCTTGCGCGCCTGAAATCCCTGGGGGCGGACGTGGTGGTCGGCAACCACGACCAGTCCTTGCTTACGGCTGCGCGAGAAGAGGCTGCGGGTGGCGAGCCCAAACACCTTGACTACCTGGATTCCCTGGGACCGGACAGGGAGGCATGGATCGCGTGGATTGCCTCCTGGCCATATTATCTGGATTCGCCGGACGTGCTATTGGTGCATGCGGGGCTTGAGCCAGGCAAGACCGATCCAGCAAGCATGTCGCCGCGCATCCTGACCCTAATCCGCACTTGGGACGGAGAAGGCAAAAACCTGAACCGAGCGGGAGATCCAGCCTGGTTCGAATGCGTTACCCCGGACCGGACCATCGTGTTCGGACATTGGGCCCAACGCGGCCTGATCGATCTGCCGGGATTCAAGGGACTGGATACGGGTTGCGTGTACGGGGGCAAACTGACCGGCTGGTGCCCGGAAGAGGACCGCTTTCTGCAAGTCGACGCGGCCAAGGCGTATGCGCCGATCCATTACCATTAATCCCCCTTCGGGGGAGACCGCCATTAATCCCCCCTCCGGGGGAGACCGCAATAACCCCCCCTTCGGGGGGAGAGCGCAAAGTTCAAAGTGAAGAAAGGATCAAGACGGCAGCAGGCCTTCACTTTGCCAATATGAGTATGACATCAGCAGAGGTGGTATTCGGATTTCACCGTTGAAATTTTCACTTTGACTTCTTTACCGTCCCTCGCGACGGCACGTCTACGACCCATCGCCGGATGCTGTTGGTGCCCAAGCGCGTATGGATCGGATGGCCGAAAACGAAGACGATCACATCCCCTTGGGTCACCATGCCATGATCCTTCAATTCCCCTTCCATGCGGCGGAATACGAGTTCCGGATTGCTGACCGCTTTGGTCATGATGGGATGCACGGAATAGTAGAGTGTGCTGCGCTGATAGATGGCGGGCAGGGTGCAGGCCACCACCACGGGGAGGTTGCCGCGGAAGGTTGAAAGAATGCGCGGGGTGGTGCCGTGCGTGCTGATGGCCACCATCGCCTTGGCCTCGCTTTTGGCCGCCAGGTACAAGCCCGACTCGCAGACCAGGGAGATGGACTCCTGGTGGGAGATGGGAACGATATCCTTGACGAGTTTATCTTCCGTGGTGCGGATGATGCGGTCCATCATCTCCACGGTCTCCACGGGGTATTTGCCCGTAGCCGTTTCGCCTGAAAGCATCAGCGCATCCACGCGCGCCAGGGCGGCCGTGGATACGTCGGTGACCTCGGCGCGGGAGGGGCGCGGGGAATCGCACATGGACTCCAGCATCTGCGTGGCGATGATGGTCACCTTGCCGAGCTCGCGGGCGATGGCGATGACATCCCGTTGCACCGAGGGGATCATTTCCAGGTCAAGTTCCACTCCCAGATCGCCGCGGGCCACCATCACTCCTTCGGCGGCTTCGGTGATGCTGCGGAGATTTTCCACGGCCTGGGTGCTTTCCACTTTTGCGATCAAAGGGAGCGATGCGCCTTGGGCGGCCATGAACCTCTTGATGGTCCGGATGTCGTCGCCGCTGCCGACGAAGGATGCCGCCACCCAGTCGAATCCCTCCGTCAGGATGAACTTGAGATCCTCCTTATCCTTCTTGCCCAGGATCGGAAGTTTCAGGTCCACGCCGGGTACGTTCAGGGATTTGTTCGCCTTGAGCTTGCCGCCGCGGATGACCCGGCAGATCACCTTTTCACCCTTGCCCTTGGCCCGTTTTCCTACGCGGTCAACGCGGATTTCCAGCTTGCCGTCGTCCAGCAGGATGCGCTGGCCAGGACCCAGCAGTCGCAAAAGGCCGGGATAGGATATACCGATTTCGCCCGCCTCCGGATGGCCGGGGCGCGCGACCAGGCTGATCTCGGATCCGTTCTCCAGCTGGTATTCCCGGGCGTCCACGCGCACCTTCGGACCCATCAAATCGGCGAGGATGCCGCAGGGATGGTTCAGCTTCTTCGCGGCGCCGCGGATTAGGGCGACGTAACGGAGATGTTGCGCCCGTTCGCCGTGCGAAAAGTTGATGCGGAAGCAATTCGCCCCCGCCTTCATGACGCGCTCGAGTACGTCGGGGGCTTCCAGGGCCGGGCCCATGGTGGCGAGGATTTTGGCTCTGCGTGGCTTCATATCGGGGAAAGATAGCATCCGAGAACATCCGACCTACGCCTCCGGATGTATATTTTTCCACGGCAATGGATCGGACGGTCCATGCGGGGATCGGGCGGCGGATTGATCGTAATTGTCACTTTCATATCCTTCCTCACCATCGTGTATTGCGCGATGATGGCCGTATTCGTCATGGGCGCCATCCGCCTCACCCGCATTAAGGACGACCCAGGCTCAACCACTTTTCCGAGCGTTTCCGTGATAGTGCCTCTGCGCGATGAAGAAGCCCACGCACCCGAAACCCTGCGTGCTCTGTCGAAACAGGACTACCCGGGCGAGTGGGAAATCATCTGCGTCAACGATCGCTCCACCGATGGCACCGAAGCCATCCTGAGGGAAATCTGCGCGCGCGACTCCCGCTTCACCCTCATTAACATCCCGCTGGATGCGCCCAAGATCCCCAGCCCCAAAAAGCGGGCGCTGGCCGCCGGATTCGCCGCCGCCAAAGGAGAAATCCTCATGACCACGGACGCGGATTGCATGGCACGACCCGGTTGGCTCCGCTCCATGGCCACGCGCTTCCATCCCGATACCGGGATCGTCCAGGGTCCTAAGCGCATCCGCGGAACCGGGAGCCTCCTGTCACGCTATCAGGAGCATGAAGTGTTCGGCCTGGTCAGCATCGAAGCCGCGACCTTCGCCTTGGGACAACCGATGATCGCGAGCGCACCCTCCCTGGCCTACCGGAAGTCGCTTTATGAAAGCGTGGGCGGCTTCCAGGGCCTAGAGGACACGGTGTCCGGGGACGACGACATGCTGGTCCGGAAAATGCAGAAAATGCCTAACTGGAAGGTGGCCTATAACCCCTCCCCCGATGCGTGCGTGACAACCTCCCCGGCGGAAACCTGGGCCTCCATGCTGACCCAGCGCGCACGGTGGGCAAGCAACGGGGCCCATTACGAGGAAAAGGGGTTTGTCGCCCTGCTGGCCTGCATCTATGCCTTCTACTGGTGGCTGGCCCTGGGCCCGATATTCGCCGCCATGGGGCTTGTCCACTGGACCTTCTATGCCGCCACGGCTGCGGTCAAGATAGCCTGCAACGGGATTTTCCTGGCCATCACCGCACGCCGCCTGGGGCACCGGGGCATCCTTCGGGACCTCATCTGGTGCGAAATCCTGCACGTTCCCATCGTGATCACGGCGGTTATTCTGGGGCACCTTGGCCTGTATCGCTGGAAGTAGCTATTTTGCCCTCCGAACCTGAACGCAATAACCGAGGAATTCCATGAAGGCATCGCATACGCTCATGATCCTGACCGGCGCGGCGGCCATCCTGTTCGCCTTGTTGGGGTCGAAGTGCGACAGCGTCACCGATTTCCCGCCCTTCGTGGCCGAAATCTGCGCGGATAAGATCGACAACGACTCCGACGGTCACGCCGATTGCTCCGATACCGATTGCGACAACGTCTGCGCCGTTAACGTGACCATCAACCAGCTTGCTCCCAGCATCACCGTGGACACCATGAACATCGCCGGCACGGTGACCAACGCTACCGCCGTCGCCATCACCGTTGGCCCCAGCGGCTCCGTAGCCAATTCCGGCCAGGCCGTCGTCACCGGGTCCAATTGGACGGCGACCTTGATCCAGCTCAGCGATAAAGGGGTTTATACCATCAAAGCCGTGGCCGCGGATGCGAACAACCGCGCGGATACGGTAGTCGCGACCTTCGAACGGAAGTGACGTGAACTTCCCGCGGATGCTGGCCGCGGCGGCCCTCCTATGGATTTGGCCTGCGGCCGTCCATCCGGCCAAGGCGACCGCTTTTCCGCCCCAGCCGCCTACCGAGGCATGCTCCGAACTGCTTTCCGCCTTGCCCGTCAATCACCAGGACCCGGGACAATACCTGCCCGCCGCCGCCTGCCTGCGGCGCCGGGATTCCCTCGCCGCGCTCGGTTCATCCGACCGCATGAACGCGCCCATGGAACGCAACCTGCGTTCGCGAACGGGATTCTCCTCGCTGCGTTCCGACTCGCTGCTGCGGTCGCGGCTGCCTTCGGAACGGCGCTGGTTCATGACGCAGATGGAACGCCTGCGCGTCAAGCGCGACATCCCCCGCATGCTCGACATGGCCTATCTCACCGAAGCCAAGGCGCTGACGGATCCGGATGTATTCCGCGAACTTTCGGCGGTTTACCAGGCGGTGCCCGAGCCCTACCGCGCCGGTCTTGCGCTGTTGCGCCAGGTCGAGCTCGACACCTTGCAGGCCGGGTACACCCAATACCAATTGGAGACGTTGCTGCACGCGGCGGGCTCCGAAGTGGAACCCGGGGATCTGCTGGACTCGCTCACCGCCGGTTTTCCCCACCGAGGCTACCGAACGGCGGAAATCCTGGAAGGCCTGTCCTGGAGCAACCGGGATTATCCCGCCGCTTTCAAAAACCTCTCGGCGCTCATGGCGCTTAAGAATCCCGGTCCGGGCGTCGTGCTCGAACGCGTGAACCGGCTGCAAAGCCTGGGCTATTTCGATTATGCCGCCGAGTTGCTGGACAAGGAGGGTTGGCGCAACCTGGGACCGCCCTGGCTGGGGATGGCGCGTACCTTGCACCTGCAGATCCGCAACCACCTGCAGGATTGGCCGGCGATAACCGCCATGGCGGCGGGCCCTTCGCATGCGCCCTTGACCGGGAGCGACGGAGGGGACGCCGCAGGGGTAACAGGAGGGGTACGGTATCCGCCCTTCAGCGACGAAGAAACCTATATCATCGGCGGCGCCTACTTGAAACTCGGCATGCCCGCCGAGGCGCTGATCCGCGCACAGCGTCTGGAGGAGAGAGGCGAAGCGCCGTGGGGATTCCGGGGCCGCCTGCTGAAAGCCCAGGCGCTATTGGCGCTCGGGAATCCCAAGGACGCGGGAAAGACCCTGGACGCGCTGAAGAAGGATCCGCGGCGCAAGGAAGTCACGGGTCCCATCCTGTTCTGGCAAGGGTGCCTGGCCCTGGATCAGGGGCGCTTCGCGCCGGCTGAATCGCTGATGGTGCTGGCTTCCGCCTATACCGGCGCGGAAGAATCGCAGCGCGCCCTTGAGTATCGCTTCTTCATGCTGTTGGACACCGGCGCCGCCCGGCCGTATTTCTTCAAAGGACTGCCGGAGTCCCCCCTTGGCCCGGTCCAGCGGGCCCGATCCCTTGATCGCGTGGCCCGGGAATCCCCGCTTTGGCCTTTCGCGCAGCTTGAAAAAGCCCAAATCCACTTGCAAAATGGCGATCCGGACTCGGCAGAGGCGGTCTTCGATTCCGTCAGCAAGCGGAGCCCTGACAAACTGGCGGGCTTCCAGGCGGAGGCCAAGGCCGCCTTTACGGCGGAAAAGCTTCCCGGTGGGCGCCAGGCCGCTCTTGCCAGATACGAAGACCTCCTGATAAAATACCAGCAAGGCGTCATCCCGGAATTTTCCCGCGGCAGGATTAAAGCCTTGAAGTAGATCGGAAGCCAATGAGCATTCGCTGGATCAGGAACGTAGTCGTCGACGGCAGGCAGACCACCCTGGAAGTGCTGTTGGGCAACCGCAGCATCGCGGACAAATGCTACATCCGCGTAAACCAGGACGAGGAGTTCTGGTTCCGCCCCTCATCGGGAAACCGCGAAGCCATCCTGCAACAGGGCATCGAGATGCTCAAGGGCAGGTTCGACGGGAAAAAGGTTACCGCTCCGAACGGCACCGCCTTTCCATGGCATTAGTCCGGCGCGTGCCGGATCCTCTTGAGTCTCCGCCGATTTCACGAGCGAAACCTTTGTTCCTGGAGAGAAGGAAATAGGTACATTTGGGCATGACCATGTCGCAACCCAAGACCAACCGCTACTTCTGCATCCACGGCCATTTCTACCAGCCTCCCCGCGAGAATCCCTTGATGGAACAGGTGGAACTGCAGCCGTCGGCGAACCCGGCCCACGATTGGAACGAACGCGTCTTCCTGGAATGCTATGCGCCCAACGGCGCTTCGCGCATCCTGGACAGTCTCGGACGCATCGAAGACATCCAGAACAATTACGCGTACATGAGCTTCAACATCGGGCCCACCTTGTGCTCTTGGCTGGAGGAGAAGCACCCATACACTTACTCGCGCATCCTCGAAGCCGATCTCCTGAGTTGCGAAAGGCTTGACGGCCACGGCAACGCCATGGC
The DNA here is from genome assembly GCA_039917895.1 of Fibrobacteria bacterium. GTDB lineage: Bacteria > Fibrobacterota > Fibrobacteria > UBA11236 > UBA11236 > Chersky-265. The sequence goes on along the minus strand of JBDSIO010000239.1, from coordinate 2,042 downwards.
CCAGGTCTACAACCACGTAATCATGCCGCTAGCCTCCGCCGAACAAAAGCGGCTTCAGGTCAAATGGGGCATCGCCGATTTCGAGCGCCGTTTCCATCGCCGTCCCGAAGGGATGTGGATGGCCGAAACCGCCATCAACATGGATACCGTGGTGGCCATGATCCGCGAGGGCATCAAATACACGGTCCTGGCGCCGACCCAGGCTTACCGCGTACGCCATCTTACCGAAGACACTTGGACCGACGTTTCCAACAGCAACATCGATCCGCGCCGCCCATACCGCATCTTCCCCATCGCCGAGGATGGCACGCCCATCGAAAAAGGTTTCCTGGACGTGTTTTTCTACGACGGACCCTTGTCGCATGGCGTCGGTTTCGAACATCTGCTCAAGAACGCCGATCATTTCGGCGATCGCATCAACCAGGCATTCGATCGCCACGATCAAGCCGACCAGTTGGTCTCGGTCTGCACCGACGGCGAATCCTACGGACATCACGAACCGTTCGGCGACATGTGCGTGGCCTTTCTCTTCAAGGATATAGCACCGCGCCAGAACATGATCCCGGTCAATTACGCCTGGTTCCTGGCGAAAAATCCCCCCCGCCACGAGGTGCGGCTCAAGAACGCGCACGGCGAAGGCACCGCCTGGTCCTGCGCGCACGGCGTGGGCCGCTGGAAAGCCGATTGCGGCTGCGAGAACGGCGGCCAGGGAGGATGGAACCAGAAATGGCGTGGGCCATTACGCCGGGCCTTCGACGTCCTATATCTCGCCGCCGCACGCCACACCGAGACGCAGGGCCCTCTGTTGTTCAAGGATTGGTCCGTCGCACGGGATTCCGCCATCCTCGCCTGGCAGATGGATCCCTCCGTCCGCAAAGCATGGTGGGAGGCCAATCTCAAGCCGGATGCCGATCGACGCCGCGCCTCGGACCTGATCGAGATCCTGCGCTACTCGCATTACACCTTCACCAGTTGCGCCTGGTTCTTTTCGGACATCTCGGGCATCGAGGCCGTCCAGAACCTCAAATACGCGCAACGCACCCTTTACCTGCTGGAAGACGACGGCGCCTCAGCCGCCTTGCGAAAGGAATTCCTCGCCGTGCTCGCTGAGGCGGTGTCCAACGTCGGCGCCAGGACCGGCGATCAGATCTTTCTGGAACTGGAACGTGAAACGCTTCCGCTGCATGCCTATCTCGCGCTTGGCCAATGGGTCAGGGATTTCACGGATGAACCGTTCCCTTACGCGGAAAGCCCAGCCTGGCATCTCGCCGCGGAAGGCCGCCGCTCCTTCGGACTCTGGACCGTGCGCGAATCGCGCTTCATCCACGAGGTGACCCTGGCGCAAGAGACGGCGTGGCTGGTCTACCACCAGGACGGCTTCGACACCGACGTGTTCGCGTATTGCCGCAATCCGCCCGTGTCGTTGGAAGCTTGGATACCGGAAACCGATCCGCATTCGGAAACCACCGAGCAATGGCTCGCCCCCTTGCATCCGGTGATCCTTACCGCGAAAATCCTCCCGTTGGACATCAAGGATAAGATGTCCCTGCATCTGAAGAACGAATTCTGGCACGAGTCCGAGCCGGAAGTGCGTATGCAGGAATGGCGCCTGGCTGTGAAGCAGAAGCAGTTCCAGCGCCTGGGATGGCCGGTGCCCCACAGCATCCTTCAGACCATGCACATCATCGAGAACTTCCGTCTCGTGGAAGCGCTGCTGGCCGGCATGCAAAAGGACGATGTCGGCGAGATGCTACGTGCGCTCGTCCTTGCGACCCGTCTGCGCAGCCAGGGAATCGTCGCTCATCTTGGCCCGGCCAAGAGCCGTTTGCACGATTATCTGCTGCTGTTGGGCCGCCGGCTGATGGAGTCGACGCAAAAGACGGACCTGAAACCGTTTTTTGTGCTTTTAGATCTCGTGGATACGCTCAAACTCAACCTGGAGCGGTACCGAATTGAGAATTTGGCCTTTCCCATTCTAAAAGCCCTAAGTTCGTGGAAAGAGACGGGATCCTTTCCGATGAAATTCGATCCTGAGGATGCCA
>JBDSIO010000238.1:0-2989 GCA_039917895.1 Fibrobacteria bacterium | reverse complement strand
CGGATCACCCAAGGCCTGGAAGAGGGATTCCGCAGCCGCAGCAACCTGCGCAAGGTGAACGAGGGCGGCGACGCGGAACTGATCTGCATCCTTACGGATTATTCGCACCGTCCCCAGACCACCAGCGGATCCACCGTGACCAGCTACCGCGTGGACATGCTGGTCAGCGTGCGCTTCATCGATCGGGTCAAGGGCGACACGCTCTACAAGGACGACCGAGTGCCCGGATACGGGGTGTACGCCGTGGACAAGGGTGAAACGGAAGAGACCGGCAAGAAGCAAGCCGTGGAAAGCCTGGTCAAGGTGGTTCTGGACAATTCGGTATCGGGGTGGTGATGAAGTTCGTCAAAATGCACGGCACGGGAAACGATTACGTCTACGTTGACCTCTTCAAGGAGAAGTTGGCCGATCCGGTGAAGACGGCCATCGCGCTGTCGCATCGGCGCTTCGGCGTGGGCGGGGATGGCCTGATCCTCATCAAGCCCCGTTCGGACGCGGACGGCGAGATGGAGATGTACAACGCGGACGGATCCATGTCCGAGATGTGCGGCAACGGGCTGCGCTGCGTAGCCAAATACGTGCACGACCACTACGCCCGCGGCAAGAACGAACTAAAGCTGATGACCGGCGCGGGATGGCGCGGCGCGACCATCGTGAAACGCGACGCCACGGGCGCGGCGGAACAAGTTCGTTTGGACATGGGCGAACCCATCTGGGCGGGATTGAAAATCCCAACCACCTTCGACGCTCCGGAAGTCCTGGAGCGGACCCTCGATGTCGCGGACAGGCCGTTCACATTTAGCGCCGTGTCCATGGGTAACCCCCATTGCGTCATCTACGTCGACGACGTGGCCCGATTCCCGGTAGCACAGATTGGACCGCTGATCGAGGCCCATGCGTACTTCCCCCGCAAGGTAAACGTCGAGTTCATCCAGATAGTATCCAAAAGCGAAGTCATCCAGCGGACCTGGGAACGGGGGTCGGGAGAGACTTGGGCCTGCGGAACCGGCGCATCGGCCGTGGCCGCCGTCGGCTACAAGCTCGGCAAGACGGGATCGCGCCTCACCATCCATCTGACCGGCGGCGATTTGCTGTTGGAATATGACGGCAAGGGAAGCGTCCACATGACCGGGAACGCGGTGGAAGTTTTCCAGGGCGAAATCCCGGTACTCTGATCCGGCCTTTTATCCGGGCTTTTTTACCCGAAAAAAGTTACTGCTTGACCACGAACATCTGGATTCTCAGGTCCGACATCTCCAACACCTTGTCTTCGGCATCCTGCTTGGAGTCGAACCACCCCCAACGCAGCTTGTAGTAGGGCGCGTCGAAGACGACGTCCACCGCTCCCCCAAGCGCCCGCTCGTATTCCAGTTTTTTGGCCTGGGCCGCGTCCACGTCCGACTCGGCCCCGACCTGGATGCGGAAATTGCCTTTGCCCTTGGATACCGGGTCCGGGGACTTGGCTACCGATCCGGTAGGCTGGGCCTGGGACGCCGGTTTTACGGTCGCCAGGGCGATGGGCTTGGCGTCCAAAAGCTTATCCAAGTCGCCCGGCTCTTCGAAACGCTTGTTGGGGGTGGAGGGGATCTCGGCCTGGCCTGGGGACGGCTGCGACGGTTCCTCGGAACCGGCATGGAACGTTTCATCGCCGCGTGGCGCCATGCCGCCGCAACCGGAAAAAGCCAGGATAAGGATAGGGGCAAGGCTCAGAATTCCAAAGATTCCGCTCGCCACGATGGAAGCAAAAAACCCCTTCCCACCTTTTTGCACCGCCTCTTTACGCATGCCATTCTCCTCCCGGGCGACCGGGCGCCACGTAATCGTCCCGGGCGCCTGGACGCCTCGTCATCGGAAGGTAGCAAAGTGGCAGGCCCGCACAAACTGTCCGAACTCCGCAAAGGTTTTTACCAAAGGATGATTGGACCCCCAGCCGGCCCTACCGCTAAAATCTTGGCATCGGCGTTTGGTTAGCCGGCCATGGGTGGATAACCCGGAGCAAAAGCATGGAAATCGGTATTTCAAGAAAAGGCGATTTGCAAATCCTGTCCGTCAAGGGCAAAATCCGGCTCCAGAATTGGCGCATCCTCGACAAACATCTTGAAACCATGCTGGAAAACGGCAGCCGGTGGGTGGCGATCGACTTAAGCGAGGTGACCCTGATATGCAGTACCGGCATCGGCGCCGTGCTCCACAACATCCGGAAATTCCAGGAGCAGGAAGGCACTTTGATGCTGGTGGCCACATCTTCTTACATGCAGGAACTGTTCCAGGTTTACGGTTGCGAACCCCTATTGGGCGACAACCTCTTCTCCGACTGGCGCATCCTCGAAAAGCGCCTGGCTTCCCAAGGACTGGCTTTGACTAGTTAGGCTCGTCGCTTTGGAGTTTGCCCAGGCAAACTCCACGCTCCTCGCTTAAAAAGGACGGCGGCTCGTCGCCGACCACTGAAAACCTGGCGACTTGCTCTTTCCTTGCTCACGCCCAAATTGACTAAAAATCTGAGAATGAACCGTCTCTGCTTCAACTTCACTGTCCGGACGCGACGGCGCCTATGCGCGTCCACCCCGTGGAGCTGCCGCTTCCCGCCCAGACCGGCTTCTACCGCAGCTTCCGCGACAAGGTCAAAGGCGACCTCTCGCTGCCGTCCAAGTTGGTGCGCTATGCGCGGATTATGGGACTGGTAGCGGGCAACTGGAGGATCATCAAGAAGGCGTTCTTTACTTAGCGCCGGCCCAGGGCGTTGAATCGCTCGCCGGATACGTCGAATCGACCCCCCGGCGCCGAAAACGCGCAGCTTCCTCCCCCAAACCGCCCGTTCCCTTTACCCGCCAGCCTCGCGCGTGACCCGTCCCCCGCCGAACATGCGGATGTATTTCGGGTTGGCAATCTCCATAGCGCCCCCGCGTATGTCCCCAGCGTTCACTGCCAGGAAACTTTCGATGTACTTGCATTCGATCGGGGTGCCCCGGTCCATCCCGAATTTATGGCT
>JBDSIO010000237.1:0-4192 GCA_039917895.1 Fibrobacteria bacterium | reverse complement strand
GCGTACGATGGAAGCCCCGCCCCGGCCTGGACTTGGGTTCCGCATTGCACTGGATAGACGGCAAGTCAAGGAAACCTCAAGTCGCATTACGGAATTGAAGGTTCTCCAGACTCTTTGAGCAGCTTGGGTTTTTGCTGTCTAACCTGTTGATTTTATTCTGGATCACGCAATTTCAGCCCTGGTAGAATAGCTCTTGTCTTCGCCCACCAGCGGGCGAAGCTCACCAGATACGGGGAATATGCTAAAGCGCCATTCTGACGAAGACCTCACGAGACACCATTTTGACTGGACCTTCGGCGAGTCACGCGAGCGCGTGGCCCCGGCGTTCACGACCCTGCGTCAACTGATGCCGGACCGCGAACTTCCGGATGCGGAAAGCCTGGACGAAATGGAACTCATCGGCTTGCTCAACGCGATCGAATTCGAGTTGCTGCAGCGCAAGGTCCAGGTGGATTTCCTTGATACCCTCCCCGCGCGGGTCGCCTACCGCGGTATCCTGCAACTGCTCGATTCCCCGGTGGAATCCAACGCCTCCTCCTACAAAATCACCCATATCGACGGATGCGACAGCGCTTGCGAATCCTGTTTCCAACTGGCCTACTGCTCCGTGGCCCGGGAAATCCTCGGAAACGAATGGCGCATAGCGGTGGAACAGGCCGGCATCAATCCCTCGTGGTCGGCGTTGTTTGCTTCGGAAGAAGACGTTTAGGCCGAAACTCCGTTTCTGAAACACCCTGTTTTCCCGGATTCGTAAGACTGGGGTCCAGGGTCTGGAGTCTGGGGCCAAGGCGAAAACCATGCCCTAATCGGCATTATTTCGTATTCCCTCCTCAATCCCCTTTTGACTCTGCGTTCTGACCTTTCCCCCTCCCCCCCTTCTTTTTACCTTTCCCAACTTGGCCTTTTCGGGCCCTTGGCCCGTGTGGGCGCATTGTGTTCTCTCCGGGGTCCGGGGGGCGGAAAGTATCATGCCGAATCGAGTGGTTGTTGGCGCCCAATGGGGCGATGAAGGCAAAGCGAAAATCGTGGACTTCCTTACGGAGGAAGCGGACCTGGTGATCCGGTTCCAGGGCGGCGCCAATGCGGGCCATACGGTCGAGGTCGGCGATCAGAAATTCATCTTCCACCTGATTCCCGCCGGCATTATGCATCCCGGCAAGCAATGCGTTATCGGCAACGGCGTGGTCCTCGACCCGGCCCAAGTACTCAACGAAGTCGAGGAAGTGCGCGCCAAGGGTTTCGACCTGGACGGCCGCCTGTGGATCGCCGAGAACGCGCAAGTGGTGCTGCCCTATCATAAGGTGCTGGATCAACTCAAGGAAAAGGCCGCGGGAAAAGCGGCTATCGGCACTACCGGCCGCGGCATCGGACCCGCGTACTACGACAAAGTGAACCGCACCGGCATCCGCGTCGGAGATCTCCTGGAAGCACCCTCCCTGAAGGAAAAGCTGGACCGGCAGGTGGCCGCCCACAACGAGGTCATCGTCAAGATGTACGGCGGCGACCCTCTCTCGGCTGCGGCCATCTACGCCGAATACCTGGAGTTGGGCAAGCGTCTCGCGCCCTACGTGGCCGACACCGTGGCCATCATCAACTCCGCGCTCAAGCAGAAAAAGCGACTGATCTTCGAAGGCGCCCAGGGCACGGTCCTGGACGTCGATCATGGCACCTATCCCTTCGTAACATCCTCGAACACGGTCGCGGCCGCGGCCTGCATCGGTTCGGGCGTGGGACCCACCGCCGTGGACCAGGTCATAGGCGTGGTCAAGGCCTATACCACTCGCGTAGGCAACGGCCCCTTCCCGACCGAAGAGATCGGCGCCATCGGCAAGGAATTGCGCCTCATCGGCCACGAATACGGGGCCACCACTGGTCGTGAACGCCGCTGCGGCTGGTTCAACGCCGTGCTGGTCCGCCGCGCCGCCATGGTAAACGGCCTCACCCACCTCGCCATCACCAAGATGGACGTGATGGATAACTTCGACGAGATCAAGGTGTGCACGCATTACGAACTGGACGGGCGCCGCATGGACAATTTCCCCTCGCAGATCTCGGCGGTGGAACGGGTCAAACCCGTCTACGAGACCCTGCCGGGATGGAAGTCCCCGACCGTGGAAATCCGCGAATGGAAGGATCTGCCCGAGAACGCGCGCAAATACCTTACGCGGCTGGCGGACCTGTTGGAGGTGCCGATCGGAATCATTTCGCTGGGGCCGAAGCGGCATCAGACGGTTATGCTTTCGATGTAGGGGTGCATGAAGAGCGTTACTACTCAGGAAGAGAGATTGTAAAGTGAAAAGTGAAAAGTGAAAAGTGAAAAGTTCAAAATGAAGACTCTTCTCTTTCCTGGGAATCCAGAGCGCCTCCTTCCTCCGGATCTCAAAATTTTCAATTTTCACTTTTCACTTTTAAATTTGAACTCTATTCTACCGACCACGGAGACCTAATGGGCCAAAAAACCGACCTCCTCAAGGGCGTCGACCTTTTCTCAGCCCTGGGCGATCAGCAGCTCGAAACCATCGCCCAGATGATCATCGAGAAGACCTACCGCAAGGCCGACATCATTCTCATGGAAGACGATGACAGCAATCAGAGCCTGTTCATCATTGCCAAGGGCGAAGTAAAGGTGGTCTTGACCGCAGAAGACGGCCGTGAAGCCATCCTCGCCTCCTTGAAGGAAGGCGACTTCTTCGGCGAGATGTCCCTGCTCGACGGCGAACCCCGATCGGCTACCGTCCGCGCGGTCGAGGAATCCCGTTTGCTGACCATTCGCCGGGAGGATTTCCTGGCGACCATGAAAAAGCAGCCGGAACTGGCCCTCACCCTGCTCGGCGAGATGTCCCGCCGCCTGCGCAAGTCCAACCGGCAGATATCCTCCCTGGCCCTGATGCGCGTCTACGGCCGCGTGGCCGCCACTTTGCTCCAACTTATGGAAGAGCGCGGCATCCGCACCAAAACCAAGGACGGAAAGAGCATCATCGTGGTCAAGGAGCGGCCCACCCAGCAATTCATCGCCGATATGTCCGGCACCACCCGCGAGACCGTATCCCGGGTGCTGAATTTCTTCCAGAAAAAGGGGTATATTGTCTTGGATGGCAAGGACCTACTCATACTGCAAGAAGACGAACTTAAAACTTGAACCCGTAGCCCAAAAGGGAAACTGATTAGGTGTTGGCCCGTTTCCTTTCCCGACCATTCTTTCTCGCCCTGTTCCTCTGGTTCTTCACCGGAGCGATCCTCTATCTCCTGATCAACAGCGTCGCCATGCCCTATGTGGCGGGCAAGTTCAAGGGGACCTGCAAGGTGCCGCCCCTGGTGAGCTTGGCTCCGGAAAAGGCCAAGGCCATCCTGGTTCAGAACGGGCTTATTTACATGCTCGATTCGACCGGAGACTATAGCGCCGACGTGGCCGCGGGCCATATCCTCACCCAGTATCCGGAGTCCGGTACCGAGGTCAAGAAGGGCCGGCGGATCTGGGTCAAGATCAGCAAAGGGCTGAAAAGCGTGGAGATGCCGGTACTGCGCGGACTGTCCCTGCGCCAGGCGGAAATCACCTTGCAGCAATTGGGGCTGAAAGTGGGCCGGGTCCGGGAGGTGCGCAACGCCCTGATTCCCGCCGGCGCCGTGATCGGCACCTCGCCTCCGGCCAAGACCACGCTGGAAAAGGGCCGCGAGATCAGCATCGAACTGTCCCAGGGAAGGGATTCCGAATCAGCCGGGATGCCGTCCCTGGTGGGCATGTCCCTGAGCCAGGCCAAGGACCAGATCCGCAAGCTGGACGTTTCGATCGGAAAGATCACCTATAAGAAGGAACCCAAGAGCCTCCCCAATACCGTGCTATCGCAATCCCCGTCTGCGGGCGGGGAGTATAAAGGGCGCAGCGTGGATCTGGTCGTCACCAAATAGATCACGGCAAAAAAGATCCCCATGCCCGTTCTTCCCCCTTCCGCACGCATTCCCTGCCGAGTCCCTGCCCGGCGGGAGCGCGCCTGCCGGGGCGAACTAATCCTGGGGTTGTCGGGACTGGCCTTGCTGCTGGGTGCGTGTTCCTCGACCCGCAAAGCGCCGGCCCAGTCCGCGGAGACGCGCCAGCAGGAAATCAAAAACGATCAACGCGCCTTCATCGCCCATGAATTCTTCCTGCGCGCGCGGCAACAGGAGATGGACGGCAACGACGCCATGGCCCTGTCGT
>JBDSIO010000236.1:0-21964 GCA_039917895.1 Fibrobacteria bacterium | reverse complement strand
GCTTACGGATGGGGATGAAACCCTTGCCTAAGCGATCAGCCAGGGCCGCGCCGATGATGAAGCCGCGGCTTTCGATGCCGACCACGGAATCAAAATCCATCGGCCCGTATTTTTCGGCGAAGGCGTCGATGCTCAGGCAGAACCCCTCGGCGTCGTTCCACAAGGTGGTGATGTCGCGGAAGTTGATGCCCGGCTTAGGGAAGTCCGGAATGCTGCGGATCTTGGATGCGATTCGCCCGGCTCGCTCGGCCCCGGAGAGTTTGGACTTGGGTTTGCTGGCTTCCATGGGGCTCCGGCGATCAGATTTTGTAATCAGATTTTGTGATCAGGTTTTGCGATCAGGTTTGCGGGAAGCCCGCGGCGTCATCTTCGGCTTCAGGTAGGGCGCCCGCTGCCGCTCAGGCAGAGAGGCCAAGGCTTTCTTCAACAGCGCCAGCAACTCCTTCTTGAGCTCATAGTCCGGATTGAAGCTGACCATCTGGCGGTTGGCCTCCTTCTTGACGGAGACCACGCCCCCGCGCATCAGGTTCTTGAGCTGGGTCTGCACGCCGAAAAGCGGTAGCTTCAGGTTGATGGTCAGCTCGCGCGGATAAGTTTCCTTGTAGAGGCTGAGGTAGAGAAGGATCTTGGCCCGGGTGGCGGAACCGATGAGGGAACGAAGTGCTTTCATGATACTGCCTCCCAGCGGACCGAATGGAACCCGCTGTACCTGGTCCTGGCCTCCCTACCCGTGGTACTTCTTCAAACTCGTCGCCGAAGTCGCGATTAGGTCCATGATTTTTACATGGTCGGCTTCGCCCCCCTTGGTCTCACGCACCGGGACCAGGGGAAGATACAAGGGGGAATTGAAGAAAGTCCCCAGGGGAATCGGATTCTTGCGGCAGAAAACCGCCTTGATGATCGGATCGAGGGAAGCCTGCAAGCTTTCCGCAGTCCTGCGATCGCCTGCACGATGCGCCTTGATGATTTCCAGGAAGGCCCGTGAGACCTCGGGTATGTTGCCCGAAGCCGTAATAATGCCGCGGCCGCCCAATTCCAGGATGGCGAACAGGGAGTCGTCCTCGCCGCTGACCACGGAGATGTCATCGGCGGAGACGCGCCGGAGCACGCTCTGCGTGTCCTCGCGGTGCTTGCCGGGATTGCGGAAGTCCACCGACTGCTTGAGTCCGATGACGTTGGCGTTGCGGCTCAAATGCACCAGGGTGTCCGGCTCGATATAGCTGGCGGTGCGTCCCGGCACGTTGTAGATCACGATCTTGACGCCGGTCTCCCGGGCCACGGTCTCGTAATGCAGGGCGATGCCTTCCTGGGGCGGGTTGTTATAATACCCGGTCACGCACAGGCAGGCCAGCTCACCGGCCTCTTTGCGGATGGCCTGGATCATGTCCACGGTCTCACGGGTGCAGTTCGAACCCGCTCCCGCGATTACGGGCACGCGCCCGTCGACGTAGTCCACGGCGAACTTTATGAAATCGATATGTTGATTATGGCTCACCGTCGGGCTCTGGCCGGTAGTGCCCACCGGAACCAGTCCGTCCACGCCCGCGGCGATCAGATCATCGATGATGAGCTTGGCCTTGGCGTAGTCGATGGAATTGCGCAGGCGCGACTTGTCGTCGTCTTTCAGGGGCGTGAACACCGCCGGAAAAACGCCCGCAAATTCGCGGGGAGTGGTGATGGACTTGCGCTTGCCGTCGCGCGCTTCCGGCATCTTCTGGGTATCGGACATGATCTTCTTCTACTTCTCTACGAAGATTTCCGGATGCTGCTCCAGAAACTTGGTGGTGTACTGGCCCTTGGCGAACAAGGCGTGCTGCAGGATGCGTTTGTGAAGGGGAATGGTGGTTTTGATGCCCATGATGACGAATTCGTCCAGAGCGCGCAGCATGCGCGCGATGGCCATCTCGCGCGTCGGTGCGTGCACGATCAGCTTGGCGATCATGCTGTCGTAATTCGGGGGAACCTCGTAGCCGCTGTAGCAATGCGTGTCCACGCGGACGCCCATGCCGCCGGGCAGATGGAAATCGGTGATGGTGCCGGGACAGGGGCGGAAATCATTCCAGGGATCCTCGGCGTTGATGCGGCATTCGATGCTGTGACCGGCCATGGTGATGCTCTTCTGCGAAAACTCGAGCTTTTCGCCCGCGGCCACCAGGATCTGCGCCCGCACGAGATCGATGCCGGTCACCGCCTCGGTCACGGGATGCTCCACCTGGATGCGCGTGTTCATCTCCATGAAATAAAAGCTGGAGTCCTTGTCGAACAGGAATTCGATGGTTCCGGCATTGTAGTAACCGGCCCCTTTGGCTCCCGCCACGGCCACCTTGCCCATTTTCTCGCGGACTTCCGGAGTCACGGCAGGACTGGGGCTCTCTTCGATCAGTTTCTGGTGCCGGCGCTGGATGGAGCAGTCGCGCTCGCCTAGATACACCAGGTTTCCGTGCTTGTCGCCCATCAGCTGGATTTCCACATGACGGGGCTCGGTGAAATAACGTTCCAGGTACAGGCTGCCGTTGCCGAAGTTGGCCTGCGCCTCGGAGGCGGCCACGGGAAACAGCTTCTTCAGTTCTTCTTCGTTGAGCGCTACCCGCATTCCCCGTCCGCCGCCGCCGGCCGTGGCTTTAACGATGACGGGGTAACCCACCACATGCGCCGCCGCGATGGCGTCCTTGAGGGTGGCGACCAGGCCATCCGAGCCGGGGATGCAAGGCACTCCGGCGGCCTTCATGGCGGCCTTAGCCGAACTTTTGTCCCCCATGGAGCGGATGGAATCCGGCGAGGGGCCGATGAAGGTCATACGGTTCTCGCCGCACATCTCCGCGAATTTGGCGTTCTCGGAGAGGAAGCCGTAGCCGGGATGGATCGCGTCGGCATTGGTGAGTTCGGCCGCGGCCAGGATCTGCTTCATGTTCAGGTAGCTGAGCTTGGAGTTGGGCGGGCCGATGCAGATGTCCTCGTCCGCGAAATGGACGTGGAGGGAATGGTTGTCGGCCGTCGAGTGGACCGCCACGGTCTTGATGCCCAATTCCTTGCAAGTACGGATGACGCGGAGCGCTATTTCGCCTCTGTTGGCGATCAGGATTTTTTTAAACACCGAGCATCCAGCTCCGGTCGGAGGTGCCTTCGACGCCGCGGACCTTGAGTTCGAAGTCGTCGGGGTTGCTCGCGGCCCGGAGCGCCGTTTCGTAGCTGATCAGCTCGTCCTGGTAGAGCCGGAGGATGGATTGATCGAAGGATTGCGATCCGTATTGGGTGTATCCCTCGCGGATGCTGGCGTCTATCATGTGGGTGTTCTCGGGTTGCGTCAGGAGTTCCCTGATGGTGGCGTTGTTTACCAGGATTTCGCAGGCCGGCGCGCGGCCGCGTCCGTCCTTGCGCGCAAGCAGGCGCAAGGTGATGATGGCCACCAAAGTGCTCGAAAGCATGAGGCGGACCTGCTGGTGTTGGTGCGGAGGAAAGAAGGAGATGATGCGGTTGACGGTCTCGATCGCATTCATCGTGTGCAGGGTGGAAAGCACCAGATGGCCGGTGTCCGCCGCCGTGAGGGCGATGGACATGGTTTCCTGATCGCGGATTTCCCCCACCAATATGACATCCGGATCCTGGCGGAAGGCGGACCGCAGGGCGGTGGTGAATCCCGCCGTATCCGAACTGACCTCCCGTTGCGAAATGATGCTCTTCTTGTCCTTGTACAGGAATTCGATCGGATCCTCGATGGTCACGATGTTCGACGACGTGTGCTCGTTGATATGGTCGATCATGGAGGCCAAGGTGGTGGATTTGCCCGAGCCGGTCGTGCCGGTCACCAGGATGAGCCCGCGCTTGCGCAGGGACAGATCGCGGATGACTTCGGGCAGGCCTAGCTGTTCAAAGGCGGGCACGACGCCGACGATCGCGCGGATGGCCAAGGCCGGGGTGCCGCGCTGCTTGTACGCGTTCACGCGGAAGCGGCCGATGTTGCGGATGCCGATGGCGAAGTCGAGTTCGTGGTTCTCGTCGAAGCTGGTCTTTTGGTTCCGGTCCATCAAATCGAGGATGAACTGCTCCATCTGCTCGGGAGCGACCCGCTGATCCTGGAGACGGTACAGCTCTCCGTTGATCCGGAAGGCCGGCTGGCCTCCTACGCGCAAATGCAGGTCGGATGCGTTGCGGAGCACCATCTCCTTGAGGAGCGACTCTACGTTCATGGATACGCCGCTGTCATCTTGCATGCGGTACGCGAATCAACCGGGCCTGATGCGGAACAGCACGGTCCCGTATTCCACGGGCGTCTCATTCTGGATGCAGACTTCCTCGACCACGCCCGACACATCGGACTCGATCTCGTTCATGATCTTCATGGCTTCGATGATACAGAGGACCTGGCCGGCCTTGACCGTGTTGCCGACCTGGGTGAGCGCGGCGGCGCCGGGTGAAGAGGAGCCGTAGAAAGTGCCGACCATGGGCGAGGTGACATCCTTGAACTTCGAGGTCGCCTTTTCCGGGCCGGTAGCCGCCGCGGAAGCGCCTGGCATCGCGGATGGGGCCTGGACGGCGACGGGCGCCGGGGCGGACATGGGCATGGACATCATGCCCTGGACCGGGGAAGCCCGGTAGACTTCCTTCTTCAGCACCACCTTCGAGGTTTCATCGCTGAAGCTGATCTCGGTGAGGCTGCTCTTATCCAGCAGCTTGACCAGGGAAGCCACATCGTTCAATTGCATGTTGTGTCCTTCATTAATTTCCCGGGGAAGTCGTACCCCGCGTTTCTCGCGATCCGTGACTCCGGATCCGCTACTTTTTCCGCTTGGGAGCCTTGAGGCCAGGCCTGGGCCTGCGAGGGTCCGAACCTGGTCCGCGATCCCCGTCTTCGGGTTTGGTCGCTTCGATTTCCTCGATCCGCTTCCGGACCGAATCGTTCCCGGGTTCACGTTCCAGGAGCTGGCGGTAAATCTGCAGCGCCTGTTCTCTCAATCCTTGCTGGAAATATATTTCCGCAAGGGTTACCGTGGCAACATTGGCTCCCGCGCCCGATTGGGAAGACATTTCCTCCTCGTCGGGGTATCCCTCCTCTTCGTCGGTCATGGGAACGAGTTCCGGCGCGGCTGGACCGGCCGTCTTGAAGGTCCCGGTCGCGGGCAGCATATCCTCGTCGATTTCCGAATCGCCCGCATCGGTTTCCAAACGGGCGGCAACGCCCGATTCCGGCTGGGAGGGGGTTGCGGAGCCGTCATCACCGAAAAGATGTTGCAATCGGGAGGATACATCCTCCCCGGAAACCGAAGGTGCGGCGGTTACGGGGCCGTCCATGCCGGCCCCGGCTTCGGCGGTGAACAGGGACATTTCGGCATCGGACCCCGATTCGCCAAACGCGCCGGTCCCGGCTTCGGCCTCGGGCTCCTCCGCGAACAGTTCATCCAGGCGACCGGCAACGTCGACGCCGTCCACTATCTCGATGGAAGCGGTGTCATTCGGCAAGGTGGGGTCCTCCTGGGCCAGGGTGCCGAAACCCTCCGGTTCATCCTCGAAGGCGCCGAGGGAAGTCTCCGGGGACACGGAGGATAGTTCGAGGGTCGCGTCGAAATCCTTCAATGCCTGGCGATCCTCGACGGGCAGACCGGTTTCGCCCGCGGGCAGGATCAAGGTTTCCCCGGCTTGGCCGAAGGCTTCCTCGCGGGCCGCGGCGGTGCGGACATCGGCTTCTTCGCTGCGCTTGGAGAGCCAGTCGGCCACGCTCTCTTTGATGCGTCCCGTATCCATGGGCGGCTTCGCCGATGCGGGGGAGGGAGAGGGATCGCGGAAAGCCGGCATGGTCACGGTCACATCGGCTTCATCCCCGGGCCGGGGACGATCCGGATTATCGTTCGCGGGCGGGCGCCGATCCAGGAAGGCGGAGGTATTGCCGGTGTTACCCTGGGCGGAGACGGCTCCGGGAAGGGCCTGGCCGTCCTCGCCGATCCGGAAGAGCTTGTCGAGTTGCGCCTCCACGTCGGCGCCGGTTATGCGGGGACCGTCGCCGGCCTCGTCGAACCAACCCGGGGGCAGCATGGATTCGGTCGGTATGTTGCCATCCATCGGCGGGAGTTGCGCGGCCCCGGTCTCATCGGCTGGCCAGAGCGTAGGTCCCGAAGCCTCTTTGTCAGTGGGCATCGATTGCGTGCCTTGGGCCGCTTTCGCGGCGGTTTCCGGATCCGAGCCGAAGAGATTGTCGAGTTTGTCGGCCACGTCCTGGCCGGTAACCCAGGCCACGTCCACGACAGGCTCCGGAGCCGCCGCGGGGATGGCGGTTTCGGACTCCGCGAACAGGACCTCGCCTCCGAAGGAAACCGCCTCGCCCATCGCAACAGCCTCGCCGACCTCGGGGGCAGGGGCCACGGGCAGGCGGGTGGTTTCCACGGGAGCACGGTCGTCGGCCTCGGTCAGATTGAAGAGTTCATCGAGGCGGCGCTCGATGTCCTCCCCATACACCCGTTCTTCTCCGGCTTCGGCGGGCTCGGCGAACGCGATCGCGTCGCCATCCTCGCCCGTTGCGGAAGGCGCGGTCTGCTCCTGTGGGGAAACTAAGTCCTCGGCGCTGAAGTCCTGGGCTCCCGCGCTCGTCGCGGTCGCAGAACCGTCAAAGTCCGCCGGGTCGGAAACATACTCTGAAGTCGGAATTTCCGGAGCCGGGTCTTCCGGCGGGGCCGGGCTCCAGGTCGCGGTGGCATCGCGAAGGGAGGCGGGATGAGCATCTTCCACGCCGAACAACGAATCCAGGCGATCCTCGACATCCTGGCCCGAAATGGGAGGCGCGTCGCCTTCCAAGGATTCCATCGGCGGGAAGGGTTCGGCTTTCAACAGATCGAGCGGACGGGGCTCCGGGTCGGCATCGGCAGCCGTCGGGGCCTCGGGCCGTTCCAGCCGGTCCAAGCCGGCGGAAGCGGCCATGGCATCCTCCAGGGATTCTTCCTCCAGTCCCAGGGATGTTTCGTCCTGGTTGGGGAGGAAGTCCGCGGCCATGTCGTTGAGATTGACCTCCATGACGTCTCCGGAAAACCCGTCGGGCTTGGGAAAGGCGTCTTCTTCAGGCTGGGCGGGCGTCGCGGCGTATGCGCCGGCCGTGGAAATGGCCGAAAACGATCCGGGTTCCGGAACGGAATCCGGAACGGAAATGCCTGCGGCCCCGGCAAAGGGTTGCGGAGCGGCGCCGCTGAGCAGGGCGCGGATTCCGGCATCCCAGGGTTCGACCTCGAGGATGGATCGATAGTACCCGGCGGCGGCATCGCCCCATTGCAGCTTGGTCATGATGCGGGCGAGGTGGTGCATGGCGGAAAGGCAGCGGGCATCGAGGCGCAGGGCGGCTTCGAACTGTTCGCGCGCCTCTTCGGTGCGGGAGGAGTCCAAAAAGCATTTGCCCAGCACCAGATAGCCGGACAGGGCGTTCGGCCGGGAACGCAGGCCTTCCTGGCACATCTGGATGGCTTCGTCTATCCGTCCGTCGGTTCGGAGAACGTCGGCGATACGGGAAAAACCGGGAGACCCGGTCGCACCGCGGAATTTCCGCTGAAGCTGGTCGGCTGTGTACTGGATGCTCATGTACCCCCCGTCGCGACGGATTGCGGATCTGGACGCGGAATTCCGGCCACGCCGGAATCCGGGAATCCGGGTGCCGGATTCCTGCAAGTCCTTATTATATCAAACCTTCCAGGGGAATTGCCTCATCAATCAACATAATGGGGATGTCCTCGCGGATAGGATAAAGGTACCGTTTATCCGCCCGGATCAGGCCGGAATCCATCTTTTCCTTCACGTTTTCGCCACCACGGTTTACCAGTTGTCCGGCCTCCACCTTGCGGTTCAGGGCCTCGATCAGCGCGCCGTCGGCCAAGGAAACATCCTCCTTGGTCTCAGGGCAGCACAGCATGTCCAGCAATTCCTTATCTACCATTTTCATTTTCCGTTCTCTGAGATCTGGTCGATCTGGTCCCATCGGGGTTTGCCCGCGGCAAACTCCTCCCTGTAAGCATAAAAACTAGCCGGAGAATTGGCCGATGGACGTGACTTTGGCGAGGCGCTTCTCGACGAGGTCGTCCACCTTGATTTTGTTCAGGCCTTCCAGTTCTTCCGACAACACCCCTTTGAGGATGCGGTACATCTGCTCCGGATCCCAATGGGCGCCGCCCAGGGGTTCGCGGATGATCCGGTCGATGATTTTCAGCTCGTAGAGATCCGCCGCCGTGATCTTCATGGTCTCGCTCAGATCCTGCTTCTTGGAGCTGTCGCCCCACAGGATGGCGCTGCAGGATTCAGGGGAAATCACTCCGAACCACGCGTTCTCGAGCATGAGCAGGCGATCGCCGATGCCGATGCCGATGGCTCCGCCGCTGGCGCCTTCGCCGATCACCACGCAGAGAATCGGGACCTTGAGGACCGACATCTCCATGATGTTCTTGGCGATGGCCTCGGCCTGGCCGCGCTCTTCGGCGCCGATGCCGGGATAGGCTCCCATGGTGTCGATGAGCGTGATCACGGGCAGGTGGAATTTTTCCGCCATCTTCATGCAACGCAGCGCCTTGCGATAGCCTTCGGGATGGGCCATGCCGAAATTTCGGCGGATGCTTTCCTTGGTGTCCTTGCCCTTCTGATGGCCCATTACCATGACGCTCTGGCCGTTGAACTTGGCCAGCCCGCACACCAGCGCGGGATCGTCGCCGAAGCAGCGGTCGCCGTGCAGTTCGGTGAAGTCGGTGAAGATGTTGGCGACATAGTCCAAGGTGTACGGCCGGCCGGACCGGCGGGACAGCTCCACGCGGTTCCACGCCGTGAGCTTGGAGGCGATCTTTTTCTGCATCGACTCCTTCTTCGCCAACAGGTCCTTGACGTCCGTGGCGTTGATTTCACTGGTCTTAAGGAGATCCTCGATCTTCATGGACAGCTCGACTACGGGCTGCTCGAATTCCAGGTGAGGTCCTTTGGGGATGGGCATGGAGTTACCTTTGCTCGATGGGATAGAAGTCAAATTTATAAGTGAAAAGTGAATAGTGAAAATTTGAAGAGGGGCGCCGCTTGCAGACGGCATGGCGATCAGCAGGCGCTTCCAAGGGCCAAGAGCTGGGTGAGCATCCCCCACTTTGCACTTTTAAATTTTCACTTTTCACTTTTCACTCTATCTTCATTTCTTGAAGTTAAGGTCAATCAACGACATCTCACCCGGCTCAGGTTCTCCTACCAGCAGCTTGACTTCGATGTCGGCGTTGGATTTTTCCGCTAGCAGCTTCACCGCCGTCTGGAAAGCGCCTTCCTCGACGGCGATGATCACCCCCTGGAGTTCCACTTTCTTGACGATGGAAGGCAGGGTGCTGAGATCGCCGATCAGGTTCTGCATAATGTCCTGGGGAACGCGGCCGGCTCCGAGCCTGATGAATCCGACGAATTCGTAGCCCTCGAGGCGTTCGTTCTGGATCAGGTCCGCCAGCTTTCGGGCGCGCGCGTTATTGCCCAGGATGGCGACCCGCTTGGTGCCGCCCATGATTTTGGAAAAGAAGCGACCGCCCTGGATGGACAGGAAGCGCCACGAAGTGAGGCTGGCGATGCTGAAAAGAGCGGCTAATGCGAAGGCCACGCGGGAATATGCCTCTTCGCGGATGAAGAAGCTGAAGGCGAAGAAGCCCAGGAAGGAGACGCACAAAGTCGAAAACACGTTCTTGATCTTCTGCACGAAACGGCCATAATCGCCGATATACGCCATGGGAGCGAGCACGGCCCCGGACACGAGGGAATGCCAGAAGAAATACAGGGAGCGGTCGGTATGGTAGGGCGAGGACATGCCCAGATAGCCCATGTAGAGGTAGGTCACCCCGGCCAGGATGCCGTTCACCAGCAGCAGATCCGTGCCCCAACGCTGCCATTTCTGGAAGCGGGAATAGACGAAGTTCGCCATGGCCAGCACGGTCACGCCCAGGTAGAAGAGTCCGAGCGGTAAGGCACGCAGTTCGAAATGCTTCTTGGAGAATATGACCATGGCCTCGTGGAAATACAGGAAGGATCGGAAGGGTTTACTTTTCGCGCTCTCGCCTTTGAAGTGGATGGCCGTGGTCAGGGGATGATAGAAATTCCGCTTGCCCAGCAGCTTGATGCGGAAGCATATGTCCAGGTCTTCCCCGTACATGAAGAAATCCTCGTCGAATCCGCCCACGGTGCGGAAGAGTTCGGTTTTCACGCACATGAAGGAACCCGAGACCGCATCCACCTCGTGGGTCTTGTTTTCGTCGAGGAAGGTCAGGTTGTAGCGCCCGAATACGCGGCTTTTGGGGAACAGGCCCGAGAGGCCGACGAACTTGAACGCGGCGACTTGCGGAGAGGGGAAACTGCGCTTGCAGGCGAGTTGCAGGCTGCCGTCGCGATTCACGATTTTGCAGCCGGCGACGCCGATCTGGTCCTGGACATTGAAAAAATCCCACATCACCTGGAAGGTGTTCTCGCTGACGAGCGTATCGGGATTGAGGAACAGCAACAGATCCTGGCTGGCCAGGGCCGCACCGCGGTTGCATCCGGTGCCGAACCCGAGATTGCGATCCGACTTGAGCCAGATGACCTCGGGATAGCGCGGCTTGAGCAGGGCCAAGGTGCCGTCGCGGGAATCGTTGTCGAAGACGATGACTTCGATGTCGCCGGCGAAGGTTTCCGACGCATGGTAGATGCTCTGGATGCAGGCGTCCAGATACTCGCGCACGTTGTACGAGACGATGACGATGGAAATACCGGGCGACTTAGGCGAATCGGCGGATATGGAGGAGTCCGGGTCCGTGGAGACGGGCATGGCCGCATCCTCCGGAACCGCCGGCAGCTTGACGCTCGGCTTGGTTCGATGGCCCGGAAGGTTGCGCAAGAAGGAGCTCATGCCGAGCCGCCGAAGAGGCGTAGGCGGATGAGCAGGAAGAGGGCTTCCTTGATGATCCCGCCCGACATCTTGGAGACCCCGGCGGTGCGATCCTTGAAAATGATGGGGATTTCCTTGATGCGGAAACCCTTCTTCCAGAGCTTGTATTTCATTTCGATCTGGAAGCCGTATCCGGTCGAACGGATCTTGTCAAGGTTAAGGGACTTGAGCGCCTCGACCCGATAGCATTTGAAACCGGCGGTGGCGTCCTGAATGGGCATGCCCGTGGCCCAGCGGGCGTATACATTGGCGAAGTAGCTGAGCAGGAGGCGGCTCATGGGCCAGTTCACCACATTGACGCCGTTGATGTAGCGGCTGCCGATCACCAGATCGTAGGTCTTAATTTCCCGCAGGAAGTCCGCCAGATAGGCCGGATCATGGGAGAAGTCCGCGTCCATTTCGAAGGCGTAATCGTAGCCTTTCTCGATCGCGAAGCGGAACCCGCGGACGTAGGCGCTGCCCAGGCCCTGCTTGCCTTCGCGCTGTATCAGGTGGAGGTTTTTGCGTTTGCCGGTTTCTTCTTTGACCCATTGGCCGGTTCCATCAGGCGAACCGTCGTCCACGATAAGCACGTCGAGGCCCAGCGCTAGCGCATCCACCCGCTCCAACATCAGGGGCAGGTTTTCCATTTCATTGTAGGTTGGGATGATGACTAGGGTTTTGGCCATTTACAGTGGTTTACCGCGGGATGGGTTACGAAGCATCCGGATCGGTGTCGCAAGGGAATATAGCAAACCCGACCCATCACGCTTTCCAACTTGCGGAATTTAAAGGTTTTGAGCAAGAATCCAGGTTGCTATGGGTATGGAATACACGGTTTCAACCGGCGGAAGCGGACAGTTCGTCCATGCGGCGGATTTGGCCGGCGATATCCCTGGGGAGGAATCCGGTGGCGGCCACCAGCTTGTCCAGACGTAGGCCGGAATTGAGAGGTCGGCGGGCAGCTTGTTTCAGGTCGGAAGTAAGACAGGGCTTAATCAGGGCGCGGTCCAGGCCATAGTGGTCGGCAATGCCCACGGCCCAATCGAACCGGCTGTTGCGTTCGGAACCGGCCACATGGAAAACGCCGGCATGCCCACCTTCGACCAGCTTCCAGATCCCCAGGGCCAGATCTTCGGCCAAGGTCGCGTTTCCGATCTGGTCGGTGACGATGCGGACGGTTTCACCGGCGGTGAGCTTGTTCCGGACGAAATCGACGAAGCTGGTCTTCGCGCTTTTTCCGCCCTTACCCCTCCCCCAAAGAGTCATGGTACGGATGATCAGTGAGCGCTTCGATGCCGACTGGACAAGCGCCTCGGATTCGAGTTTGGTCGATCCGTAAACGCTGAGGGGCCGGGTGGGCGCGTCCTCGGAGTAGGGTCCGGCTTCGCCGTCGAATACGTAGTCGGTGGAGACCTGCACGACCGGGATCCCGGAAGCCGCCATCCAGCCCACGGTGTCGCGGTTGATCAGACCGGCGAGGGCCGGATCGCGTTCGCAATGGTCCACGTCGGTGACGGCGGCGGCGTTGAAGATCCAATCCGGCGCTTCCGAGGCGATGGCCCGTTCCAGATCTTCACGTTTGGAAATATCCACGCTTCGGTATGCGGAAAGGAGATCCGGCAGCTCCGGCTCGGATTCAAGGCCGGATCCGGAAACCTGCCAGCCCTCGGGAATCGTGCGAAGGAGGTTCTGCCCGAGCAGGCCATTGCATCCGATGACCATGGCTTTCATGTTTGGTCCAATCGCACCATTCCGCTTACGCTACCCGCTTTCAGAGATTGGATGGATGCGACGGAGGCCGGAGAAGGGCCGGATGCTTCGGACCCGGCCAAGCCGGCGGTCCGGGCGACCGGATGCACGCGCTCGGCCATGCGGTTGTTGATCATCTCTCCCAGCAGGCCGATGGAAATGAACTGCACGCCGACGATCATGAAGGCGACGCCGGCCAGCATCAACGGGCGTATGTGGCCTTCGCCGGTAATGGCCCACTCCACCGTGAATCCCGCCAGGATGAGGAATCCGATGGTGCTGAAGAGCAGCCCCATAAACCCGAACAGGTGCAGCGGACGGCTGGTGTAGCGGTGCAGGAAGACCAGGGTCACCAGATCGAACAGGCCGTTGGTCAGGCGCGCCCATCCGTACTTGGAAACGCCGAACTGGCGCGGACGGTGTTCCACCGCCTTCTCGACCACCTTGAAGCCGTTCCAGTTGGCGAGCACGGGGATATAGCGATGCAGTTCGCCGTACAGGTCCAGGCTCTTGACCACCTCGCTCTTGTAGCCTTTGAGCCCGCAATTGAAATCGTGAAGCTTGAGGCCCGCGGCCTTGCCGGTGACGGCGTTGAAAAGTTTGGAGGGCAAGGTCTTGTGCCAGGGATCGTAGCGCTTCTTTTTCCATCCCGAAACCAGGTCCGCGCCGTCCTCGAGCAGTTTGACGATAGAGGGGATTTCCGCAGGGTTGTCCTGCAGGTCCGCGTCCATGGTGATCACGTAGCGGCCGCGGCTGTGGGCGAATCCCTCCGAAAGCGCGGCGGCCTTGCCGCAATTGCGGCGGAACTGGATGCCCTTGATGCGCGGGTCGGCTGCGGAGAGCTTCTCCACGCACGCGAAGGTCCCGTCCTTGCTGCCGTCGTCGATGATGATGGCCTCGTAGGTGATCCCCTCGCGTTCGCACACCGCCTGGATCTCGACCGCCAGCACGGGCAGGCTTTCCACTTCGTTGTAGGCGGGGATTACGATCGATAACAGAGGGTCCATGGTATTAGAGTTCAAAGTTCAAAGTTCAAAGTTTAAAGTGCAAAATGCAAGAAAAACGTAACCGGAATCCTCGCGACGCCATTTCATTTTGTGCCTTCCGATCCCTGGTTTTCAACTTTGAACTTTGAACTTTGAACTTTGACTTTTACACTCTCTCCCGTCACCCCCGCGCGACCCCTCACAAAGTAGAATCCTCCCCCCAGCATGACAACCAGGCCGATGACCGAGGGCAGAAAGGCGAGCGCGGCCGCGGCGACGTTGACGTTGCCGCCGGTGGCGGAGAAGACGGGATGATCCGACAGGGGACCCGATCCCGACGCGGCCAGGACGGGCTCCAGGACTCCGGGCAGGGTGTAGAGGTAGGTGCCGATGCTTTGCGGGATGCCCCATCCGCCTACGTTGAGAGGCACGACTCCGGCAAGGGCGATGACGGGGATGAAGCAGAAGAAGAATACGGGCGAGATGCGCACTCCCAGCCCGAGAGCGGAGAACCAATGCACGTCGATGCGGAGGATCTGGACAACGCAGGAGACCAGGATCACGAAGGCCATTTCGCCCCAGCGGGCGCGGTAGGCCAGCAGGATCTCCTGCATCCGGGCATGCGACTCCTCCAGCCATTTCATGCCCGTCCAATGAATCATGGAATGCACCATGGACGCGATGCGCCGGCTCAGCAACAGGACCAGCACAATGACGAAGATGCCGAAGACCAGGCCGACAGCGTACAGGAGATGGCGGAAGACGGATTGATCCAGGGTGTTGCGCCACAGGGCGACGCCGACCGAGACCAGCGAAAGCAGGGACAGGGTGAAGAAACCGATCAGGCGATCGAGGAAGGTCGAAGCGACGGCCTTGCCCCAACCCTCGGATCCCTGCTTGACTTCGTAGACGCGCAGCGCGTCGCCTCCCACGGTGCCGGGGAGGAAATTGTTTAAGAACATGCCTGAATAGTAGGTGCGGAAACACGCGCGGTAGCCGAAGGCGATTCCCTGCATCCGTAATAGCAGATGCCATTGGTAAGCCCCTGCGGCGATGGACAGGAAGAAGAACAACGCGGCCAGCAGCACCCAACCGGGCTTGGCGGAAAGCAGACCTTCCATGATCCGGCCCTGGCCGTTCTTATGGATGACCCACCACAACACGGCGACTGCCGCGAACAGCCGCAGCCAGAACCAGATCTTCTTTTTGGTTTTGCGGGATATGGATGCGGGCGCGTTCGGAGATGAGTCGGATTGCCTGCTCATGGGCGAGCCTCCCCCCATGACGCCAACAGCGCTTCGCGGGTGACTTGATACGCCTTTTCCCAGGTATGTGCGTTCGCCCAAGCCAGCGCCTTGCCGCGCATGGATGCGGCCTCAGCGGGATCGGCCAGGATGCGGCGCAGGGCGGCGGCGAAGGCTTCCACATCGCCGAAGGGGACCAGGAATCCGGTTTCGCCGTGGCGCACGCTGTCGCAAAGGCCGGGCACGTCGGTGGCGATCACAGGGGTGCCGCAGGCGTTGGCCTCGATGGAGGTCAGGCCCCAGCCTTCCTTAAGCGATGAGTTCACCACCACCATGGCCGCGCCGTACAACTCCACCTTCTTCGCTTCCGTGACGAAGCCGAGGAAATGGATCCGGGACTCCATGCCGAGGCCGCGCGCGAGTTCCCTGAGCCGGGGTACGTCGTCGCCGGAACCGGCGATGTCCAACTGCAGATCCGGGAACTCGCCTTTGAGCTTCGCGGCCGCTTCGATAATCACGTCGAGGCCTTTGTAACGCTTGATGCGGCCGACATAGAGGATGCGGCATCCGGCCTTGGCGACGCCTTCGGGCGGACGGTAGAGATCGAGATCCACGCCTTCGGGGGCGATCTCGACGCTGCCGAATCCCTTACCGATGAGTTCCCGCTGGCTGCTGCGCGAGCCGGTCAGGACCCGCGTGCGGCGGTAGGCGGTGGGCATCAGGCTCTCGAAAGCGAGCACGTACAACGCCATGGGCAAGGCGGTTTCGCGGAAAAGCACGCGGCCGAAGAGATGATGGATCTGCGCTACCACCGGTACTCGGGCGATCCAGGGGGTAAGGAAGGGGATCTTGTTGGAATCGTCGAGCACCACGTCGATCCGGTGACTGCGGCACCAAGCACGCAGGCGGAACATGACGGTGAAGTTGAACAGGAACCTCCCGCCGACTCGCCTGACGTCGACCCCGCCCACGTCCTCCCGGGACTGACAGCCGGGAAAGGCGTGGGAATACTGGATGCAGGTGAATCCGTCCCGGATCAGGCGCACGGCCACCTCATGGAGATGCACTTCCGCGCCGCCCGCTTCGGGATTGCGCATGTCCCGCCAATTCACGAGCAGGACGCGGGGACGGTTCGGCGTGCCGTCCCGCGAGGGATCCGGAACGCAATCCGCCGGAAGCTTCGCGCTCCCTTGAGCTGTCAAAAGGTCCGCGGCGCTTTCTTCAGGACTTGCCCGCCGGGGCGGGCGGTCCCTTCAACGCGGTGTCTTTTCCATCGTCCTTGGATTTTGCCTTGACCTTTTCTTTGGCGTCGGCCTTGGCGTCAGGCTTGGCCGGAATCCCCAGGCCGGGAACGCCGCCGGGAGCGGCCGCGGCGGGTTTGCCGGAATCGATGGCTGGAACCGGAGGCGCGTTCTGGTTGCGGATCTGGCTTTCCAGGAACTGGAGCTGCTGGGTCACCATGCTGGCGTATTGATGGCTCGGATTCCCCTTCAACCATTCCGACAGCACCTCGTAGGCCTTCTTGAGATTACCCCGCTTCTGGTAGAGATCGCTCAAGCCGTACCACAATTCGAAGTCGTTGGGCGCCGTCTTCTTGAGGGTAGTCAACAGCGACTCGGCCTGGGGGAACTTGTTCTGCTCGATGTACAGCTGCGCCAGGTTCGCGCCGAACAAACGGGGATTGGGGGCATCCTTCACCCCGCGCAGATAGTAGGATTCGGCTTTGGGGTAATCCTTGATGGCCGAGTAGAGCTGGGCGCCATAGTAGTTGTTGCGCCACTCGCGGGGCAGGATGCGCGCGTTGAGGGCCAGATACTTCTCCGCGAAGGCGACCTTCTCCTTCACCTCCGCGTCTTTGGCCGCGATGGCCACCCTCACGGAATCCGACGGGTTGACCACTTTGCGCAGATCCTCAAGCTGGCGCTGGATTTCCGTCACCTTTTCCTGGGCCCACATGACGAGCCGGAAGTTGGTCGCGGAGTAGTTGGTCAGCAGGCCTTCGGTGTTGCCGTCGACGAAGAGCTTGGGATCTCCCAGGCCGCGGAAGCGGTACACGGAGTCGACCATGCGCGCCGTGACGGCCGCGTCGATCTCCTTGTTCTTCTTCTCTTCGGTCAGGGTATAGACCATGCCTTCCATCACCAGATACTTCTCCAACCCCATCATGTTGTCGTCCGAGACGGTCACGGCGAAATGGATGGGATGGGCCGGATAATTGTTCTGCACGATGTGGAGGACCATGATGTCCTGCACTTTGAGGTAGGAACGCGGCTCCAGTTCCAAGCTGATGCTGGAATTGGGGACCTTGAAGCCCACCGCCTGCTTGAACCGCCAGGGCTGCGGCTCGAGAGCGTTGATTTCGTCGTCCGAGAACCCGACCACGAGTTTGGGCTCATGGGTCTTCAACTGCCTGATGTACCAGTTGGTGTTGACGAGGGACAGGTTCACCACGCGCACGTCTTTGCGCACGCCCTCCACTTCCTGGATGAACCAGAGCGGAAAGGTGTCGTTGTCGCCATTGGTGAAAAGCACGCTGTTGGGACGACATGACTGTAAAAGGTTATAGGCGTAATCCCACGGTATGTAATCCCCGTGCCGGTTGTGCTCCCGATAGTTGGAGTAGGCGGGAACGGCTATCGCCAGGGCGAGCATCGCCACCCCGATTCCCTGCGGAAGCGCTCCGCCGCCGCGGCCTCCATTACGCTGCGAAAGCTTGTTCAGCAGGAAGGCTGAAGCCACGCCGAAAAGGATCCCCATGAACATAAAGCCCGGGGTGAAGAAATAGTCCCGATCGCGCACTTCGATGTGCACATTCTCGGGTTTGGCCTGCGGATTGAATTTCTGTTGCTTCCAGTATTCGTAGTCGCGCATCTCCATCTGCGTCCCGTCGGCGAAGTTCATATAGAACACCAGGCCGTAACTGCACGCCGCGTAGAGAATCAGCAGATAGGCGCCGAGATGGGGGTTGCGCTTGTAGACGAGGTAGGCTCCGTACAGGAACGGGAACTGGAACATCAGGAAGAAGAACATCTGCCAGCCGGGTTTCCCGCCGATGTTGGCCCACAGGGTGTCGAACTTGTGCTTCACCAGGATGTCGCGCACGATGGGTTCGTTCTCGTCCATGCGGGTCTCCCCCACCTTCCACGGGAAGTACTGGCCGAGCATGTAGCCGCCATACCCCATGTGGGGATGGACCAGCAATTGGTGGATCAGGGTTCCGCGCCGGTGGAAGGCGCGGGAGATCATCGATTCCGATCCGTATTGCTTGCGCTCCAGGTAGTCCTTGAAGGTCACCCAATCGCGCGGTTCGTTCTCGTCTATGTTGGGGTTGACGCTCGACCGGATGGGCACGTACGCATAGCTGGAAAAGCCCAGCAGGGCCACCAGGGCGAGCAGCACCGAGAGCTTCCAGCGGCCCTTGGCCTCGGGGGTCTTGGCCAGCAGCTTGGCGATCAACGCCACGACCAGGGTGGCTGCGGCGTAAAAGATGAAATCGCCGATGTCGTATACGATCGAGAACAGGCCCAGGCCGGTCAGGGCCAGCGGCGCGTCGAAGGACATGTCCGGAATGGATCCGTAGACGATGGCGCCGACTGCCAGGGTGGCGACGAAGGCCCATACCATGTCGAGTCCCAAGCCCTTGGCGATCAGGTTGGCCAGGACGAACATGGCGACCATGGCGGCGAAACCGATCCAGTTCTTGCGGTGGTTGGGTTCGGAAAGCAGGACGAAAATACCCACGGCGGGCATGGTAATGAACGAGAAAGGATGGATGCCCATGCCCAGGAAGCCGAGATAGGCGATCAGCAAAAGGATGCGGTTGGCCTTGGGCGTGCCGCGCTTTTCATACCAGTCCAGGGAGAGCCAGGAAATGCACATCACCAGGAACATGGAGGTGCCGTAGACTTCGGCCTCGACGGCGCTGAACCAAAAGGTATCGGAAAAGGTGACCAGGGCGCAGCCGATGGCCGCCGACATGTAGGTCGCGAACCGGGTGAGCTTGCGATCGAACACCAGGTCCAACAGCTTGACGGTGAAGAGGAAGCACATCATCACCGTGAGGGCGCTGGTTAGCGCCGAAATGAAGTTGACGCGCGTGGCGGCTTCCTTGAAGGGGGCGATGATGATGAACACCCGCGCCAGGGTGGTGAACAAAGGATTCCCCGGAGGATGGGGATTTCCCAGGATGTTGGAGGCGCCAACCAACTCGCCGCAATCCCAGAATGAGACAGTCGGAGCCATGGTCATGAGGTAAACCGTAAAGGCCACCCCGAAAACGGCCAGGGCCAGCGCCGTCTTCAGTTGCTTCTCATTCAGCATCTTGATCGTTCCTTTGGATGGAATTGGTAAAGGTCTTGGCGATGGCGTCGAGCACGCCGTTCACGAACCGGCTCGATTCGCCGGTGGAGAATTTCTTGGCGATTTCGACCGCCTCGTTGATGGCCACCTTGAGGGGGACATCGGTGAAATACAGGAGCTCCGCGAGCGCGCAGCGGATGATGAGCTTGTCGATGATGGCGATGCGTTCCAGATCCCAGTTGGCCGAGGCCTGGCCCAGCTTGGCATCGAGCTCCTCTTGGTGTTCCAGGACCTGGCGGGCCAGCTTGACGCCGTAATCCCGCGCCTCCATGGGCAAATCAGGATCGTCGGAAAGGCCCTTGATGGCCTCGGCGAAGGCCTCTTTGCCGACTTCAACGGAATACAGGAGTTGCATGGCGAATTCTCGGCCACGCCGGCGGGAGATCATTTAAGCTGATCCCAGAGACTGGCCATTTCGATGGCGGCCAGCGAGGCGTCCCAGCCCTTGTTGCCGCCCTTGGTCCCGGCGCGTTCGAGCGCCTGTTCCAGATTGTCCGTGGTCAGCACCCCGAAGATGACGGGCAGCCCGGACTGCATGGCCACCTCGGCCACGCCTTTGTTCACCGTGTTCACCACCAGGTCGAAATGCGGGGTAGCTCCGCGGATCACGGCACCCAGGGTGATGATCGCCTTGTACTTGCCGTTGTCAGCGAGCCTTTTGGCCACCTGGGGGATTTCGCAAGCGCCGGGAACCCACACCACCGTGAGGTCCGACTCCTTGCCGCCGTGCCGGATGAAGCAGTCGCGCGCCCCGGCGAGGAGTTGTTCCGTCACCAGGGAATTGAACCGGGATACGACGATCGCTACTTTAAGGTTCTGCGCCGTGAGCTTTCCTTCGATAACCGCCATGTTACCTCCCGTCCTTTTCTATCCGATTGGGATTCGATTTGGGTTTGCGCGCCCGGGCGCCGATGGGGGCCCGGGCGCTTTTCGCAGCCGGGCTGGATTTCCCGCGGCCGACCGGGATCCGGCGCGCGTCCGTTTTTGTCGCATGGGCCGCATGTTTCGCATGGATCTCATCCGCCAGAAAAGTCCCGTGCTTGTGCTGGTCGTGTTCGCAACGCGAAAGATCCAACGGCGATTGCCGGGTCACTTTGAGGCCGTAGCCTTCCAGGCCCTGAATGCGCCGGGGGGAATTGGTCAGCAGATGCAGATGCCGCACGCCCAAATCGAACAGGATCTGGGCCCCGATGCCGTAGGTGCGGGCGTCCATGAACAGTCCGTGGTGGGTTCCCGCCAGATAGGTTCCGGGCGGGAAATTGGCGGCGGGAGCAGCATCCGCCCCGCCTTTCTTTTTCCCGCGGACCGCGGTCTTGAATTCGCTGCCGAGCTTGGATTGCTCCTCGTCGTAGGCTTGGATCTTGCGAGAGAAGTCCGCTTCCGAATCCACCTGGCGCATGTAAAGAAAGACCCCGCCGTGTTTGGCGATGTGCTCCAGGCCGAGATGGAACAGGCAGCCGCAATTGCAGAGGCGGACGCCGAAAACGTCGCCGGTGAGGCATTCGGAATGCACGCGCACGTTGGCCGGATGCTTAGGGGAAATGTCACCTTTGACCAAGGCCATATGCTTGCGCCCGTGGATCACGTCTTCGTAGACATAGGATTTGAAGGTGCCGTAGCGCGTGGGCAGGTCCGGGGACGCGACCAGGCGGATGAGTTTTTCCTGGGTGCGGCGATAACCGATCAGATCCTCGACGGAGATGATCTTGAGCTTGTGCTTGCGGGCGAAGCGTTGGCTGTCCTTGAGGCGGGCCATGCTCCCATCCTCATTCATGATTTCGCAGATCACGCCGGCGGCGCCCACGCCGGCCATCCGGACCAGATCCACAGCGGCCTCGGTGTGGCCGGCGCGCACCAGCACGCCGCCCTTCTTCGCCTTGATCGGGAACACATGTCCAGGGCGGATGAAATCCTCATGGCCGTAGGCTTCGTCGGCCAGGGCAAGCGCGGTAGCGCTGCGATCGGAAGCGGAGATGCCGGTAGTGGTGCCCTCGCGAACTTCGACCGATACCGTGAAAGCCGTATCGTGACGGGACAGGTTGCTTTCC
Organism: Fibrobacteria bacterium; assembly: GCA_039917895.1. Classification (GTDB taxonomy): domain Bacteria; phylum Fibrobacterota; class Fibrobacteria; order UBA11236; family UBA11236; genus Chersky-265. The sequence goes on along the minus strand of JBDSIO010000236.1, from coordinate 699 downwards.
GCCATGGGCGGCAGGCGCAGGGCTTCGACGCGTTCCGCAGGAAGGGCCACGCAGATGAGGCCGCGCGCATGCTTGGCCAGGAAGTTGATCTTGGCGGCCGTGGATTTCGAGGCCGCGAAGACCACGTCGCCTTCATTCTCGCGATCCTTGTCGTCGACAACGACGATCAAACGGCCCTTCTTCAGGTCCGCGACCGCTTCGGGTATGGTGTTAAACTCCATAGCCCCATTTTCCGAGATTGGCCGCGTCAAGGGTCGAAGCGGCGGCCGCCGCGGCGGGCTTGGCGGCCTGGAGGCCGGGAGTCGCAACATCTGGATTGCCCAGGTATCCGAGCAGCTTTTCCACGTATTTGCCGATCACGTCCACTTCGAAATGGATCCTGGCCCCGACCTGCATGCGGCCCAGGTTGGTATGGGATAGCGTGTGCGGCACCAAGGCGATGCGGACCGCGTCCCCGTCGATAGAAGCGATGGTCAGGCTCACGCCGTTAAGGGCAATGGATCCTTTTTCCACGCAATAACGCGTGAAGGCATCGGGAATTCTGACGGTGAGCTCGCGCCCGCTGCCGTCGGGCAAATCCTTCCAGGACGCGACCCGGCCCACGCCGTCGATATGCCCCTGGACGATGTGGCCGCCCATGGGCGCGCCCGCCTTGAGGGCGGCTTCCAGATTGAGTCCCTCCCCTTTGGCGGCGGATGC
>JBDSIO010000235.1:0-3452 GCA_039917895.1 Fibrobacteria bacterium | reverse complement strand
TGCAAGGGGCGTTGGGTTCGGTGTTCGATCAAGGCGACGTGGCCTTCGACCAGGCTACGGGGCAATTCCGCATCCATGGGCATCCGACCAAAACGGCGCGCGTCGACGGCGATCCGGTTCCGGTGTTCTGGACCGCGCGCGCCCTGGAGCGGCTGGGATACGCCGTCAACGGGCCGTCGGCCTCCGATCCGGCTGACTTGCGCGTAACGGCATGGGCCGCCGCCAAGGGCGGATCGGCTCCGCTTTGGGAATGCCGACTCTCCTTGGCCTCGGGCGCTGCGACCGAAGAATCCTTCGCAAGCCTCGAAGCGCTCGTGGCCTTGTTGCGGGCCTGATCGTTCGCGGTGGGCGCGCAGACCTGGTCTTGTCCGTCCGGATCCGATCCGATCGTATCCGGACGCGCGTTCCCGCAGTCGTCCGTTGCCGATTTTTTTATTTACCTTAGGCTGCATGTTGTACGGGTACGCGGTTATGATCGGCATCCTCGAAGGGTTGACCGAATTCATCCCCGTCTCCTCCACCGGCCACATGATTATCGCCGGGCACTTGCTGGGCTTCACCGGCCCGCGCGCGGACGCCTTCGAAATCTTCATCCAGTTGGGCGCCATCCTCGCGGTCATGGGCCTGTATCGGGAAAGGTTCCTCGATTTGATTCCGGGGAGGAAACCCAGGGCCGCCGCCATCGCGGAAGCTGGCCGCGCCTCCGGAACCGGCGATACGCTCAAGGCCGGCAGGCCCGGGAACCCCGGCTTCGCGGGATGGCGCGGCATCGGCCTGCTCGCCGTCACTTCCATCCCCGCCCTGGTCGCGGGCAAATTGGCCCATCATTACATCAAGGAACATCTCTTCAGCCCCATCACGGTGGCGGTGGGCCTTGCGGTGGGCGGCGCCGGGCTGATCCTCATCGAGATGTTCCGTCCCAAACCGGAGAAGACCGGACTCGACTCGCTGGGATGGCGCGAAGCCCTGTGGGTCGGCGCCTTCCAATGCCTCGCGCTGTGGCCGGGCATGTCGCGTTCCGGTTCCACCATCATCGGCGGCATGCTCGGCCGCGTGGACCGCAAGACCACGGCCGAGTTCTCCTTCCTGGCCGCCGTACCGATCATGTTCGCGGCCACGTTCTACGATCTCTACAAGAGCCGGCAATTCCTGCAAACCGCCGATGCGCCCTTGTTCGCCGTGGGCTTCATCGTCTCCCTGGTTTCAGCCTGGTTCGCCATCCGCTTCTTCATCGGGTTCCTGGCCAAGCATACCCTCAAGGGATTCGGCTGGTACCGCATCGCGCTCGCCATTTTCACCTTCTGGTATTTTTCCCGCCACGCTATTTCGGGCTGACCGGGGCTGACCGGACCCAGGTTAAGCTAACGAGGATGCCAGCCGGCCGGATACGGAAAAAGCCGCCCCTTGGGGCGGCTTTTTATTCGCAGAATTTTTCGCTATTTTTCGCTGATCCCGCGTGGGACAGGCTTATCCGGGGTGGGACGCGCCCTTGTCCGCTTCCGTGGGTGTTGCGGCCGGCTTGTCGGTTTTGCCCGGGGCTCCGGCGGGAGCGGCATTCGCCTCCGCGCCTTTTTCCATTTGGCCATGCTTATGATGACCCGCTCCCTTGGCTCCCTTAGCCCCCTTCTTGCAGCAATCCGCCTTGGCCTCCTTCGGGCAGTCTTCCTTGGCTTTGGCGCAATCTCCTCCACCATCGGCATGGATGGCCTTTTCTGCCACTACGCCTTGGGCGGCGGATTTGTCCGCCTTGGGGGCATCCGCCGCCATGGCGGCGGAGAGCCCGAATGCCAAGGTCGCGGCGAACGCCAGCGCCGAGAACCGTCCAGATGCCTTGCTTGAATTCCTATCGGTTCCCTTTTCCATGGAACCTCCTTTTCCGTTGAAGCTCCTATATTAATACGACCCTTGGCCCGGTTAGGCAAGCCCGCCGACCCCTGGAAAAGCCGGGATCGAACGGATCTTCCCCATGCGCCGCGATTCCATCGCAAAATCCTGCACCTTCCTGGCATTCCTGATCCTGGTTACCGCTTTCGCCGTTTGGGGGGCGGCCCAGCAGGCAGGGTCCAAAAAGATGAGAATCCTCATCCTGGGCGACAGCCTTACGGAAGGCTTGGGTGTGGAAAAGGAGGATGCCTTTCCGGCCCTTTTGGACGGGCGGTTGCGCAAGTGGAAGGATGGATATGCGGTGATCAACGGCGGGTCCAGCGGAAGCACTTCGGCCAGCGGCGTGCGCCGTCTCAAATGGTACGCCAAGTCGCAACCGGACATGGTCCTGTTGGCGCTCGGCTCCAACGACGGGCTGCGCGGGGTGAAGGCGGAGGAGACGCGGAAAAACGTGGAAGCGGCCCTGTTGTTCTGCCGCGAAAGGCATTGGCAGGTGGTGCTCGCCGGGCTCAAGGTGCCGCCCAATTACGGCGCGGAGTATGCAGGGGCCTTCGAACGCATCTATTCCGATTTGGCCGCCAAGTATAAGGTGCCGATGGTGGGATTCCTGCTGGAGGGCGTGGCCGGAGAAGCGGAGATGAACCAGGCGGATGGCATCCATCCCAATGAACGGGGCCATCAACGCATCGCCGACAACCTGTTCCGGTTTTTCCAGCCCATGCTGTCGAAGGCGGCGCCCGGTTCCGTTCCTTGAGGAATTACCGGACTTTTAAATTCCATCCGCGATTCCCTAGTCCAATCCGTCACGACTTCTATTCCGAGACAGTGCGGTATCTTGCGCTGAAATCGCACTATTTACGGCCGCGATCTTCGCAATCTTTCAGATTTGCAGGATTGGCCTGGCCTTAGAACCCGGAAATACAACTAATTCAATGATTCATTCGGGCGCCTATAGATAGAACCAGGGATTTGCAGTACATTTCACCGTCCAACCTAACCCGGTGAAGGAAACCACATATGGAAAACAAGAACAGACTCTTTTACGCCAGCTGTTTCGCCCTGATAACCACCGCATTCTCGTTCAGCATCCGGGCGGGTATCCTCGGGCAGCTGGGTACAGAGCTGCATTTCACCGGCGAGCAATTGGGTTTCATTAATGGCATGTGGTTCCTGGGTTTCCCCCTTTCCATGCTGGTCGGAGGCCTGCTTTATAAGTCGGTCGGGCCGAAGCGCATCATGCAATTCGCATTCTTCGCCCACGCCGTCGGCATCCTGCTTACCATCTTCGGCGGCAGCTACATCGGCCTTCTCATCTCCACCTTCCTCATCGGCCTGGGCAACGGATGCACGGAAGCCGCTTGCAATCCCATGATTGCCGACGCCTATGAAGGCGTTGAAATGAGCAAGAAAATGAACCGCTTCCATATGTGGTTCCCCGGCGGCATCGTCCTCGGCGCCCTGATCTCCTTCTTCATGACCAAGGCGGGACTGCCCTGGCAAGCGCAAATCTGGGTCCTCATGGTGCCCACCATCGCCTACGCCATCGCGTTCTGGGGCCAGGAATTCCC
>JBDSIO010000234.1:0-4784 GCA_039917895.1 Fibrobacteria bacterium | reverse complement strand
ACGAGGCGGCCGTCGGCAAGTACGGGTATTCCCGCGAGGAGTTCCTGGAACGAAGCATGCCGGACATCTGGCTGGAAGAGGATTCCCACCTGCAGCAAGGGGCCATGGAGTCCCTGCGGACGCAACTCGAGACCAGCGGCGTGCGACGCCACCGACGCAAAGACGGATCGATCATCCATGCCGAGGTCTTCCACCATTACATCGAGTTCTCGGGCAAGGGCGCCGTCATCGCTCTGGCCAACGACATTACGGAAAATCTCGAGACCCTGGAACGCCTGCGCCACAGCGAAGAGCGCTATCGCACCCTGGCGGCGGTATCGCCCGTCGGCCTGTACCGGACCGATCTGAACGGGCGATGCACCTACGTGAATGACCATCTGCGCGGCATCCTCGGGCTTGCCCAAGAGGCCGTAATAGGCCGGGTCGTCACCTTCGCTGTGCATCCGGACGACATGGAATGGGTCTTGGAGACCTGGAAAACATCGGCTCTGCACGGCCTTCCCTTCCACGCGGAATTCCGCTTGCTTCGATCCGACCACCGCATCGTCTGGGTCATGGGCAATGCCTTGAAGGACAAGGCCGCGGACGGATCAGCCATCGGATACATCGGCACCATCTCCGATATCACAGAACGCAAGCAGGCGGAGATCCTGCTCGCCTGCCAGAAACGTACCCTGGCGATGGTGGCCTCGGGCTGGCACATCCAGGATGTGCTCGACAGCCTGGTGCGGTACGCGGAGAAGGAATCCGCCGGAGGGCGCGGCTGCGTGCTGCAGCTCGACACCGAAGCCGAACGGCTCGGCTGGTATTCCGCTCCTGGAATCTCCGATGCCTTCAAGGCCGCGGCCCCCGCCTTCCCCATCGGGCCGGAGGGCGGCTCCCTTGGGCTATCCGTGCGCGCGAAAGGGTTCGCCTGCACTTCCGATATCGCCTCCGAAACGGATTGGATCGAAGGAGGGGGGGAAGCGGTGGCCAACGGCTTCCGGGCCTGCGCCTCCCTGCCCGTTTTGGGGACTTTCGGCCAAGTGCTGGGAGTGTTCGCCTTCTTCTATACCAATCCCGGCGAACCGCCCGCCTACGACATCAAGCTGTTGGAAACCGCCTCGGATCTCGCCGCCATCGCCATCGAGCGGCAACGCCAGCAGGAAATCAGCCGCAAGAACCAGGAACTCTCGGAGCAGAATCTCCGCATCCAGGAAGCCAGCCGCATGAAAAGCGAGTTCCTGGCCAACATGTCCCATGAACTGCGCACGCCCCTGAACGCCATCATCGGATTCTCGCAACTCCTGATCGACCGCAAGGTCGGCCATATGAATGAGAAGCAGACCGAATACCTTGGGGACATCCTCGACGGCGGCATGCACCTGCTGCAGCTCATCAACGACGTGCTCGATCTGGCCAAGATCGAGGCCGGCAAGATGCAATTGTTCCTGGAGGATTTCAGCGTGCCCCTGGCGATGCGCGAGGTTTGCGACATCCTTCTGCCCATCGCCTTGGGCAAGGGCGTGACGGTGCTGACCTCGGCGGATCCGGGCATGGAACACGTGCGCCTGGACGGGGGCAAGGTCCGGCAGGTGCTCTATAACCTGGTTTCCAATGCCATCAAGTTCTCGCACCAGGGAGGCAGGGTTTCCGTGGTCGCCAAGGCCGGTGAGAACGGGACCATCCGCATCCAAGTCATCGACGAGGGCATCGGGATCCGCAAGCAGGATCTGGGCAAGCTGTTCCAACAGTTCCAACAATTGGAATCCGGATCCTCCCGGCACTACGCGGGCACCGGCCTAGGCCTGGTCATCACTAAAAAACTCGTCGAACTGCACCATGGCACCGTCGAGGTGGAAAGCGAAGCGGGACTGGGCAGCACCTTCACGGCCGTGTTTCCGGGCGGGGAGAGACGTGGCTAAGGCGCCTGATGGGTACGGCATGCCGGGCGCTCATGGAACACCTATGCGGATCCTGGTGGTGGATGACAATCTTGTGAACCTGAAGCTGGCGAGCGAACTGATGGAATGCGAAGGATACCTTGTTGATCGAGCGGTCAACGCCGACGATGCAATGGAAGCGATCGCGCGCAACCGTCCAGACCTGATCCTGATGGATCTGGCGCTGCCGGGCATGGACGGCCTTGAGCTTACGCGGCACATCCGGGGTCAGGAAGCGACCCGCGGCATCCTGGTGGTGGCATTGACCGCCTTCGCGATGAAACGGGATGAGGACAGGGCCATGGAAGCGGGCTGCGATGCCTATATCATCAAGCCCATCGATACCCGCAAGCTGCCCGCCTTGCTGGCCGGCCTGTTGCGGCCCAAGGGATCCTGAAACTCCTCCGCATTCCTCCGGTTTCCGGCCTGAGCATGGCTATAGCCCCGGCGTCTCTCCCCGGCCGGGAATGAGAACGTCGGTCCGGAATTTCCGTAAGCGGCCCTTGCCGAAATCGATCTCCATCCGCCAGTGATAAATCCCTCCCGGCTGCGCGGAGGAATCGTTGCCATTGCCGTCCCACGAAACATATCCGACCACGCCCCGGTTCTTCTCCGCTTCGGAACGGTTTGAAATCGCGAACCGGGAATCGAAAGTCCGCACCGTATCCTTGTCCTCGTCGGTAACGACCACGCGCGCATGGTAACATGCCGTGGAGATGATGCGCAGGGAGGCGACGGCATCCGGCGCGCGGGTTTCCGTGTTCTCCGACCCCGCCGGAAACACCTCCCGGCAAGCCGTGGAATCGAAATTGAAATCATCGAGGGTGTAACTGGTATCCGTTATGAAGATGCCCTCTTCCACGGGAACCGGCTTGGGTGTGTATCCTTTATCGTCCCCGCATCCGGCTACCGCCAGAAAAAGGGCCCAGCCCAACGTCGCTCTATCGATGAAAGGCGCCATGACCCAATTGTACTTTTGCGGCAGGGAATAAAGAAGAGAGAAGTCAAAGTTCAAAAGCCGCAATGCAAAATGCTGGATTCCCCGTTCTCCTTACCGAGTTGGACTGACTTACGCCTTTGCTTTTGCCTTTGCCTTTGCCTTTGCCTTTGACCGCGTGCGCGTAAGCTTGCTGGCACTGGTCCGAGCGGGTTTGGCCCGGCCCGTCGTGGCTTTGCCGTCCGCTTTTCCGCCTTTACGTTTTCCGCTTTTTCGAAAAGGCGCCTTATCCGTTGCAAGGCCCCGGCCCGATCCGGTTTTCTTTCCTCCCCCATCGGCTTTGTTCACCGTGGCCCATGCGCGCTTCTCCGCTTCTCCGGTGGAGATTCCCTTTTGCTTGTAACCTGCTTCGATGTGCTCCGCTTGACGCCTTTGTTTGTCCGTGTACGCCGACTTTTCGCCTCTGGGCATATTGCCTCCTGGATAGGTTCATCTGGAACATAAATTCGACCCCATCCCTGTAAAGAAAAAAAGCCGTGGTGGCGGAAGGCGCTTCAGACGCGGAAATCGTCGGTGGCCGCGACCAGGCCGGCCATAAGGCCGGGTTCGGTGGCCGAATGGCCTGCATCGGGAACGATGAGGATCTCGGATTGCGGCAAGGCGCGGTGCAGGTCCCAAGCGGATACGGGGGGACATGCCATATCGTAGCGCCCCTGCACGATGCGGGTGCGTATGCCGGACAAGGCGCGTGCGTTGACGAGGATGTGGTTGTCCTCCGGCAGGAACAGGCCATTCAGGCAATAGTGGCATTCGAGGCGCGCGATGGATAGGGCCGTCCGGTCGGCAACGGATTCGCGGATCAGGTTTTCATCGGGCACCAGCTTGCAGACCGAGGCCTCCCATCCGCTCCACGCTTGCGCGGACCGCAGACGTTCCACCGGATTTTCGCCGGTAAGGCGGCGGTAATAGGCCGCCACCAGGTCCTTGCGCTCCGATGGCGGTATCGGCGAGATGAAGCGCTCCCAATAATCGGGAAAGATCCCGGACGCGCCTTCCTGGAAGAGCCAGCGCACCTCGCTCTTGCGCCCGAGGAAAATGCCGCGCAGGACCAAGCCGGCCACCCGGGAAGGATGCCGGATGGCGTAGGCGAGCGCCAGGGTGCTTCCCCAACTGCCGCCGAAGACGAGCCAGTTCTCGACGCCGGCCATGAGCCTCAGCTTCTCCATGTCGGCTATTAGGTGGTCGGTGGTGTTCTCCAGGAGCTCCGCGTGCGGTTGGCTGCGACCCGCGCCCCTCTGATCGAAAAGGATGATGCGATAATGGGCGGGATCGAAGAATCGGCGATGTTTGGGATTGATGCCCGCGCCAGGGCCGCCATGCAGGAACACCACGGGAGCGCCCCGGGGATTTCCCGCTTCTTCGAAATAAAGGCTGTGGATGGGGGAAACCTGGAGGAACCCGGAATGGTAGGGCTCGATTTCGGGATAAAATCCAGGATTGGGCATATGGCTCGGCTCAAAATAGAATTTTGGCCCGGAGAGGTAACGCCGAACTCTCCGGACCCCGGACCAGCCAAGCGGAATGGGCAAAGGAAAGGGCAACCTTTTAATTAGGGTTCCGCCCCTCCAAGATTTAATTCATTCATGGAGGTGGGCAATGTTCATGCAGGAATCATTTTCCGATGGTTTTGCCGTCCAGGTGCCGGCGGGCACATCGATGCTGGATGCGGAGCTTCAGGTTCCGCATGGTTCGGCGGGACTCATCATCATGTCCCATGCGGGCTGCCGCACGACAGGGATGCAGCGGGTCCAAAATCTTTCCGACGCGTTCATCAAGCAGGGGTTCGGCATCCTCATGATGGACCTTCTCACCGAAGAAGAGACGGAAATCGGCAAACCGGAGGCCGGAGGCGGGACTCCCGACGA
>JBDSIO010000233.1:0-6032 GCA_039917895.1 Fibrobacteria bacterium | reverse complement strand
GAGGTGAGATTCACGTCGGCGGGCCCGCCGTCGGCGGGATTGAACTTGATGCCGGCGTATTCCATGGGATTGTGCGACGGGGTGAAGTTGATCGAGCCGGCGGCCTTGAGTTCGGTCAGGATGGCCGAGCCGACGCCCGTGGGACATTCGCCCGCATCGTGGATGGAGATGCTCTCGGCCGCCAATTCGCGCATGGCCGCATTCATGAATTCGTCGCCCATGTAGCGGTTGTCCCGCAGGATCAGCACGCCCGCCTTGCGCACCTGATCGAACCCGGCATAGCCGTTGGTCTTCAGGAATTCATCCGTCTTCATCATGGCGATGATGCCACGGGCCACCTTGTGGACGTTCTCGACGGTGAACCCTTCGCCGATGGCTTCGCGCCAGCCCGAAGTTCCGAACACGACCGTGGTCGCTGCCTGTGACTCGCGCGCCAGACGGCCCTGGAATTCGCGGATGCGGGTGATTGCCTGGACGCAGGCGGCGCGGACGCTGTCGGGAAGGGCATGCGCGTTGAAGCAGGCTCCCAGCTGGTTGGCCGCTTCCCAGAGGTTGGCGCCGTTGGGCCCCTTGGGTTCGAAATTCACTTTGATGCGCGCGGCCCAATCACCGGGCAGCGCCGCCAACGTGGACGATAAATCCTCGCCCAAAGCCCGTGCGAAATCGGTTTTTGCCTTCACGATATCCATTGCAAACCCATTCCTTGTCCTTTCGCCCGGAATCCCCTGATTTCCCCGACCCGCCCTGAATTTAGGAATTTAGCCATCGCGGCGAACGGATCCTGGCACCGCGCCCGCCCGGGATTTAACTTAGGCACTATGGGAAAAATTGAAAAGATCGAAAAACCGCGCGTCGTCATCATCGGGGGCGGATTCGGCGGCATCCGGGCCGCCAAAGCCCTCGGCCGCAGCGGCAGATTCCAGGTCACGGTGCTTGACCGGCGCAACCATCATCTTTTCCAACCCTTGTTATACCAGGTCGCGACGGCGTCGCTGAACCCTTCGGACATCGCCGTCCCCATCCGCCAGATCCTGGCCCATTGGGGCGACGTCACCGTCCATATGGAATCGGTTAATAGCGTGGACCTGGCGGGCAAGCGGGTGATCACGGAAACCGACATCCATGACTACGATTACCTGGTGCTTGCCTGCGGATCGACGCATAGCTATTTCGGCCACGACGAGTGGGAGGACCTCGCGCCCGGCCTCAAGACCGTCGAGCAGGCATTGGAAATCCGCCGGCGCATCCTCACCGCCTTCGAGCAAGCGGAAAAAGCCGAAGACCCGGCGCTCCAGGCGCGCCTGCTCACCTTCGTCGTCATCGGAGGCGGCCCCACCGGCGTGGAACTTGCCGGCGCCGTGGCGGAGCTGGCCGGTTCCATCGTGTCCAAGGAATTCCGCAGCATCCGATCCCATTCTACGCGGGTGATACTTATCCAGGGGGATGACCGCGTCCTCACCCAGTTCGACAAAGGGCTTTCGGAAAAGGCCAAGCAGGCGCTGGAACGCATGGGGGTGGAGGTGAAGCTGGGCAAGCATGCCCGTGAGATCACGGCGCAAGGCGTGAGGCTGGATGACGGGTTCATCGAAACCAGCAACGTCCTATGGGCCGCCGGCGTGAAACCCTCCCCAATCAATAAAAGCCTCGGATCTCCGATCGACAAACAGGGCCGCGTCATCGTAGGTCCGGATTTGAGCCTGCCTGGACATCCCGAAGCCTTCGTGGTAGGGGATCAGGCGCATTTCGACACGCCTTCCGGTCCGCTACCGGGTTTGGCCCCGGTCGCCATGCAGCAGGGCATTGCCGCCGCCGCCAACATCATGCGCGATGCCGCGGGCCGTCCGAGGAAACCTTTCCGTTACCTGGACAAGGGCTCGATGGCCGTAATCGGCAGGTCATTCGCCGTGACCGAATTGCGCGGCCTGAAGTTCTCCGGGCTCTTCGCCTGGCTCACCTGGCTGTTCGTCCACGTGATGTACCTGGTGGGCCATCGCAACCGCGTGATCGTGCTGATCAACTGGGCATGGTCCTACTTCACATTCAAGCGCGGTGCGCGCCTGATCACCCTGCATTCCTGGAAGGAATGGGCGCCGGACCTGGCGCCCATTACGGCGGCATTGGCACCTGTGGACAAGGTAGTGGTGGATGTATCTTCCCCAGCGTTGAACGTGGGGCAGAAGGCCTTCAAAGATCCTTAACGAGGATGGCCAGTTCCTTGCCGCCGTATTGCTCCGTCCGCAGCACCGACCAGCCCATCTTTTCGAATACGCCTTGGGTAATGGGGTTGAACACATGGATGCGCGCGAAACCCTGCTGTTTCGCGATCTTCCCGATCTCGGCCACCAAGGCCGTCGCCACCCCTACGCCCCGGTGATCAGGATGCACGAACACGGAAGAAAGCCAAGGGGTGAGGTCCGGGAGAATTTCCATGTCCGAGGCCTTCAAGGAGGCGGTTCCCAGCACTCCTCGCTCGTCATGCGCGACCAGGGTGATGGGCATTTCATTCTCGTTCATGCGGCCGAACAATCCCTTTTGTATGTCCAGGAGCGTCCGCAACGGGAACGCGTAGGACCATTCCTCATATATCCATTTGCCGATGATCGGGATCCAGTTCTGGAAGTATTTGATGTGGCTGATCTGCATGGCGCGGTATCCCCCGTTCCCTTCCCCATCCAGTAAGATACTTAACCGCCCCGACCCAGAGGCCCCGTTCCTGGAGTAAGCGATGAACCCTTTCGCGGGTATACCTCAAGAATCGCTCCAGACCCGTCCCATTCCCTCCAGCGTTCGGCCGTCCGGGCATCGGGGGCAATTACGCCGGCCTGCCATAAGATTCCATTGGACGTGAGCCGCGGAAAAGGATGCAGCCCGGCCTTGCGCGCCTCCGGCCATCGCGAGGATAGGCTGTCGCACCTGCCCCTCGCGCCCCACTTCGTATCCAAAGGGCCGAAAACCGCCACGGTGAACCCGGTTTTTCTTTCCGCCGCGAGTCCGCCTGCAGCGGTGAAACCGAAGGCGTCGATGCGGATGTCGTGGCTATTCCCCCTTCCGCCAGCATTCCCCGTCTGCGCATAAGCGCTATACAAATGAGGGGGGCATAGCCACCATTCGGCTTCGACCGTGGAACCACCCTCTTCTCCCGAGTACCAGTCCAAGTGCATCGATCCCATGGCCGCAGGATCCTCTTGCTCCGCTCCCCGGATGATTTTCAAGGTGGAAAATCGGCTGTTGCGGTTATAGGTGGCAATCCGCACGATCAGTTCGGGAATGGAATCGCCATCCATATCCTCGGCGGATAGGCTTTCGATTTCCGAGTTTTCCATGAACGGGACTTCTACCATCCTCGCCCGGCCGCCCCTCATCCGCCAGATCCATTGCCTGTGCCTGTCCTTGGAGGCGAGGAAAATCCATTCCTGGCTTGGCGTCAAACGCGGATCGGGTTTGGCCAAGACCGACAGGATCCGCATCGAATCGTTTCCGCATTTCAAGGCCGGTGCGAAAGGCGCGCGCAGGAAACCGTATGCGGGCGATCGTGCCAGGGCATCCAAACAGCTATCCAGATCCGGCGACGCCAGCGAGTCGATGCGCAGGGACGGAAGGTCCCCTACGAAAACCGTGTCGGAGGCGCCGCTTGCATTCCTGAAAATGAGGCCGAAGTCGCTCCGGGGTACGAGGGTGCCGGAATCGGGACTCGAAGCCAAATGGTCGATGGCGGAGTCCATGGCGCCGGCCAACGCTGCGGGAAGGCGGGCATCCGCAACCTTTTTCAAGGCTGCCGCATCCAGCCAGGTTTCCTCATCGGAGGGTCCAATGGCCCTGACGCGGCCCCGCTGCTTGTCAATTGCGATGACCAGAAGCGGACATTGATCCGGCAGGGATACCGATCGGGCGCTGGCGAATGCCGCGGAATCGGGACAGACCAGGGAGCCGATGGAGATATCCGTGTGGACATGACGGCTGTCTTCGCAGCCTGCCAGAAGCAAAAGGCAAAAGCCGATTATGGCGGGAGCGGACCTTGGGCTTAGCGGAAAAAAAGAGCGGCCCCCGTTTCCGGAGACCGCCTTGATGTTTTTGGATTCGTTACGAAATAAACGCTTACGCACCCTTTACAGAAATGGGCTACGCGCCCATGGCCTGCAGATATCCCTGGTACTTGCGCTGCAGCTTGTCGAAGGTGCCGCTGGTGCGCATGCGGCGCAGGGCTTGGTCGCGTAATTGCCGCACGCGTTCGTGCGAGATGTTCAGGCCCAGGCCTACTTCGCGCAGAGTCTGGGGGGCGTTCTGATCCATTCCGAACAGGCCGGTGATGACCTGGGCTTCGCGTTCGGGAAGCTCGGAAAGGATTTCGCGGACCAGTTCGCCGGTGGCGGACTTCTCCAGTTCGTCTTCCGGATTCGCCGCGCGGTCGTCGCGCAGGATTTCCTGATACGAGGTCTTGGATTCGGGGCCGAGCGGGGCTTCAAACGACATGCCGCGGCCGGCGGTCTGCAACAGGCTGCGGACGTCTTCGTCCAGATCCTTGCCGTGCCCCTGTTCCTTGAGGGCCTTGCGTACGCGCAGGCACTGGTTGGCCGGGAGGCGGATCATGGATCCGGTTTCGTTGATGGACTTGGTGATATAGGCCTTCATCCACCAGACGGCGTAGGAAATGAACTTGATGCCGCGCGAGGAGTCGAAGCTTTCGACGGCGCGGATCAGGCCCATGCAACCTTCGTTGACCAGGTCAGGAAGGGGAATCGGGCAGCCGCGGTATTGCAGCGCCACCTTGAGGACGAAACGCATGTTGGCTTTGATGAGACGGTTGCGGGCATCGTTGTCACCCTTGCGGCAGCGATCGAACAAGCGGAGTTCCTCTTCGCGCGAGATGGGGCTCGTCTTACGGATGTCCTCCATGTAGCGCTTAAGTGAAACGTCGTGAGTGGGATAAGACATGGTGTGTTTTCCTTGGAGCGGGGGCGGAATCTATCGATTGGGGCCCGGCGGATTTAAGACGCAAAGCAACATACAAAAACGTTCCCATATTGACGCGAATTAATACACAGAGAGCCAATAAAACCGGGCCCCCAGGTCAGATTCATGGGCCTTTAACGGCTTTAGACGTCAATTCAGTCAAAGATATCTCAAATCCGTAGCCGGCGAGAACCGCAAGACCTGGCTGGGAAGGCGATTTTCGAGGGTTTTAATGGTTGGCATTGAATGGACTTCGGGTTGCTGGTTCAGAGGCCAAGCTAATAGGTACCCACGGGAATCCCTATGTGGGCATTCCATTTGATGGGGAGGCGGAGCCATGCGCGGCGGCGGAGTGTCCCGTCGTCGTATTCGCGACGGATCCTAGGGCCTTCAGATCATCTTCGGCAAGGTACTGGTAAACATCAAGGATGCGCGAAGTTGTCCAGCCATTGGCCATCAGGCCCCGGAGGAACTCCACCGATAGACGGGTATCCCTTATATAGGGCTTCCCGCCCAGAACATTAGGATCGGATTCGATGCGAAGATTCACGGTAGCGGTAGGAATTTTGGAAGTTTTCATAGGTTCACCATTATACCCTGAATCCGTATTCGGTGCAATTTCGGCCGTACCGAATCCCAAAGCTTACCCGCAAGTTACCTGGGCGTTCCCGGCTACCTATCTAAGCAACAATAATACGCAAGTGGTAGCCAGAACTATCGAATCCTCGGTGGAGGCTTTTCCCGTTCTCACGGTGGCCTGACTTCACGGTGGCCTGCCTGGTTCGACCGAAACCTCGGCGATACGGGACTGTTGCAATCGGCACCTGTGTTTAATAAGGTTTGAGGCATGCCGCATTTGTCATTCCTCCAGGATCTCGCCATCGTCATGATCGTGGCCGGTCTGGTCACCATCCTGTGCCATCGCTTCAAGCAGCCGGTCGTGCTCGGCTACATTCTGGCCGGCGTCATCATCGGACCGCACACGCCGCCTTTCCCGCTCATCAAGGACGACGGCACCATCCAGACCCTTTCCGAACTGGGGGTCATCTTCCTCATGTTCAGCCTGGGCCTGGAATTCAGCC
>JBDSIO010000232.1:0-21002 GCA_039917895.1 Fibrobacteria bacterium | reverse complement strand
TCCGGTACGTGAATTCCACCGGCTTAGGCATCCTGCTGCATTTCAGCAAAACGGCCAAGGAGAAGAATGGGTGCTTCAAGATCGCGAACGTGAACGACAATGTTTACGAAATCATCGAAATCATCGGAGCTAACACACTGTTGGACATCTACGACAATGTGGAAGAAGCAATAGCTTCGCTGCAGGCGAGGAGATAAGTCCCCAGGGTCAGCCGTCTCTTAGGTTGGGCGCCAGTCGCAAGAAAACCAGGATTAACTCATGGTTTTTTCTTTCGCCCGACTTCCGACGCCCTACGCCCGGCCTTCCCCACCCCCGTTATTCCGCGCAATCCGCCTATCGGCCCCTATCCCCCCAAATAATACCTAAGCCCTTGTGGCAAATTGACCTCACGTTAGTCCTTTCCCCCTATAACCTTTGCCTTACGTTTTTACTAATTTAATGCCGATTTCGGGTCGACCCCTGGAGTCTTCGGGTTTCCCCGGCGGTTGGGGAATTCCTAATTATCAGAACCAAAGGATTGATATGAAGCGCATTTTGTGCCTCCTCCCCCTGTTCGCCTTGTTGGCCTGCGACGGCAACCGGGAGGATCGCAGCAAGGTTCTGGCGAAAATCGCCGGCACCAGCTACTCCCAAAACGACTTCGAGTTTATGCTCAAGACCATGACTCCGGATCGCCAGGCGGAGATCATGAAGGATCCCGAAGCCCGTCGTAAACAGTTCAACTTCATGCTGAAGCAGAAGCTCCAGGCCATGGCCGCGCAGAAATCCAGGTTCGGGAAGAATCCCAACCTGGCCGGCCGTGAGGCCCTTATCGACAAGCGCCTCATCACCCAGACCTACTTCCAAAACCACCTCAGTGAGAACGACGGGATTCCGGTCGCGGAACTGGAAGCGTTCTACAAAGCCAACCTGACCAAGTTCGCCAATGACTCCGGCAGGGCATTGCCTTTCGAAGAGGTCCGCCTCCGCGTGGCCGACTCCGCGATTTTAGCCAAGGCCCCGCTGGACTCCTTCTTCCAAGCGAACAAGAGCAAATATGAAATTAAAGCCTTCTGCGATCTTTCGATGATCCAGGCCAAGGATCGCAGGAAGGCCGACGAAGCAGCCAAGGCCCTTGCTGGGGGACTCCCCTTTGCCGAAGCCGTCGCCAAGTATTCCACGCACGAGGCGAGCAAAACCATCAAAGGCCGCATCGGCCGACAGATCAAAGGCGAGACCGTCTTGGAATTGGGCAGCGGCGTCTACGCCGACAGCCTTTTCTTCAACGAAGCCACCAAGCTCAAGGTAGGCTCGGTCTCCCGCCCTATCAAGAAAGACAGTAACTGGCTGCTGATCAAGGTCGATTCCTGCGCGCCCCAGAGCATTCCGGCCCTGGGAACCGTCCGCAAGCAGGTAGGCGAAGATTTCTTGGGCCAGTACAAGTCCAGTATTTCCGAAAATGCCTTGCCAAACCTGAAGGCCAAGTACGGCGTCAAAATCGTCAGCGCCAACGAAAAGATCGGACCGGCCGACCTGCAAAAGTACTACGAGGCACATAAGGACAATTACCTGTCCCCCGAGACCTATGAAGTATGGCATGTGGAATCCAAGAGCAAGGACCAATTGGTCAAGCGCTCCAAGGACTTGAAGGACCTGGAAGGGTTCAAGAAGCTGGCGTCGCAGTATTCGGAAAACGCCTGGACGAAGCCCGCCGGGGGCGAGATTGGCGTGATCAAGCGCGATCATTGCCTTCCCGACGGCATCGGCATGATGCCGGCCCTTTTCGCCATCCTGGACAGCATGACGTCGGGACTGGTGAAGGAACCCATTCAGAATCCGGACACCAAGAAGTGGCATCTGTTCTGGCTCGTCAAGAAGATGCCTAAGCAGCCCAAGGCATACGACCGCGTGCAGGCCCTGGTCAAGCAGGATTACAAGTCCGAGAAGACGAGCACGATCAGGCCCGAAGACACCCTGGCGACATATCCCAAGGGCATGGTCATCCGGGAAAAGGACGTCATTTTCCTGCGCGATGAAATTCCCGCGCATATGCAGGATCGCTACACCCGCGAAGCGCTTGTCGACTATCTGCTGACCTGGGAGCTCTCCACCCTGGAAGCCAAGAACATCGGCATTCTCGACGATTTGAAGATGAAGGCCCAGCGCGAAGAGAGCAAGATGAATTACTGGGCGCAGATCTACCAGGATTCCATCATGGCCCGCACCGCCGGCTTAGATTCCATGACCCTGAAGAAGACTTTTGAAGGCAACCGCCCGTTCTTCACCAAGGATTCCAGCGACAAGGACTACCAAAAATACGTCCGCGATATCGCGGCCTTCCTGACCATCGACCCCAAGGAATTCGAGATCGAATACCGCACCAATCCGGAACGTTACCGCAAGGACACGACGGCGCTCAACTTCGAGGAATCCCGTTATGATGTGTTCCAGAACCTGAAAACCGCGGCCTATAACAAGGCGGACGAGCGCGTGACGGAACGCCTGGAGCGTGAATTCCAGGTCGTGGTCATGGATCCGACGTTATTGCCCGCGAAGATCCGCATTCCACAGGAAGCTTACAAGCAGGCTCAGAACCTGCACTACGACCGCAAGCTTGACGTGGCCATCGAGCTGTATCAGCGGCTGCGCGAAGAGTTCCCCAAGCTGGAAACCCTTCAGGATTCGATTTGCTTCGGACTCGCCCAGATCTACATTGAGCAGGAGAAGTACCAGCAGGCGCTGTCGGAATACCGCCGCCTCTCCTATCTCTATCCTAAAAGCGCGAACAACTACAAGGCCATGTTCATGGTGGGCTTCATCCACGCAGAACATCTCAAGAACGATTCCGCCGCGGTGCGGGCTTTCGAGAAGATGCTCGGCCAATATCCTTCCAGCGACCTATCGGACGACGCGGACTGGATGATCCGGAACATTCGCAGCGGCGGCAAACTGATGCCCGTGCTTGAAGGCGATAGCGGATACGTGGCGCCGGACTCGACTGGCGATGCTGCCCATAAAACCGCGGCCCCGGTGCAGCCAGGAAAACCCGCACAGGCAAAACCGGCAAAAGCGACCGCGGATACGGCCAAAGCAGCGAAGGCTTCACCGGCAGCCCCTGCGAAACCCGGCAAGCCTGATTCTTCGGCGGCCAAGAAGTAAGAACCCGGATGATGAATCCGGTAGAATGATTTCACCATCCCCGTAAACGGAAAAAGGGAGTGGGCTAAAACCCTCTCCCTTTTTGCCGCCTGCTTTTGGCGGCCTAGTTCGATGCGAATCGGATATTGCGGGACTTAGTCCCTTATCTTATGGATTCTATGTCACTCGGTGAATGATTTTCGCTGTAGATTGGCATCCTCCTTCCAGGTCGCCGCGCGAAGGTTTGCGGCGCCCTATTATTAAGATACTTGCTGTGCGCCGAAGAGCAAGATCCATGGCTTATCAATTGAATATGCGGGCGTACCAAATGTCAAAGCCCCCCTTGCGGAGGGCTTTGTTTTTTCGACGACTCGGAGTAAGGACCAGAAGCGTCCACACTCTGTTTGTGACACCCGCTAAGGTCTAAATCGCCGTGCCTTTACGTCCCAAAAGGAACGTGATCAGCCAGACCACCAGGAATACGAAGAAGAGGATCTTGGCAATACCGGCGGCCATGCCAGCAAGGCCCCCGAATCCGAGGAAAGCTGCAACCAAAGCGAAAATGAGGAAAATCAGGGAATAGTGCAACATCAGAAACCTCCGGCTTGAATAGTGGGTTGAAGCAACCCTGCTGACCGGAGCAGATTCCGGCTTTACAGGTTAAAGGCTCCGAGGCCCTTGTCTCCAATAAAGTTTTTCGCGGATTCAAAGCAAATCAAATCTCTCATCGATTAAAAAGGGGAATTAAGGGCGATTGGGGTAATTGAGGCAGTGGCTTCAGTTCACCAATTCGGGATCCTGTAAAAAGATGTCATGGAGGCAATTAGGTCTACGAGTACGGGAATCCTTAGCGTAGCATGAATATGCACCCTTCAATGTCGGTGCCTGAGGAAGCGCCCATGACCGCAACGCCGTTCTCCACCATCTCAAAATTTTTCCTGAGCATGGTCCAATGGTTGGACAACGACGCTCCCCAGAGCGCGACCCTCGGACCCGGAGACAAAAGGGTATCGCATCTGCGCCTGGCGCCCTTCTGGGCCATGCACGTGGCTTGCCTGGGGGTGTTCTGGACGGGAGTGAGCCCGGTCGCGATCATTGTCGCAGGGTTCCTGTACTTCGTCCGTATGCACGCCATCACCGGCTGGTACCATCGGTATTTCTCCCATCGCACCTTCAAAACGGGGCGCGGCATGCAATTCCTTTTCGCCTTCGTCGGCAACTGCGCCGTCCAGCGCGGCGCTCTGCATTGGGCCGCGCATCATCGCAACCATCACCGCTTTTCCGACCAACCCGAAGATCCCCACTCCCCGCGCGAACACGGCTTTTGGACGAGCCATATGTTCTGGTTCGGCAAAAAGGAAAACTCCATCGCCCAAAGCCGGGCCTGCAAGGACTTCGCGAAATTCCCGGAGCTGATGTTTCTCGATCGCTTCGACTTCCTGGCTCCTTTGGCCCTGGGAACCGCTATGCTGAGCCTGGGATGGTTGCTCAACCGGGTCGCGCCGGGACTGCATACCAACGGCAAGCAAATACTGATGTGGGGATTCTTCATCTCAACCATCGCCTTGTACCACGGCACCTTTTTCATCAACTCACTGGGTCATATCCTGGGAAGCCAGCGCTACCGCACCGGGGATGACAGCAAGAACAGCCTGGTCCTCGCCTTAATCACCCTGGGAGAAGGCTGGCACAATAACCACCACCACTACGCCAATACGGTACGCCAGGGATTCCGCTGGTGGGAAATCGACGTATCCTATTACCTGATATGGTGTTACGCGAAACTGGGCCTGGTTTGGGATCTGAAACCGGTGCCGCAGCACTTGTTGCGGGACGAACCCTTTGCACCGGTTCAGGATTGGACAGCGGCTCCAACAGCGAGTATACCGCCGGTGAAGGTCGAAGAATCGCCCTTTTCAAGCGGCCTAGCAGCCTGACGGCCAAATTTGGCTTTAGGTTCCATTTCTGGGACTACGCCAATCCTCAGCTTCGATATTCATGGAAATTCATGGAAATTCAGGCGTCCCCGGCCGCCTCATGTTTTGCATTGACCGACTCAGTGATTTTCTCCAATAATCCGGCCATGGAAAAAGGCTTTTGGAGAAACACGCACTTCCGGTGCGGCATATTCAAGGTGGAGATCGGATCATCGGAGTATCCGGACATGAAAACGATAGGGGTTTCCGGTCGCCGGGAAAGAATCCGCTCCGCCATGGCCAATCCGCCCAGCTTTGGCATCACCACGTCCGTGACCACGATGTCGATTTCATTCGCCCGCGCGGAGTACGCCGCCCACCCCTCTTCACCATCCTTGGCCTCCAGCACCTGATAGCCGCTTTTCCTCAATACCTCCGAGGCCAGTTTCCTCACCGCCGTCTCGTCCTCCACCAGGAGAATGGTTTTCGTAACAGGGCCGGCCGCGTGGGCCAGGCTCGCCGGTGTCTGCGCCTCCAAAGCGACCTGACGCCCAAGAGATGCCGGAGCGGGACTCTCCGCCGCGAAGACGGGAAGGTGGATTTCGATTTCCGTGCCGGTTCCCGGAACGCTGGTGAGTGCGATGGTGCCTCCGCTTTGCTGGATGATCCCATATCCGGTAGAAAGACCTAAGCCCACCGATCCGGTCGCTCTGGGCTTGGTGGAAAAGAACGGGTCAAAGGCATGGGCGGAGGTTTCCGCATCCATCCCTTTGCCGTCATCCTTGAAGATCAAAGTCGTGTAGGACTTCATTTCGGTTTCGGCCTGCTCCCGCACGCCCAAAGTTCCCGGAAGGATTTCGGTTCCGCTTGTCGCGCTGGCGGCATTCAGGGCGTTGGCGGCGCTGGCGGCGGAGGCCGCGGCCGCCACGGTCGCACCTTCCACTGCCAGGGCGGTCGCCTTGGCGCTCAAGGTGCGGATGGTGACGACTCCGCCCTTCGGCATCGCCTCACGCGCGTTCAAAGCGAGATTCAGGAGCACCTGCTCGAATTGCCCCTTGTCCAGTAGGGAATCCTCCAAATCCGGATCCGGATCGGTGACAAGCCGGATGCGGTCTCCCAACGCCATACGCAACCGGCCTTCCATTTTTGCGAGGATCGCATTGAGATTCAAGCGCAGCGGCGTGATCATCTGCTTGCGGCTGAACGACAGCAGGTCCCGGGTCAGGGTGGCGGCGCGATTCGCGGATGTCAGCATTTCCCCGAGCCAATGCTGATGGTGGCTGTCTTCCGGGGTCGAGGCCGCCAATAACTCGCAGTACCCGATAATGGAAGTAAGCATGTTGTTGTAATCATGGGCGACTCCGCCCGCCAGTCTGCCGATGGACTCCATCCGGTCGGCATCCTCGGCCCGCTTACGGTCGGTAGCGTCGCGGACGATCTTGATGAAATTCGTTTTTCCGCTGACCGCTTTCACGGGCACAACGGCCCCGGAAGCCCAGAACCGGGAACCGTCCTTACGCTGATGCCATCTTTCGTCTTCGGCCTTTCCTTCTTTCCGGGCAATGGACAATTCCTTATCCGGGATCCCGGCCAGGATGTCTTCCGGGGTGAAGATGGTGGAAAAGGCTTGTCCGATGACTTCCGAACCCCCGTAACCGAATACGCGCTCCGAACCGGGATTCCAATTCAAGATGGCGCCTTCGGAATTGATCATGAAGATGGCGTGATCCTTGAGGTTTTCCAGCACGAAATCCATTTTCCGCACGGACTCGGAGAGGGCATCCGAATTCTCCCGTTGCAGGCTGGAGTCCCGGATGATCCTTACGAAGCCGACGGACACCGCTCCCTCCCGTGACAGGGGATAAGCCGTACTCGCGCCCCAGAATCGCGTTCCATCTTGCTTCACGATCCAGCATTCCTCACCGCTCTTTCCATTCTTGAGGGCATCCTGCAATTGCCTGTCGGGGGCCTCGTCGGAACCTGCTTCCGGCGCGAAGAGGATTGAGGAGGGCTTGCCTTGCGCCGCCAGAGCTTCGTATCCGAGCAGCCGCGTGGCTCCGGTATTCCAATCCAGGATGCGCCCCTGCAAGTCCGTCAGAATGATTGCATAGTCTCCAATGCTGCCCATGAGCAGGGAGTAGGCGTCGGGCAGGCCCGATTCCGGTTTGGGTATGAAAAGGTGCGTATCCATTTCGGCCTTTCAGAGTTGGCGCTTCCTGAATTTGCCGATTTCTCGGGATTCAGAATGTAATGAAGCCTAGAAACCGGAGGGCGGACTCGAAACCGCGCCGCGTGGAAACTTCACCAGGTGAATCGGAACCTCATAGGCCGAATCGTTTGGCTGCGCGGCCTTCCTGAGAACTCACGCTCAGAAAATAGCCTCCGGCAGACAACCCCCGCAAAGGGATGGACTGCGTTTGCGCATCCAGGATGGATCCCGAGCAAAGAATCTTCCCCGAGAGGGAGAGCAGTTCCCAGCGCGCAGGCAAAGACCCGGGCCAGGCCAGTTCCAGGTTGCCCGTGCGCAAGGATGCGTCCGGATAAGAAGGCGCAACGCGCCTTGCCGCAAAATGGGTCGGGGGGCCGGTAAGGGCGCGGTAGAAGATATGCGCCAGGGTATCCTGGCCCGCTTAGTTGGGGTGCACGCCGTCCGGCACCAGGGTTTTCAGGTTCTGGAAGGGCGCATTGGGATCGATGATGGGAACGTTCTTCTCCGCGGCCACCTTGCGGATGGCGGGAATGGTGGAGTCCTTGATGATGTCGTTGCTGATGCCGCTAAAGGGCCACGCTCCATTCACCTGCCAGGAAGGAACCGGCAGGCAGGACCATATGGTCGGGTGCGATGCCATTCCCCTCAGGGTATCAATCATGGAACGGTAATCGCGGAGATACCTGATGCTGTTCCAGTCCGCCGCCCGGGAATCGTTGGTGCCGAGCTTGACGGTGATGATGCTCGGTTGCAGGGCGAATACCTGGGCAAGCTTTCCAAGCGGCCCCCAGTAAGACAAGGAGGGTTTGGCGTCCTTCTGCAAATACAGACTGGTAACGCCTTCGTTCTCGACAAAATAACCGCGGCCCAACAGCATATTCAGACGTATGGGGTAGGCGTCCGCCTCCACCGCGTCCGAGGCGGATCCCGGAAAGGCATAATCCGTTATGCTGTTGCCGATACACGCGACCCTGATGGCTTTTTCCTTGAACGCACGGAAGTAGGCGGTGGCGATGGAATCTGCGCCCTCGGCGTTCGGATGGACTCCGTCGGAAAACAACGCGCTCTTTTTCAGCAAGAGGGTATGCGCGTCGATGACATTCAGTCCATTGGTCTGCGCCACCTGCTTGATGATGGGGATTTGCTCGTTTTCGATGATCGGACCGCTGATGCCGTAGGTATTGGCGAATACCGGCACGGGCAGGACCAGCCAAATCTGGGGCTTCGGGGAGATCTTACCAAGGGTATCGATCAGGGACTGCAGATCCGCTGCGAATTCGGCCTTATGGGTCCAGTTCTGCGCCTTGGAGTCGTTGGTGCCTAATTTTATGCTGATGATGTCCGGCTTGAATGCGAAGACGCTGGACAGTTTCCCGTTCTTCCAATAGGAATTATCCCCTTTCTTAAGCAGGGTGGTTCCGCTAACCCCGTCGTTCTCGACCTGAAAAGCGGGTCCGAGTTTGGTGGCCAGCAAAGACGGGTATCCGACGTTTCCGTTGAAACCGGAGGTGATGCTGTTGCCGATGCAGGACCATTTGATGGGGCGGGCGGTCTGCGCTTGCCCCAGAGCGAAAGCGGCGGCAAAAGTTGCGGTGTAGACCAGGGTGACGATTCGATTCATGGTTCAACTCTCTCGATTTTCCAGGCCAAGCGTTTGGCGGAATTGGACTGGTGAAATATAAGACATAGCCTGAACCGGGATGGCCGAAAGGAGTCCAACACATATCAAAAAGCCATGAAAAACCCCTCCGGCATTGGCCAATTCCTCGTGAAATCAGGCAACCCGAAGGGGCTTTTGGAGCGGATTGCGGGACTCGAACCCGCGACCCTTTGCTTGGGAAGCAAAAGTGGAAAGATTTTTTGCGACAATGAAATCAAGCTAGTCGATAGGAAACGACCCTGAGTATGGCTTTAAGCAAGGCCCCGAGCAGGATATAGGCGGGGGCGAAACGGGCGTTGAGCTCGATGGCGCGCCGGCAATGCCTTTCAGCCTCAGAGGAATTGGCCAGGCTCTTGTAGACGCCGGCCAGGCAATAATGGGCGTCGAAGGTATCGTGCCCGCAATCCATGGCATGGCGGAAGCATTCGATGGCATCTTCGTACAGGTAGGCGTCGGCGTATTCCAGGCCGCGATCGAAAAGCCATTTGCCGTCATGGCCCGGACGATCCGGAGCAGGGCGGATGAAAGGCTCGGGGGACTCGGCACCTTCGGCTTAGACCAGGGATTTTTCGAGGATGTTCATGGCGGCGGAGATTTTGCCGGCGCGCAGGAGGAGGTCGGAAAGCTCCCGGTATAGGGCTTTTCCATCCTGGGTGGCCTTGATGCGCTCTCGCAACAGGCAGACCTTGTCCCTTAAAAAATCTTCCATGGGCTCCCTAGGACTCTGGAGCAAAATATAATGTTGGCTGGGTTTTATCGGGTGGGGATTCCCTGCTCTAAAACGTAAGGAATCCCGTCTTTGGCGAACGGGCCTGCCGGGGCTCCGGGTTTCGGCGAAGTCTATCGCTTGGCACATGAGTTGGTCAAATGGGCGTCCGGAAATCGGGGACGCCCGCGATCCAGGGCGCCAAGGGCGCCTTGGTTGGATTCACGCCGGGCCGCGTGCTTTCGATTCTTTGGATTGTTCGTCCCCATTTCCGGACGCCGGCCGCTCTGTTCGCCGAAATCCGGAGCCCCGGCAGACCCTACTCTCTAGGTCTGCACAGTTGGGCACCCAGAAACCACGGCTTTGGACTGAGGGGATATGGGAGGGGTTGGTCTTGAGGGCCAGCCTGATGCGCGAGCGATCTTCGGCTGGCTTAGGGGAGGAATACAGGGGGCGTCTGGTGGGGGTTGCCCGCGCTTGGGCGCGAGCGCGGTCGATTGGATTAATGGATGAGTGTTATGGGTTGGATCTGGTGGCGGGTCCAGTCGGGGCCTTGGGCGTGGAGGGTGAGGAAGTAGGCGCCTTGGGACAGGGATTGCCAGGAGAAGTCGTGTCGGCCGGGGGCGAGATCGCGGGGGGCGAGGCGGGCGAGGCGTTGGCCGCGGGCGTCGTGGAGGGTCAAGGTCACCCTTGCTTGGCTGGGCAGGTCCAGGATGAGTTCCAGCCCGCCGGCGGCGGGGCGGAGGCGGGCGGCGAAGGCGCCGGCGGCGGGGCGACCGCGTTGCAGATCGCCTATCTTTGCGAGGGCGCGGGGGGTGCCGGCGTAGATGGAGAGGGTGTCGTCGCCCGTAACGGGGATGTTACCGCCGGGGAGCAGGGGCCATTTCAGGCGGCGCGTGGGCGAGACGGCCCAGGCTTCGTATCCCGGGGGCAGGGTCGCCTCGATGATAGAGAACGAGGCGCCGGCGGCTTGATCGCGGGTGGCCACGGTCCAGGCCATGGCGCGTTCGGGGTCCCAGGCGACGTAGTCGACGGTAAGGGCGCGGCCTTCGCGGGCGAGCCAGGCCGAAGCGCTGCGGTCAATGGGGGGCGGGCGGGATTCGTCTTCGCGGCCGAGACCGGCGCGGGCGAATGTCGAGGCGCCCAGGTCAAGGAGCGCGCCGGGGCCGGCCAGGTTGAGTCGCAGGGACTTGGCGAGGGTTGCCGCCTTGGGCGCGGGGAATTGATTGGAGACGCGGGGGGCGCCGGGGCCCACGCGGACGGTGGTGTCCTTGTCGTACCAGACATAGTAGGCCTCCCAGGGACGCAGGGAGTCGGGACGGCTGTATCCGCTTTCGGCCATTCCGTGGAGGGGTTTCAGGGGGGAGCGCAGGTAGGCGTCGCCGTCCTTGGTCGACACGGGCCAGGCCAGGGGGCGGAAGGAAGGGCAGGTCACCAGGTTCCAGCCCTTTTCCAGCTTGAGGGTGAAGAGGCCGTCTGAATCGGAAGGCAATGCGTGTGAGGCGGGGATGTTCAATGTCGGCGAGGCGTTTTGGGCGGCGAGCCAAAAGCCTCTGCCTTTGGGAAGCGTGTCTTCGCCTTTGAGGATGAGATAACCGGTGTCGGGAGCGGGAACCGAGCGCCAGATGGCGGCGTAGAGAGGGCCGGTGCCGCTCATGTTGGCCAGATCCCTCATGCTTACGGCGCCCGTAGCGAGAAGTGGCAAGCCGGCCATTTTCCATTGGATGCCGGACTTGAGTGCGAGCGGGGCGGCCAGGGCCGGCAGGGGGCGGGGCAAGGTCAGGTTGCGGCTTTCAGGGAAGGTCGCGGTGCGCGATTGATCGGTGGCGGAGAAGCGCGCTTCCAAGGGTGTCTCGGGCTTGGCGGGAATGGGCAGGGTGAATTCAAGGGTGCTTCCGGCGGCAGCGGACCACCAACCCAGGCTGTCTTCTCCCCCGTTCCAAAACCGGACCATTCCTTGCACGACGGCGACATTGTCGTCGATGATGATCGAGGCCAGTATGGAATCGCCGCGGGCCATGGCGCCGGCGTACTTGATGCGCGGAGGCAAGGTGTCCCTGGCCCAGAAAAAAGTACCCGCTGTGGGAATCCACAATTGCCCGTCCCTGGGGGGCGTCCAGAAGATGGCATTGTTGGGATGGCGGCGGAAAAGGGAAAGCCCGGCGAGGGAATCGCCTTCCACCAATAGGCCGGGGAAGGCAGCGGCGGTATCGACGGCAGTGAGGGTGAAGAGCGGGCCGACGCGATCGAAGCCATTGGGGAGCGGGTTCCAGTCGGGACCGGCGGTGAGGCGTACGGGGGATTTGGAATCCTGGTTGGGGAAGGTGATGCGATGGGTCGCGTCAATGACCTTGGTGGCGCCCGGGTGCAAGGTGTCGCCGATCGCTCCCGGAATGGAAATCCAGTAGGTGACCATGGCCACCGGGCTTGCCTTGCCTTTCCAGTACGCCTTGGCCTGGACGGTGGCATCCGAGTAAAGGAAGAAGCCGGAGCCGAAGTTCCTGGTGGCTCCGCGCGCGACGGTATCGGGCTCGCTGCCGTCCAGGGTATAGAGGATGCGGGCGCTGTCCGCCGCGCATGTGATCTGCACCAGAACCGCTTCGGCATAATCGCCCGCGGGAGGATAGATTTCCGGATCGGGCGGGGGCAGGTCCGCGGGAGCGCCGAAGGCTAGGATATGCGAACCTGGCCGCTGCGTTTCGTAGGCCAGCTTGATCCAATCCTCGCCCTTGGCATCCCCTGTCACCTGCACCGCGTCGATATCCACGGAGAACAATCCCTCCCACGTCCCGGAGGCTGTGCGCGAACCGCCTAAAGCCAGCACGTTCGCGCCCAAGGAGACGTTCTCCCCCGCGGATATTCCCAGGACGATTCCGTCCCCATACAAGGTCATGGAACTCCCCGAATAGGTGATTGCTACCTGGTGCCAGCCATGGTCGGTCAGCTTGAAATCGGCGGCGTAATTGAACCAGCTAGGAGTCGATTTCATCCCGTTCCAGTATCTCAATACACCGTCCTGGGAATACGTGCCGAAGTCCCCCTGGGCTGGCTCGACCTTCTTCGTAGAGAAGAAGTGGGGATAGGCTTGGACGCCCGCGCCTTGGCCTACGGCAGCCTTTTCGCGCACCCAGGCAAGCACGGTGTAGGTCTTGAGCCCCTGCATGGCGGCCGCCGGCGTTTCCATGTGCGACGCCCCCGTGAGCCCGAAGCATTTCCCGATCACGCAATCCGACAGGCTAGTGACGCCGATTCCCTGGCCGCTCCAGGAGTTGAGCGTCGCATCCTTCGCATGGGTATCCCCGGAACCCGAGGGTGCATCCGAAAATTCGTAATAGACGCGCCAGGAATCGTTCAGGGAGAAGACATTGCCAGGCGAGGACGCCTGCGTGGCCGCGGTCTTGCCCCAGTACATCAGGATGAAACCGTTGGCGTTGGGGAGCACCTTGTTGACCCTGACCCACACCTCGGCGGTGTCGGCGTCCCATCTTTCGATGGAATGGGCCAAGGCGATCCCGTCCGACGACCGGAAACGCAGATCCTTTCCTCCCGCGCCTATCTGGGAAAAGTCGATGGAGTTCTTTCCCAAGCGGATCAGGATGGGGATGTTGACCACCTCTCCTGAAATGACGGCGCCGGTCGCGGTGGTATTGATGAATACTTTTTGCGAATGCGACCAGGTGGAAAGATCCTCGGGCACGCTGAGGGCCGCGGGCTTGCTCAGGACCGTGTCGATCCCATCGGTCACGCGGCAGGTATAGGCTCCCGCATTCTCCAGGGTCACGGAAGGGACGGAATATTCGGCGCCAATCTCCCCGGGCAAGGCCGCGCCATCCCGGAACCATTGATAGGCGATAGCCATGCTGGAAACCGCCGTTATCCAAAGCTTGGCGGTTTTGCCCTCGGAAACGGAAATGCCGACCGGTTGCGTAGTGACGGAAAGCTTGACCTCGGCGGGAAATTCCCAGGAGAACATTTTGGCATCGGGCCGCTGGCTTTCATAGGAAAGCCTCATCCACTCCGGGCTGTGGGTGCCGTTGGTTAGCTGGATTTCGTCGAAGACCCCCTTGAAATGGGAGTCGCCGGGCCAATTGGAATGCCCGATGAAATTCAGGGTGCGAGCGACTCTGTTCAGAGGGGCTTTTAATTCGCCGGTCATCACTCTTTCGCCGTTCTTATAAATCTCCACCGATTTTCCGTTCAGGATAAATCCGTACAATGCCCACTTGTCCTGCTCAAGCGTTTTACCCGTGATGATTTGCCCCAGTTTGGTTAGCCCGCCCGATTGCGTGGGAGTCCCGTAGACATCCAGAACCAAGTCGGAGGCGTTGGCGCGCGTGAAGAGAAGGTTGTCGACTCCTTCGCCGTTGCCGAAATCCAGAAAGCGTTCCCATTTCCCCGGTCCCGAAGGCTTGGCCCAGGCCGTAAACGTGAATTGGGTCAAGTCCGTAAAGGCCGCGCCCAAGGCCAGGTGGTCGCCGCCTTGGAGGGATCCATCCAGGCTGTCTGCCATGCCGATGAGCCCCTGGACCCGTTCGTCGCCTTCGTAATTCTTTGGCGCCGCGTGGTTGTAGTTGCCTACGGAGTTTGTGCGCGCCTGGGTCGAGGCCTCCCCCAGGTGATAGACCATATTGTAAGTGGGGCTCGTGAAAACCTTGTTCGCGTCGGACATCCAGGCCGAACCCGGTTTGCCCCAGTACACGTTCAGGTATTGCTTGTCGCTTAGGGGGTCGATCATGGGCATGTACACCCAGAATTCGGCCTTGCCCGCCGCAGGGGTCCAACGCTCGATCTGGAATACCAAGGGAACGCCCATTGCGTCCGCGAAACGTACGTCGGCGCCCGTCGCCATGCTTTGGGTGAGGATGCGGCTGTCGGTGATGCGCACCAGAAGACCATAGTTTCCTACGCCCCTCGCCAGATTGGCGCCCGTGGAAGTGGTGTTAAGCGTGAGCTTTGCCGAATGCGCCCAGGTCGAAAAATCCTCGGCAGCGCATACGGAATCCGCGGCGCATATCGCAATCCATATGCAGATGATTCCAGCAAAACGCGACATATATCTCAAATTGAACTTCACAATCCCGCAACCCCCTGAAGCCGGATTTGGGCCTCCTAAGGGTTTACAGGTTGATTATAGGGGATGGGCCTTTAGGGTCGAAGTATTGGAATCTGCAAACAAGGCGCATAAGCGGGTGTAACGGGCTCGCCGGTGGGCCCAGGCGACCATGCCAAGGGGGGAAACGCCCGAATCGATGATGCGAGAGAGCTCTAAAAATGGCGATTTTGGGGCATTCGGCGCAGTCCGGCTGTTGTCACGCGACAACTCTTTCGCACATGGCTTACCCCCAAAACCCCCGGATCCGCGCCCGGCGGGGATATATTCGGGAGAACGACGAGGCGATCGCCGGGAAATCCGGACCCGCCTAAAAACCCAAGCGTCCCTAATCCTCAGGGATGCAATCGAGGAGTCCGCATGCCTTCCTCCGCACGCAACCAGAATCCGGTCAGGCGCGCCCTCCGCCTGGCGCTGGCCTTGACCGCCGCCGGAGCCGCCGGGGCAGCCGATGCCAAAGGCCTCATGGTCCATGAGTGGGGCACCTTCACCACCCTTTCGTCCAGCGACGGCCGACCCCTAGGCGGACTATACGTCGACGCGACCCGCCTGCCCGCCTTCGTCCATGGCCTTTCGTACTTTAACTACGCCAATGGCTGGGCAGCCCTCGACAAGCTGCGGCACGTCACAGTCAAAATGGAAACGCCCGTGCTCTATTTCTACAGCGAAGCCGAAGCGGACGTGGACGTGAAGGTCGAATTCAAGGGCGGAACCATCAGCCAATGGTACCCCGCCACGACGGAATCCGAACACAATCCTACCGCGCCCTACGTCGACTTCTCCGCATCGCCGTACGATGGCCATATCTCCTGGAAGGCCAAGGTGCTGGCCCCCGGAGCCAATCCGGCCTATACCACCTCGGCTTCGGGACAAGAGACCGGCGAGTGGACCGCGCCCCGTATGGTGGACGCCAACATGCTGCAGGGATCCAATGGCGAATATGAACGCTTCCTCTTCTATCGCGGGCTGGGGAGCATAGGTAAATCGATCGCCTTTTACAAAGGAGCATAGGTAAATCGATCGCCTTTTACAAAGCCGGGACCCCCGCGCCCTGCCTCAACCTCCAGTCTCTCTTTCCCCCTCTCCCCCTCCCAGGTCCCCTTTTTTCCCACAACTCCCCGCCTCACACCCCCTGAAATCCGTGCGTTTCCTACTCCGGTCGTACCCGTCCCTATCCCTCGCAGGGTCCCTTCGCTTTCAATCCACCCAGTCGGCCTCACCTACCTCCCCGCGCCATTCCAGACCCTCTTCCCCGGGAGGTTGCTCGGCTGCAGCAACTTTCGGCGGCCCGGTCGGCAGATGAAACGCTGCCAGCAGCATCTGAATGCTCGCCTCCGTTTTCACCAAGGCAACCAACCGGAGCCGGCCCCCGCAGTCCGGGCACACAACTTCGCTGCCGAAGGTACGTCTGAGTAATTCCTTCCAGGGGATATACCGGCTGCGTACCGCAGCTTCGCCTGATCGGGTTTCCTCTTGGGCCGCCGATGGGTGGACGGGCTCCCCAGACGGAGGCAAGCGGCCCTTAGCCGCCGGGGTCGGGTCTTCCGGATTCTCCTCCTTATACCCCGGCACCACAAGGCTGCGCCACGAGCTACCTGAAGACAAAACCCCGCTGTACACCGTCACATGCCGACGCGGGGGCGGCACGATGGCCGAAAGACGCGAAAGCAAAGCCTTGGGTTCCGAGGCAATGCTCCGGGTGCCGTCCTTCCAGGGACGCTTAAACTCCACCGTCACCATTCCGTCCTCCATGAGGTGAAAACGTTCATTGGCCAACGGGGGACGAAGGATGTACCGGCACAACATCTCCCGGCCTTGCCGGTCGTTTGGGGCCACCCGGCGGGCGGCATGCAGGTTGAACGCGGCATCCTGGGCGCAGAGATAGCCTTTAGGATCGGGACCGCCTTGGGTGCATGGGGATAGCTGTATCGGTGCGCGGCGAAGGGCAGGGCCCGCGGGCGCCGCGCCCACTGTGGCCGCTGCCATCAAGGTGGCCAAGGCCGGTGAGGATTCCCCCAGGGTTTCATCCACCTGCGCGTGGACCTCGCCGTCCCCTGGCGCCGCGGCGAACGCGACCACGCCCTGCTTCTCCAGGTAGCGGAGGATCCGTTTGCGGGCCCGCGTTACCACGGCCTCAATGTCTTCCTGAGTGGGGGTGGGCGCGGGCTCGAAGACCGGAGCCTCCCCATCTGGGCCGGGTCGATACGCTCCGTCCAGGAACAGGGTATGGAAATGCGGATTCAGTCGCAGGTCGGATGAGGCACGCTGGATGACGGTGACCGAGCCGGTCTTGCCGCCGGAATGACCGCGGGTGTACCAGGAGGAGACCGTAGACGTGAACAGCCGCAGCACCTTGCCCAGGTGGCCCGCGTCGAAAGCCAAAGGATAGCGGAGGGGATGCGGCAAGGTGAGCACCCATTGTCGCAGCGGGATACCCTCGGGCAGCGCATGGTCCACCAGGTTGGCCGCGCCCTCGTTCATGCGGCGACCCATGCAACTGGGGCAGAAGCCCCGGCATTTGCAACTGAAGGCGACCAGGTGACGCTTGCGGCACTCGTCGCAATGCATCTGCGCGAAACCGTAGGCGAGGATGCCGCAGCGCAGGAAGGCTTGCAATTCCCCTGTCACGAACTTCGGGAGGCAGCCGCCGGATTCGGAGTCCGTCCACATCCGCTCAAAGGCGGGCAAATGCCTCTGGAAAACCTGGTAGAGTGGCGTCTTTTCGGGTTGGCGGCGGGAGTAGACGTGTTTAGCGTACGGGTTTCCGGGTGCGCATCCATTGGCCAATACTTCCACAAGAAGCCTTGGACGCCACCGAGGCAGAACCGTCGGCCTGTCGAATAACCCGCATCACGGGTAGTTTGTGACCCCCATCGCGTTTACTTCTGGATTGCTGAAGCGGTGGGAGGCTGGGGTGTTGCGGGGGCGGGAGCCCCCGCAGAAGGGGTAGCGGAGGCCACTGCAACGAACGGTTGGCCTTGCCGGCCGTTCGCGAGGAGGCCGGAGCGAGGGGAAGGCTTTCCCCGCGCGTCTCCGACAATCCGAACCCTGAAGGGGGTACTATAGGGGGTGAGGCCGGACTCGCATCCAACCCTACACCACCTGCGAATGCCGATTACCCTCGAAAATTGCAAGATCTGGTAGCACCAAATATGCACCTGCCTGAGTTCGAGCCAGGGACCAACGGTTGAGAAATCCTATGGTCCAAAACGGAAAGGAAACCAGCGAAGTTTTTGAACCGTATCACATACCCATTAAGTGAAGAGACAACGTCTCCCCTATCCAACCCTGGAGAAGATCAGCACGCACAATACGATTGCCTCAACCAAACAACCCGCCAGGGACACCCGGTTATGGTTTAAAGGGGGTGTCCACTTTGTGTCCACTTTTTCAGAGTAGGTAAGGGGCCTTTATAGGGTCTGGTCAGTCCCTAAACGAAAAAGCCCCTCCGGTATTGGCTAATTCCCCGTGAAATCAGGCAACCCGAAGGGGCTTATGGAGCGGATTGCGGGACTCGAACCCGCGACCCTTTGCTTGGGAAGCAAAAGCTCTACCAACTGAGCTAAATCCGCACTGGCCGAAACGGTAGTCCGCCTGTGCGTCCCAATTCCGGCAGCGGATAATATAGTGAGATCCGGACATTTTTGGATCCTTTCGAATCCATGCGGGGCCTATAGTGGGAATCTTTACGGCCGGTGGAATGCTGAAATTTCCAAAATCGGCCTGAATTATTACTTTTGTGCCAAACCAAGGAATCCGGAAGCATCATGGAATCAACTCTCGTCATCATCAAACCCAACGGCGTCAAAGGCGGCATCATCGGGGAAATCATCTCCCGTTATGAGAAGTCCCGGCTTTCCGTTTCGGCCGTTAAAATCAAATCCCTCAACAAAGGGGACGCCGAAGGCTTTTACGCCGAGCACAAAGAGCGCGGATTTTTCGGTGAACTTGTCTCGTTCATGACATCCGGCCCCGTGGTTCTTCTTGCCCTTTCCGGCGAAAAAGCCGTGGAAAAGGTGCGCACCATCAATGGCGCGACCAATCCCGCCAACGCTTCCGCAGGCACCATCCGGCATGATTTCGCGCCCAACACGGGCGAGAATATCGTGCACTCCTCGGATTCCGCCGAAAGCGCCGCCCGGGAAATCGCGTACTGGTTCGAAAAGACGGAAATCGTCGCCTATCCTGCCTATTCCCATTTGAAGTAAAGACCTGAAACCGATCCGCCCCTCCCTGTATAGGAAAGCGGCGGGAATCCGAGCGGGGCGCCTTGATACTTTCATTCGGCGATAAGCAGCCCGACCTCGGGTCAAGAGCATTCGTGGCCCCGAGCGCGGACCTCATTGGCGAGGTAAAGCTTGCCGAGGATTCCTCTGTCTTCTTCCAGTGCGTCTTGCGTGCCGACATCAACCACATCACGGTGGGCCCGCGTTCCAACATCCAGGACCATACCACCGTTCATGTCTCCAGCGAGCTGGGCACGACCATCGGCGCCGATGTTTCCATCGGCCACGGATGCACCATCCATGCCTGTACTTTGGGAGACCGCATCCTGGTCGGCATGGGCTCAATCATAATGGATGCCACCACGGTCGGGGACGATTGCCTGATCGGGGCCGGCAGCCTGCTCCCCAAAGGCAAGGCCTTTCCGGCTGGATCCCTCATCATGGGCAATCCTGCGAAAGTGACCCGCAGGCTCACGGCCGACGAGATCGCCGGCCTTGCGAACTTGGCCGCCAAGTATGTGCGCGTCAAGGACGTGTACCTGGGTGCCGCCTCATGGCCTGGCTGAAGACACTTGGGTCGTTCGCTCTCCTTTTGGTCCTCTGCGCATGGGTAATCAACGCCTACGTGGTGGTCAAGGCCAAAGCGCGAATGTTCGCGGATCCGGCCGCCGTTCCCGCAGTCGAAGCCGTCATCGTTCCCGGCGCCAGCGTTTACCGCTCCGGTAAACTTTCGCCCGTGCTGCGCCAGCGCATGGACGGCGCTTTGGGGTATCTGGGACTGCGAAACGCAAAGCTCGTACTTTCGGGCCACGCCATCCCCGGGGGTTACAATGAAACCGTGGCCATGCTCGATTTCGCACGCCGCAATAATGTTCCCCTGGAAGACATCCTCGTCGACGAGCGCGGGCGCTCCACTTACGTTACCCTTCTCAACTTCCGCCGCAATTCCGGCATCCGCAAAATCCTGATCGTGAGCCAGGACTACCACCTTCCCCGGGCCCTTTATATCGCCCAATCCATGGGGTTCGAGGCCTACGGCCTCATCGTCAGCGAAGGCCCCGGCTCATCCAGTATTCCGGCCCGCGAATATTTCACCCGGCTAAAGGATTTCATCCTCCTGCGCATCTCGCGGTGGTTCAATGCCGACTGAAGCCATCGTCCCATCGGTCTCCGCGGCGGGTCCGGGCGTGGCGCGGCTCTCGATCGCGTTCCTCATCAATCCCATTTCCGGCGGCGGAGTGGGCAAGCGCGTATACCACCAGTTGCCCGAGATCATGGATTCCTTCGGTTTCCAACCGGGCGATTGGAAGGCGGAGCTCACGGAAGCCTCGCGCCTGGAAGCCCAGACCGATTCCCTGCTGACTTCCGCCCGCAAGGTGATTGCGGTAGGCGGAGACGGGACCATCGGGTTCGTGCTGAACCGCCTGCGCCAACGCGAGTTGCGGGATACGGAAATCGGCCTGATACCGCTCGGCACAGGCAACGATCTGGGACGGGCCCTGGGCATTTTCCGCATCTACAACGAGCGGGGGCTCTTGGCCTGCGTCAAACGCCTCCTGAAGGCCCAATGCGTCCGCTTCGATCTCTGGGATCTGAACGGCAGGCTGACCATGGCCTCTTACGTAAGCCTGGGAATGGATGCGGCCGTACTCCATGATTTCGACGTCGCGAGGAAAGCGGGCAAGATTCCCACGGGTTCACTTTTCAATAAGCTCTTCTACATCAAGGCTTTCACCAGCCGTTCCTCCCATCGCATTTCGGGCCGGTGCATGCTCGATATGGACACCGGGCGGGGAAGGGAACGCATCGAGCTGGACGGCGCGCTATGCTGCGTGGTGGCAAACATCAATTCCTATGCGGCCGGAGCCAGGGTTTTCCCCACCGCGCGCTTCGATGATCGCACCCTGGAAATCGCGGTCTTCGATGGCCTGTGGAAATACTCCCTGCTGGTCGGAATCACCCGGGCGGTCCCGCGCTTCGCCAAGCTGATGGGAGGACATATCCGCTTGTATCGGGCGCGCAGCCTGGAGATCTCCGGCGGAGGCGGGGAGTTCTGCC
>JBDSIO010000231.1:0-2903 GCA_039917895.1 Fibrobacteria bacterium | reverse complement strand
AACATCCAGAGCGGGCTCATTTCGCGTTCCCTTTCGCAAAGCTACGACGTGCTCCCGCCCGGCCGTTTCCCCATGGCCGTACTTTTCCTGACCATGCCCACCGAGGACGTGGACGTCAACGTCCATCCCACCAAGAAGGAAGTCCGTTTCCTCAACGAGAGCCGCATTTACTGGGCCATCGCCCAGGCAGTGAAGACGACGTTGCGCAAGGCGGCCGACGCACCCATGCTGGACCTGATGGGGGACGGCGGTTCCGTCGTATCCCCGGAAGCTGCGCCTCCATTCACTTACGCCTTGCCCGAGGGAAATCCGTCGGATGCACCCGGATCCGATCGGGGCCTGGCCATTTCCTCCTTTTCGCATTCCCTGCTCGCCGAAACCCCTGAGGAGAGGGCTGCCGCGGCGGAGAAAAGGGCATCCGGCGGCCCGGCATACACCGCGCCGGGATCGTCCGCGCCGCATTTGCCGCCGCAGGCCTTTCCGGGTTCAGGAGGGGTAACCGACTCGTTACTGACACGACCCGGCTTCCCTGAAGTGCCCAATCAGATCCGATTGTTTCCCGCGGATGCGCGGCAATCGGGTCCGGCTTCGCGATTCTTTCCCGACGCTCCGGCGGCTTCTCCGGTTCCCGGCGTTCCCCGCCCCAAGTCCAGGTCCTCCGACGTCCCATATCTGCAATTGCACAACGGGTTCATCCTCTTCGGCGTTGAGAGCGGCCTGATGATGGTCAACCAGCAGGCGGCGCACGAGCGCATCCTCTACGACAAAGCTTTGGAGGAGATGCGCCATGCGGGCCGATTTTCGTCCCAGCAATTGCTCTTTCCCGAGGTTCTGGAATTTGCGCCGGGGGACAGCCTTTTCCTGGAGGAACATCTAGGGCACCTGCAGGCCCTCGGTTTCGATCTCGAATCTTTCGGCGGTACCGCCTTCCAATTGCGCGGACTCCCCATGGAGGTCAGGCCCGATCAGGCCCGCCGCGTGGTCTTCGAGATCGTGGAAGGCCTGTTGCGGCCGGAGCGCGGAGCGGCTGCGCATCGCGGCGAGGATTTTCAGCAGAGGCTGGCCAAGGTCTACGCGCGGGTGGCCTCGGTAAAGCTGGGCGACCATCTCGACTATGCTCAGGTATCGGCCCTCATTGACGGGCTGTTCGCCACCCAGAATCCCTATGTCTCGCCTTCCGGCGCCCCCATTGTGGTCCGGTTCTCCCTAGAAGAGATCCATCGCAAATTCGGCCTATCCTTTCGTTAGTGCGCTAGCGGTTCTCAAAAGGATTAACCTCCGCCTCAGATTTCCGGGCCGGCGGGTAAATACGAATGCGGACTCCGGTGCCTAATCCATGCGATAATGGAAGCATGCAAAGCCTTTTCAAAACCCTATTGGCCCTGGCCTTGGGTCTGGGCTTCCTGGCCTTGGATCTGCATGCGAAACCCACGGTGGCGTTCCTCGGGATAAGCCGGGATTCCGATCCGCTGCTCCGCGGCGACCTCGGCAAACGCATCCAATGGGAATTGGGCACGGATACTGGCGTGACCTCGTTTTCGGCTGAAGAAATTTCCGTCGTATTCTCCAAAGGCCTGCTCAAGGAGCCCGAAGCGGTGCCCGCCGACATGCCGAAACTCGCCAAGGGCCTAGGCGCCCAGTACTACGCCTTCGGGCGCCTGGAACCCGTCGCGGTTAAATCCAAGCGCGTGATCTGGATGCCCTGGTCGCTGAAATTGAAATGGTCCCAGGGCCTGCGCCTTCGCATCCTGGACGGCTCCAACGGCAATTTGGTGTTTGATGGCTTGGTCACTGCCGAAGTCCCGGAAAGCGGATTCCTTATGCCTCCCGAAGCGGATATGAACAAGCTTTCCCCGATGGAGCGCGATACGCGCACCCGAAAAATGGCCATGGCCGTTGCGGTGGAGTCGGCGAAGATGATTGCGAAGACCCTCAAGGAAAAAGCCGCCCCCGGGGCCGCCGGGACCGCAGGCGCCGAAGCCGCTCCTGCAAGCAAATAGCTTTTCCTAGCCACCCTGAATTCCTGATAAAAAAAGAGAACCCGGACCATATGGCCCAGGTTTCACGTTATGACTCTATTCGAGACCCGCTTCGGCGCAAAAAGCGCCCGCAAAAAGGCTAGTCTTCCTTCCAGACCAGGATGCTCCCGCAGCTTTCGCAGGTGAGCAGGGCGGTCTTCTTGCTGATTTCGATTACGCGTTGGGGCGTCTGGGTGCGGTTGCAGACCAAACAGGCCTTCTGGTTGCGGTTGATGGCCGCAATCACGTTGGGATTGCCGCGGCGCTTGACCACGCGATCGTATACGGCCAGGACCTTCTTGTTGATCTTCTCGCGGGGCGCGTCGGCCTTCGCGGTTTCCGCCGCCATCTTATCCTCGATGCCGTTCAACTCTTCGGTCAGCCTGTTCAGCTCGGGGCCGTTCGCGTCGAGTACGGTCTTGTAGGCCAAATCCACCGCTTCCTTTTCCTTCAGCAGGTTTTCAAGGATTTGCTGGAAGTGGATGACGTTAGCCTGGGCGTTATCGATGTTGCGTTTGTGCGTGGCGATTTCCAGATGGACCGCATCGTACTCGCGGTTGGTGCTGATGGCTTCGAGGCGTTGGTTGCTGGTGGTAAGCGAAGCCTGTTCCTGGACGGCGATGTCCTGGTTTTCCGTGATCTTGGCCTTGGTCTCGGCGAGGCCGGCGGTGGTTTTCTCCGCGTTGGCTTTCTCCCGCTCGATATCGTCCTTGAGGGTCTGGATACGGACGGGGAGATCCTTCTTCGTGAGCTTGAGCTCGTAGACCTTCTTGTCCACCGCCGAGAGCTCTAAAAGGTACTGTAAATCCTCTTGCATCCTGAATACCTGACTTTTAAGAAGTGGGCTCCCTGCTCCAGAGTTTGCTTCGCAAACTCCACGCAGAT
>JBDSIO010000230.1:0-7463 GCA_039917895.1 Fibrobacteria bacterium | reverse complement strand
ATTTTTTTGTCTCCGTGGGGCGGAGCTTTGTGGCAGACGCTGATTTGCGGGTTGCAACGGCGCGCGGCTTCCACGGGCGCGGGTGTGAAAGCGACGACGCCGCCGAGAATGGCAAGGGCCAGGGAAGCCGAGGTGATGATTTTTCCGATGTTCATTTTTCGATCCTTTCAAAGTGTGAATTGTAATGGGTTCCTGATGGGAGCCGGGAGTAAACATATTGAGACAAGCCGAGGTGCTACCGTAAGAAATGTGTCAATTAGGTGCATCCGAGGCCAAGTTCGCACGAGTGGCGCAAGCTCTACGACGCCGGTTATAATAGCGTAGGCGAGCCTATATTACCCGGCGGAGGCCTCCATGAATGATTTACCCTTCGGCGACATCGCGACCCTCTGGTTCCCGAAATGAGGAACAGCCGGCTCATGCGCGTATCCATGGTGGTCCTGATGGGATTGCATATGGCGGTCTTCGCGGCGACTGGAGACCTGTCGGGCGCGGTGCTGGATCGGATCACCTCCGAAGCTATAGCCGGAGCCGTGGTAACCTGGGTGGAACGGGGAGCTTCCGATACGACCGACGCAGATGGGCGCTTCGTTTTTTCCCTTGCTTCGGGCCTGGCTCCGAAGGGGCGCTCCGCGCTTGTCGGTCCCCCTGCTTACCTCCTCGGGCAAGGCATCGGCGTCGCCCTGGGATCCGCCGGACAGGTCCGAATGGATCTTCTCGATCCCAAGGGCAAGGCGGCCACCACGCCCCACCATGCGTTTCTGGGGGTCGGCAGTTGGTATTTGCCCTTCCCTTCCGTTTCCCACGGCATTTACTTTTGCCGGATATCTTCCGGTGGAAAGGTTCATGTCTTCCCAATCGGCATAACCGGAAATGATCGGGGCATAGGCGGCCCTAAGCGCATACCGGACGGAGATGCGATGTCGCACGTCGGATCCGGCGCGCTCTCGGCAAGACTCGCCGCGGTAAACGATACCCAGACCCTCATCACGCGCAAGCCCGGTTATTATCCCGACACCTCGATCCGGGCCGGAGCGGCCGGGGATAGCTCGCTGCTTACCCTGCTCGACTCGGCGTCCAATGTCGCTTGCGGCACCCGCACCTGGGCATGCTGGCCGATGCCGAATCCCGTTTCCAGCGGCCTGCCCCGGCCGGCTACCTACGCCGATCTGGGAAATGGGGTGGTGCTCGATAAGCTGACGCGGCTACGCTGGCAAAAGGTTCCGAGTCCGGTCAAATGGAACTGGGATCAGGCGCATGGCTATTGCGACACCCTCAAGCTGGCCGGCGCCAAATGGCGGTTGCCCACCCGCATCGAAACCATTTCCTTGGTCGATTTCACGCGCACGGGTCCCGCCATCGACAAGGGCGTTTTCAGCTCGCCTTCCAATTTCTTCCATACCGCCTCGCCTTGGATTCTCACGGTTCGGGATTCCACCCGCCCCAGATACGCCTGGGTCTGCAACTTCTACGAAGGTCTTACCAGCAATGCGGGAGCGATGGGCAATGCCTTTGATGTCCGGTGCCTTCAGGATGACGGCTCCGGGGCCGTATCCACGGCGCGGCCAAACCATCCGTATGCCGAGATTCATACCGGCGAGATCCGCGACAACTACACCGGATTGATTTGGCAGCGGGGCGATTCGCCCGCCCAAATGGATCGCCGGGCGGCCATGGCTTATTGCGCCGACCTGGGATTGAACGGGCATGCCTGGAGATTGCCCAGCATCAAGGAGGCTTCCACCCTGGTCGATGAAACCAGGGTATATGGCGCCCTGGACACCGCCGCCTTTCCGGGAACGGCGCCCAACCAATGGTATTGGTCATCTTCGGCATGGGCCGGACCTCCGGATCGATCGGCCGGCGGCGGCTGGGGCATTAACTTCGACGATGGATTCACCGGCTACGCGTTCGCCCTGGGTTGGGCGCGCTGCGTACGGTGATAAACATGGGCCTGTTTGCGGGCCTGGATGCGGCGGCTGGGCAGCCGGGCAGATCTAGGAGGAGCGCCGCTTCCGGCGGTCAGCCCCCAAGGGGGTGTCCGCCGGCGCAAATCGCCATTAAAATCGATTAAAGAAAGCCCAGATTTCCTTGGGAACCCAAGAACTGCTCTCACCCGGGTCCTTGGCTTGTTCGGCCCCACCATGCGGTCCGTTGAAGGTGGCTACGACAACGGGGTATCCGGGTTTGCAGCCGGTGAATTCAAAGGTAACGTGTTTTGGATCGCTGCTTTTCCAGGTGGTTATTTCAGCGGTGGTGCAACCATTGTCGGCGGCTTTTTCCAAGGCGATGTATTTCGCCCCTGTTTTATTGGCGTCGCTGTTGATCCATTTGCAAGTCGCGTCGCCCATTCCCGTTATCCCCATATAAGCGATGGGATCCTTGGGTTTGGGATTCGGGGCATAGACATTATAATTCGCGGCCGCGATGCCGGCGCCCGCGCGGATTTTCTTCTGATGATTCGTGGAAAGGGACCAGGTCATCATGCCCCCGTGGCTGTAACCGGTCGAGAATACCCGGGTGGTATCGACGCAAGCGTTCGCCTCCACCAAGGCTAGAAGGGCGTCGAACACGGGGTGGTCGCCTTGGGACGCACCGTGGTTCGGCGCAATGAAGATGGTTTGCTTGTTGGCTGCGGTCGCAATCGGCTGGAGGCCGTAGTACTTGTTTGACGTCATCTGGTCGGGTTGTCCGCCGACCCAATGGTAGATGAATATGACCAGGTTAGGAGTGTCCTGGTCGTAATTGGCGGGAAGGGTGATGTTGTAAGCCTTGCTCGTCCCGCCGACGCTGATGGTCTTTTTACCGCTAGTGAGTGTAGTGGGTTTTCCGCAACCGGCGCTCTTGCCCGGGGGATTCTTAAGGCCACCCCAAAAGTCGCCGCTATTGTCGACAGGCACGAGGCTGATGTCCAGCTTCGCATCGTAGGCTTCCACCATCACCATTCGGGTCGAATGTCCCGCGGCCGACACTTCCAACGAGTCGACGGCGGCAGCGGTCTTTGCCAAGGCGCGGCCATCTCGAGTCCGCATGAAGACCGCCTCCCCGGCATGTCCGCCCCTGGTTGCCAAATAGCGGAAGGTCGAAACCTTGTTTCCAACGGAGGCGCGAATGATCAGGAGCTGGTTGGCGGGATAATTCCCCGGAATACTCCAGCGATAATGGCCCGCTCCCTGCACGCCTACGTTTTCGGCCTTGATAAGGTTGCTTTTGATATCGAATACCTCGATCGACACGGGCGCGGGTACGGCGATCTCGAATTCCAACGCCCCGCCGGACAGGGTAATCATCCCGGCGCCCGATAAGACGGGACCAAGGGCGGTCGTTTGCAAAAATGCATATCCCCCGTCCGAGCCCGTGGTGTCCTTCAAGCCCTTACCCAGCAAGGAGACGATGGCTCCGGATACCGGCTTCCCCCCGCTGGAAACGGTCCCGCGCAAGTTGACCGTTTGGGCGCCGACCAAAATCCCATTCGATACTATCAATAAAAACAACAGACCTTTAAACATAAAGATTCCCCCTTATCCAATTCGCGAATTTTTCGTGTCGAGATTCCATTCCGTCCCGCCCCATTCCGGCCTTCGCGGGAAATGAAACCAGACTTTCATGACCTCAAACTAGCGCCGATTGCCCGGCGAAAATGGGGAAAAACTTGATTTGTTGTATGGACCAACCTTATGCGTCTAATTTTTATATCGGATCCGATATTTTATTTGCGTTTTTAATACCCGGGACCCCCGTTTCTGCAAGGTTACGGCAGCCCGCCAGTCCCGCATTTGCAGCTGATTCGAAAAAAAGGAAGATTTTCCGTATTGCCTGGTAAGAGGCCTGGACAACCTAAAAAACCTCGGAATCCGGAAAATTACACCGCCTGAATTTCGGCTTCTGATCTTAGATTAGGTGCGAACCAACATGGTATCCGGGTCCGAGGGAAGTCTTCGGGCAAAGGATGCGATTCACCCCGGAAAATGGCGGGTAGGAGATTTGTTTCATGCTTTTTAACAAAATGGCGCGCATTGCCACCAGTGGTATTTTCGCTTCCTTACTTATTTCTACAGCGGTAGCCCAGGACAACCAATTGACTCCCAAGGAAGTCGAATACGGATATGACCTGCTTTTCAATGGGGTTGATTTGAAAGGGTGGCATGGATACAAATTGCCGGATGACCGGGCTCCCGATGCCTGGTACGTCGCCACGAATACTCCCCTTGGGCCGCGCTTGCAAAACCGATCCAGCAACAAGAACCATCTCCTTAGCAACAAGAAATACAAGAACTTCGATCTGAAGTTGGAGGCCCAGACTCCCGCCGCCGGTAACAGCGGCGTTTTCGTCCGGTATGAGGAAGTGGTAGCCTCCACGGAGCAAAGCCGGTCCGGGCCCGAGATGCAGGTTTGCGGTCCTTCGCATAACGACTGCGTTTCTCCGGAACACAGCTTTGGCGCTGCTTACGAAATCAAGCAGGTAACCGAGTCCATTCGGACCACCTGGTATAAGCCGCCCGGACAATGGAACCAAATGCGAATCATCGCCTTTGACAGCAATTATGTCCATTACGGCAATGGCGTTAAGCTGTTGGAATACAAAATCGGAACTCCGGAATTCATCGCTGCCTACAACGACAGCAAATATGCGCGCGACGGAAACAACGGCAGGTATTACCACATCCATGAA
The DNA here is from genome assembly GCA_039917895.1 of Fibrobacteria bacterium. Lineage (GTDB taxonomy): Bacteria > Fibrobacterota > Fibrobacteria > UBA11236 > UBA11236 > Chersky-265. The sequence continues at coordinate 2,791 of JBDSIO010000230.1, read as the reverse complement.
GGAAGCGTTCTGCTGCAGGACCATAGCACTACCGGGCAGACTTTCCGAAACATCAAGGCCAAGTCGCTCGACGTTCATCCGTTCAAGCGGGAATTCGCGGACGGTAAATGGCCCGATGCCCTCCCCCAGGACTTCGTTTTCGGAAAGGCTCTTACGGATGCGCTGTCGCCTTTGGGCCGCGCGCTCCCCCCGTTTACCATGATAACGCAAGGGCCGGGAGTTCTGATGGTACGCGTTCCCATGGAGCACTCGGGATTCGAGGCATCGGGCATTGATGGGCGCGCCGTACCGTTCCAGAAGGTGGCCTATAGCGATTACCGCTTGGAGCGTGGACCGCGCTCCACGGGCATCGTAATCGTCCGCGCCAAGGTTGCAGGCCGTACTTGGAGCCAAATCGTCACCTTGCCGTGACGGTTTGGTTTTCTACTCTTCCATCCAATTACACCGGAATATTCCCTGCAAGGATTTTTCATGCTTAAATTATTGGCTCCCGTTTATCTGACCTGCGCATTTGCGGCCTTGCCGGCCGCATCCCAGGAGGAAACCACCCTCCGCTTCAAGGGCGGACAATCCTTCTACGAGTTCGGCAACATCGTCAAAGGCGTGGATCTCTCCACGGATACCCTGGACAACAACTGGGTCCAGCGCTTTGGCGGCACCTTCGATTTGGAGGCCACGCGGGGCGAGCATTTGGGCCTTTATTTCGGGGCGGGCAGCATCTTCTGGCATGCCATCCCCGCGAAGGAGGGCAATAGCTCCAGTACGGTCTTCTATGGGGATGCCATCCTCACCAAAGCTTTTACCCAATTCTCTTTCGGGGATAAAGATGCTTCCGGCGTGACAGGGAAACTGGGGTTCTTTCCCGTCAAATACAGCAATTCCAAGAACCTGGGCGAATATCTGTTCCGCACGGGAACCTACCCTAATTATATCGTCACTGGGAACGGCTACACTTCAGTGAATACCTCCTCGGCAACGGTGTTGGGCACGCAGTGGACCCATCGCTTCGGGTCCGGATTCAGTCATGATCTCTTCCTGACCAGCGAACGGCAGACCTATCCTTTGCATGACTTTTCCCTGTCCTACCTCGCCCAATACAAGGGCGGCTTCTTGAAGGCGGGTGTGGGCGTCCAGCTCGAACGCCTCATTCCCGTTTCTCCCAGCCTCGCCACCCCGGGAAATGAGAAGAACACGGTATTCGAATATCAGGGAAGGAAATACGCCAACAATCTGGAATATTACACGCTCCTCAGGGTGGGCGCCACTTTCGATGGACGGACTGCCGACGCCGCGCGGTGGGAGAATGATCGGCTGCTCGTGGATAGCCTGCAAAAGTTCTGGAATGCAAATCCCTCCAAACGTCCCGCCGTGGAGAAAATCACGTTCAAAGGCATCAAACCCGTCGCCATGGTTTCCCTGGATTTCAAGGCCTTGTTCGGCGAAGGCCTTTTCCGCAACGATGAGATGGTGCTTTACTCCGAAGCCGTGCTGATGGGTGTCGCCAATCAGCCTATTTATTACGAGGAGCGTATGGACCGCCTGGCAGTGATGGCCGGCTTGAATCTTCCGACCTTCGGCCTCCTGGATCAGTTCAACCTGGAAGCCGAGTACTGGCCATCCAAGTACGTGAACGGTTATCGGACCGCGCGTGAGGGGAATCTGCCCTTGCCGGATTATTCCTATGACCAGATCAATGGGTACGACCCTGCCGATAGGAAAGGCGACGACCTGAAGTGGTCGGTGTTCCTGAACCGGAAAATCATGAACGGCTTCAATGTGCAGGCCCAGGTGGCCAGCGATCATCTGCGAGGCCGGGCCTGGACCCGGGTGGTGTCGGAAAACTCCATCCTGATAGACTCCCCTCATTGGTATTACTTACTGAAACTCCAGGCTTCCCTATAACGCCCGCCGGGGTTGCTTGCACCCCGATCGGCCTATTATCCCGGCCCTTGCAAGGCAAAGTTCCTTTCAGGTCAACAGCAAGGATGTCAAACATGCGCATACTCTCGACTCTGGTCGGAATGGCTTTCATGTTCGGAGCCCCGGCACACTCCCAGACCTTGAACGATTTCAAGGAAGGAACCCATACCTTCAGCGGAACGACCCTCCAATTCCGGATATTCATTCCGAAAAACTACCAAGCCTCAGTGAAATACCCCTTGGTGCTCTTTCTCCATGGCGCCGGCGAAAGGGGGAGCGACAATGACAAGCCCGTGAAAGACAATCCCGGGGCGCTGATATTCGCGCGCGACTCCAACCAGGCCAAGCGTCCCGCCTTTATCCTCGCTCCCCAATGCCCGTCCGCTCCGAACCAATGGGTCGACGTTCCCTGGAGCAAGGGTAACTATGCACAGGACAAGACGCCGATATCGAACGAGCTGAGGACGGTGGTGGACCTATTGGATTCCATCAACAGGGCCTATTCAATCGATACCAACCGGCTTTACGCTGTGGGAAGCTCGATGGGCGGATTCGGAACCTGGGACATCGTGACCCGGTATCCTGGGAAATTCGCGGCGACCATCCCCGTGGTGGGAGCGGGAGATCCCACCAAGGTGAAACTGATCGCGCACATGGGGATATGGGCCCACCACGGTGATGCGGACCCGACGGTCCCCGTGTCCGGATCAAGGAATATGATGAAAGCGCTCGACAGCGAGGGTTGGAAGCCCTATTTTACGGATTGCGATTTCAATGCTTGCCAAGGCCCTGCCAAGGCCAAGGTCGAGGACACCATCTCGGGCCGGAACCCTCCCAGGCATATTTACTCGGAGTATAAAGGCCTCGATCA
>JBDSIO010000229.1:0-7741 GCA_039917895.1 Fibrobacteria bacterium | reverse complement strand
CCGGTGCCGAAATACAGCAGGCCGTCTTTCGGTCCGAATGCGATGGTGCCGCCGTTATGGTTCGAATACGGGTCGGTGATCTTGAACAGGGTGCGCGGCTTGGTTCCGGAATCCTTCATCCCGGTGGCGTCGGCGATGCGCTCTTCCACGATGTTGAACAAAGCCCCCGCAGGATCATAGCTGACGTAGAACTTGTGGTTGGTGTTGAATTGCGGGTGGAAAGCGATGCCGAGGAAGCCCATCTCCCCCCCCGAATTCACGTCGATCTTGACCAGGGTGTCCCGTACCCAATTGGTCCCGTCCTGGTAGAGGATCAAGGCCAAGCCCTTATGCTGCTCCAGCACCGCGAAGGCTTTGGGCTTTCCGGGAAATACGCCGAAATAGACCGGTTCGGCGAATTTAACGCCTGGAAACGCATCCTTGAATTGAATCTGTCCCAAGGCGCCCGTGCCCATAAGTCCAAGGAGAAGGGTGGACAAGGAAAGCCGGAAAAATTTGTGTGCGTACATTCTGACCCCAATGCAATTTCGCCTGCGTCGACGGGGTCGACCAGGATGGCCCAAAACGGGAGAGCCCACGGCTTATCCCTTCGGACCCAGATCCATTATAAAGTAAGTAGTAGCCGCCTTTCATGCCCGATATTTGTGCCTCTGGGAGGTTTTGGCGAGCGCGCGCAATTTCCAGCACAGTTCCAGCTTCGCCGCCTTGGCCAAAGCCAAGGCAGTGAAGCGGAACGGCGAAACCCCGCCGAACACGGCCGCTATGGCCAGCATCGACCGGGGCGTGAAGGCCGGAAGATTGCAGATGGCGTAGATGGGCTCCCAGGATTCCGGAGAGAACTTGGCTTTGAAGGCTTCCAACCCGCGGAAGTTATAGAAACGGCTTCCATGCAGGCGCAGCCAACGGAAACCCAAGGTCAGCCACCACGGACCTCCGGCATCGCCGACCCTGGCCTCTTTGACACTTGACGCTCCGTCCATGCCGGATAACGGCGACAGGCCCAAGGTGAAATACTCCAACCCCTCCTGCGCGGCCGCGCGGAAGGCCACATCCACCAGGGTTTCCGCCGTTCCGTTGGGGGCCGACCGGGCGCGGATGATCTGCTCCACCAGCCAACCGTTGCGTCCCGGCACGGGCGAGGCCACCAGGAATCCGATGGGGTTTCCCTCCCGTTCCGCCACGAACACGCGTCGATCCCAGAGACGGCCCAGGGTGCTCGGCTCCACCAGGAAATGCATGGGCGGCATGCGCCGCCGGGCCAGCCATTCCTTGAGGCAGTGGCGCAGCCTGGAGCTCGCAGCCGCTCGTTCGCGGGGCCATTCCGCCACAGTAACCCCCTTGTTACGAGCGCGGGAAAGCTGCGCCCGCAGGGATGGGCGTCCTGCCAGGATGCGCGGCCAGGCGGACGGATTCCAGATCGGTTGGGACCCCAAGCGGACCTTGGCATATCCCTGCGCCTGCCCCAACAGGGCCTCCAAGCGGGAACCCGCGGCGAAGTAGCAGACGCTCAAGCCCTCGGCGCGCGCGGCGGACTCAAATCCCGCCGCGGCCGCGGCCAGGTCTTCGGAGGCGCAGATGGGCGCGCCCGCCGCCACCCGCACGCGGCCCCAATCCGCGTAGCCGGTAACAGCCCTCCCATGAGATGCGAACCACAGACGGATGCCCGGGTTCAGGATTTGGTAAGAGGTGGCGAGCCAACCGTGCCGTAACACCAGAGCGCGGGCTTTCGCCAGGTCGCCGGAGGGTGGTTCCGTATCGGGGGTCTTCATGATGGACGCATACGGCGCAAGCGCCGCATGCGTAGCAATCATAGCATCTACGCCTTGGATGGCGGAGGGGGCGGGTGGCTGGGTTGAAATAATCTTATAGACAACTATCGTTATAACGAATATATTCATCCCATGGCCAAGGACATCCAGACGGAACTCAAACAGCGTAAGCCGTTCACATGCCGGGAAGAGGAGTTGTTCCTCAACATCCTCCGCTCTTCGGATTTGCTGGGACGCCGTATGGTCGATGTGCTTAAGGAATCGGAACTCTCGGGAACCCAATACAACGTTCTGCGCATCCTGCGCGGGGCCGGCGGCGAAGGCCTCGCCTGCGGCGAAATCGGCGGCCGCATGGTCACCCGCGATCCGGACATCACACGCCTGCTGGATCGGCTGGAAAAGCGCGGCCTCGTGGTCCGCACCCGGGAAAAAGAGGATCGCCGCATCGTGACCGCCCGTATCACTCCCCCGGGCCTGGACCTCCTGAAAAGATTGGACGAACCCGTGACGCAAATGCACAAGTCCCAATTGGGCCACCTGGAAGCGAAACAACAGGAGACCCTGATCCGCCTTTTGGAGACGGCCCGGGAGAAGGTCGCATAATGAAGACCGCGCCCTACCGCCAACCGCAATACCCGGTCGATCCTTTGTTTCCGAACCGGCATTCTCCGCGCGCCATGAGCGGCGCCCACGTCACCCGTGAGACGCTGATGACGTTGTTCGAAGCCGCCCGTTGGGCGCCCTCTTCGTTCAACAACCAACCCTGGCGGTTCATCTACGCTTTGCGCGGCAGCGAGGCATTCCGCGATTTCCATTCCATGCTCACGGCCAAGAACCAGAGCTGGTGCGTCAATGCCGGCGCTCTCATCGTGATGGTTTCCAAGAACACCTTCGATCACAACGGCAAACCCTCCATCACGCATTCCTTCGACACCGGATCCGCATGGATGAGTCTGGCTTTGCAGGCGGGCATGCTGGGATTGATCGCCCACGGTATCCAGGGTTTCGACTATGGCAAGGCGGTCGAGCTTGTGGGGTTACCTGACGGTTACTCCGTGGAGGCGATGTGCGCCATCGGATATCCCGGCGATCCGGCTGCGCTTCCTGAGGATCTCCGGGCCGGCGAGACGCCCAACGGCCGCAAACCTTTGGCCGAGATGGTTTTCGAAGGCCGCTTCGCCTCTCTATCCTGAATATCTGAATATCTGAATATCGGTCGCGCTTTCCGGCCTTTCCCCTGCCAGGGCACCGGCCTTTCTTACGCTGGGCTTCCGGCCTTTCTCCTAAAGGATCGCTGGTTTCGGGAGCTGAGGTCCATAATCCATCGGCATCGCTAATAGGAATCCCTTAAAAGTTTCCCCCATGCGCCTGGGGACAGCGGTTTTGATTTCCAAAGTTTATCCACATTTTAAGTGCCGAAACTCTGCCGAATTCTTTCAAATTTAGGAGGACGTACCCTACTTTATCCACACGTTGATTCATGTTTTCAATGAGGTGTTGATAAGGTTTCTCAGTTTTTTACATGGTCGTGGAAGATTTTCTTGTGGTGATCCGGTTTTTCGGAAATGGTAAGATTATGGATAGATAACCACATGGAAGACGTGCTTTTAAGCTATCTGCAAACGCGCAAGCGGACCCCAATCCCAATCGGCGACACGACCTTGTCCATGGTTTCCGGGACTGCTTCCGCCGGGACGTCCGGCAAATCCCCGGACGAGTCCGGTTCCTGGACGGCGCCGATTCCGGTCATTGAAGCCGATCCCTTCTTCAAACCGAGCCTTCCCTATCCGCTTAACGACCTCTTCACCTTGGTGGATTGCCATCGCGCCTACCCCGCCAGTTGCCGCGAACTCGCCGAATTCCTGAAACGGCTCTGCGGGCAATATCCCCTTGAGGACGTGCTGCAGCAGGCCGTCCAGGCCCGGTTTCCGCGGGTGTGGTTGGAACGTTTCCTGTTCATCCTTCTGGAAGTGCAGCCTTCGGACTGGCAGACCGCGGCTTATTGCCTGCAATTCCGGCATCTCAAGCGCCTGCTATTGCGCGTCGAACGCAAGACGCCTCTCAACACCGTCGAGTCCGACATCGCCCGCGAGATCATCAACGCTCTTTCGTTGTCCCGGTTCCTGGATTTCGATCCCATCGGACGTCACGCGGCGGAGACCTTCAAGCACATTCAGGCAGGACGCAAGCCCGTCTCGGGCGATATCGGCCTGCTCATTTATCTTATCCGCTGCGAGTGCATGGCGATGACGGAGCGTAAGAACTGGCTCGAGTGCGAAGCCTCCGGCGATTCCGAATCCGTGGCCCGCCTTTCCCCGCATCTCAAACTGCTGGAAGACCGCACGCTCCAGGCTCAGGAACTGGCGCAGCGCCTGGGCACCTTCAGCCCCATCCAGGAGGGCCCGATAGGCCTGGAAGTGGCCATGGGTCCCATTTTCTTCAACCACCTGAATGAATGCCTGGCCAAGCACCCCGCCTTGGCCGGCTTGAAGGACGTACTGGAGCTGCAGCGCCTCAAACGCGTGCCGACCCGCGACCTGATCGCCCTGTCCACGCTATCGCGCTGGCTCATGGAGGCGCGCGGCGCTCCGGCCGGCCCCGTGGAATGGGTGCGCATGGCGCTCAATGCCTATGATCGGGGGCATTTCCGTCTCGACGTGGCCGGCGGACTGCCGGCCGTGGAAGCCCTCCTGTGCGAAGCCAGGGTGGAACGCGATGGCGCCCACGTGCTTGGCAATTTCGGGGAAGTCCCCTACTCCTCCTGGGTCGCCCGCGACCATCTCACCCGGCCTTACCGCAGCTCCAATCCGGACCGAATCTCCCCGAACCTGAGGTCCCTGGTGCTGGCCAATATGCATCGTGACAACATCCTCATGAAGATGCTGGACGATCCCAAGGTCTTCGGCACGCCGGGTCTGGTGGAGGCCATCGTGGAAGGCAGCCGCTCGTCCTTGGTCCACAGCAAGATCGCCAGCCGGGCGGAACTGCATGCCGGCGGCGTCAACAGGAGCGTGCCCGAGGCCCTTTTACGGAGCCAAGTCTTCATCCCGGCTTCCTTATTGCGCTCCCTGATCCATCCTTCACTTCTGGCCTTTTCCCAGATCAAAGCCATGTACCGGGGCCGATCGGCCCTGCGCCCCGAGGTCGCCGAAGAGCTTCATGCCTTTCTCAAGCATGCCTACGCGCCCTAGTCCGGTTCCCGGGAACGGAAATTCGGCGGGGAAATCCTCCTCATTTGTGCTATTTTGTGAGTACAGTGACGTGCGGACCAGGCGTTGCGGTCCCGCGAGGAGCATCATGGACACTTCCAAACCTTCCCCGCGGAATTTTCCCCCACCAGGAAAAGCAGGGGTAAATGACAAAGGGAAAGGGACCGGGAAAGGGACCGGGAAACGGACCGGCACCCGGGAGAAATCCGATGCCCTCCGGCATGAAGCCTACCAAATAGCCCTTACCGCCCGGGACGATGCGAAACCCTTCGGATCGCAGCGCGGAGGCGAGACCATCCTTAATGCGCGTGGCAAGGCTATCGATGCCAGCTGGCGCGAGCTCGCCGCCATCCGCCCCTTCCTGGAACCTGACGTCCTCATGATTGGACCCCGACGCGTGCAAGGCATTTTACTCTTCAAGGCCAAAGGTCCGGAGTTTCCGACCTTGGCCGACGCCGTCAAGCTCTTCAAGGTCCTCTCCTCGCTGCGCTTGGCGCAGCTGGGCAAGACCGCAGCGGCCGGCCGTAACCCTTTCGCCAATTCAGGTCCCGGTCCCAAGGTAGCTTCGGATCCGGCCCGGCGCGCGGCGGCGCCTTCCGCCCTGTGGAAAAAAGGCTTCACCGAAAAACCCATCTCCGGATCCGCCGACCTGGCGGAACAACGGAAGGCCCTCAAGGGCCTGCAGGCGAGGTAGACCACGGACCGATGGGAAAAATCGTCTTGAATATCGTTTCGCAGGACAAGGATCAGTGCTACCTCCAGGCCCTGGCCAGAAGTCCCTCCTATACCGCGGTCACCAGCTTCAATTGCCTGAGCAAGCATCTCGTGGAATTCGGCAAGGCCATCAAGGGTTTTCCCGGATCCATGGATGAAAAGGAGGAGTACTCCATCGGGGCGGGCATGGGACGCGCTGAGTTCTCGTTCCAGACAGTCGCCAGCACCGGACTCTGCGAGTGTTGGGTTCGCATCAAGGGCCTCCACGAAGAGGCAGGCCAGAGCGCCGAGGCCTTTTTCCCCATCGATTACCTGGAACCGGCGGCCATCGAGGTCTTTTCCCGCGATCTGATCAAGATGGGCACCGGCCACAGCAAAATCGCCGAGCTCAAAAACCAATTCGAAAAAGACAAAACCTGAAATACCTGTTCGCCGCCTTCTTCGTGGCTGCCGGTGCGAACCATTTCTTCAGCCCGGGTTGGTACTTGAAGGCCATGCCGCCCGTCCTTCCCTATCCTCGCCCGCTGGTCTATTTGAGCGGCTTGTTGGAAATGGCCCTGGGTTTGGCGTTGCTGTCGCCCAAGCTGGAACGCAAGGCAAGCTGGGGTCTCACCGCCTTGTTGCTTGCCGTCTTTCCGGCCAACATCAGCATGGCGCTGCGCCCCGAGGCGTTTCCCGCGCTCAAGCCTTGGCTGTTGTGGCTGCGCCTGCCGTTCCAGTTCGTACTGATCGCGCTAGTGCTAAGGTGCGTACGGAAACGCGCGAAAATAGCCTGAGGATCCCGGACCGCAAAACTGTAGTTTCCGGAAACCGGGCGGCCTTTGGCCTTTGACCTTTGGCCTTTACCCAGCTCGGCCCCAACCAAGGACCCCCCAATGAGAGATCAGTTTCACCGCATCGCCCTCAAGGTATCCAACACCGTCGGATCCCCGTCTTCTTTCTTCCTGGCCCTCGCCGTGATCCTGGCCTGGGGCCTCACCGGTCCCCTATTCCATTTTTCCGATACGTGGCAACTGGTCATCAATACCGGCACCACCATCATCACATTCCTGATGGTGTTCCTGATCCAGAATACCCAGAACCGCGACGCGCGAGTGATCCATCTGAAGTTGGATGAATTGATCCGCGCTTCGGTCAAGGCGCGCAACAGCCTGGTCGATCTCGAGGAGCTGTCCGACGTCGAGATCGAAAAACTGGAAAAAGAGTTCCGGGATCTGCACGGCCGGATCCTCGTACTCCAGGAGAAGAAAACCAAGCCGCCCCACCGCAAGCAGGGAGGGACTACGAAGGGCGGGGAGAGAAAAGGCGGCCACGCCGCCTCTTGACTTGAGCGGTTAGGCGCCGTTCAGGGATGCAAAACCACGACGCGGCTTTGCACCGGCGCCCCATCGACCCGGAGGGACAGGATGTATGCGGACGTGCGCCCCGGCGTTGCTGACCCAATCCTGCCATCCCATTGCACCTTCATCCGCCCCGTACCGGAATAACCTTCGAGGAGACGCGCCCTCCGCATGCCGCGCAAGTCGGACAGATCCAAGGTGATGCGGCCGGGCGGACCAACGACTTCAATTTCCCAGGTCCCGGCCCCGTTGCGCGTGGCCCTGAGGGACGACGCAAAGGGCGCCTTCATGACTCGGGAGGCGGCGGATACGGCGAGGTCCAGCCCGAAGAATTTGACCACGTTGTCATGCACTATCTGCAGGTTGTGGGGCTCGCCGGTTTCCTGGATGGCCTCTACCATCACTTCCTGGGTGGACGGGTTGGCGTATTGCGTCCTGATCCAGCCGCTCTTGGGCGAATTCTGGAAGGTCGCCGTGGGCGTTTCGCTCACGCCCAAAACGTTGGTCCATTCCTTGATCTCTTCTGCGAAATTGGCGAAAACCAAGGTGGCGTCCCCGGTGCCGTGCCACAGCTGCATCTTGGGGCGCGGTCCCGCATAACCCGGGAATGCCGCCTTGACCAAATCGCCCCATTGCGCACCGGTCTTTTTGATCTTTCCCAGTGCGCAATCGCTTTGCCATTCGCTGGGTCCGGCGAAACATCCGAAAG
>JBDSIO010000228.1:0-26152 GCA_039917895.1 Fibrobacteria bacterium | reverse complement strand
TCCGGATACGGCGAAGTCGCCATCCGGGAGAACACCGCGATCCAGCCCATCGGCCTCAACCGGGTCGGGACGGTCACGACTTCCAGCGCGGAAGGCAAAATCGGAACCGAGGCCGCCTGGACGGATGAAATCAAGATGACCGCCAGCCTCTATTCCCGCTTTTACAAGGACCCGGTGCTGCCCACTCCGGAAATCTTCTGGCAATACCGCGAGACCCATTCCTCCGACTACGCTTATGCCAACGGGGGCAACCTGACCTTGGCCTGGTTGCCCAGCCACCATTTCGGCGTCAACATGAACGCCTCGGTGGTCCAGGGCGACTACCATCTCGAAGACGACAACTATCTCCCCTGGGAAGCGAACCGCAGCCTGGATCTGGTTTCCAATATCCGCATCTTGCCCCGGAACGATTCCCTGCTCAGCTTCATCGTGACCTACGGCGCCAACAATGACGCGCCGCTCTACGAATATACGGGCCTTTTCAACAATCGGACGCTTGCCAACACCGAAGAGCGGACCATCCGGGTCAATCGGGACTTCGAAACCGTCTCCCGCCAACGCACCGATGTCCGAATAAATTTGGATTTGAAGAGCAAATGGCGCCCGCTTGAATCCATGCGCTTCTTCTTCGAAGCCGACAACATCTTCGCCGACGCCGAAAGCTCATACCTCTCCTACCTGGGCGGCGCCAACCAACGCCGCCGCGGTTGGACCCGGGCCAATTCCCAGGGCGATCTCGTCCCCATCGTAACCCGGGGTTTGGGGCTCTACATTGTGTTCGGCTTTGAGGGTAAGCTGATGCTTTGACGCTGGGGTGATCCATCCCGGCCTGCGGGCGCGTGCGGGGTTGGGTTGCGGCGGCTTCAGCGGGGTCGGCGTTGTTGCGGTGGGTCTTCCGGACTAAAAGCGGATCAGCTCGCAGGGGTCGCTGCTCGCGCTCGCACATGTTCCGGTTTGCACGGAGGGTCTGACGAAGAGTGCTCGCGCTCGCTCCGCTTTTCGTCCCGCCTTGCCCGCTTCCGCCTAATCGCACCCAAACCCGCACGCGCCCGCAGGCCGTGGCCGATAGTCCGCGTCAACGCCCATCTTTTGGCGGTAGTCAAGACCTCAGCGAAGATCTCCGCTGGCGCTATCGGCGACGAAGTCTTTCAAACACCGCCGAGCCTAAGAGCGCTCCCCTGGGCGCGCATCGCCGCCGGAGAAACGACCCGCCTTAGACTGGTGCGGTCAATCGCCGGGTTGTGAAAGGCGCAGGTAGCCCGCCGTAGGCCTTTCGGTGGCGAACCCGGAAGCGCTCTTCCAGGTGATTCCGGGAATCGAACGGGTCATGCGCGAGCGGGGGGCATCGGCCACTGCGAATCGAGCCACCGAAAGGCCGACCCCCCCGCGTTCAGCCGGCGGGCTGCCGAAGCCGCATCTTCCCTTGACCGACCCCACCAGACCCACCAACCCGACGCGTCCACTGAGGCGAAGCTCGGGCGGCGGGATTGGGGTGCCTGCGCGGGCGCACAGGTACCGCGCGACAACCAGCCGGAGAGCTACTCCTCGGACTGCAGCGCGATGAAATCGGTGCGCCCCTTGAAGAACACCTTAAAGGCGATCTTTTCCCCCGCCTTCAGGCTTTTCACCGCGGCCAATAGTTTCTTCGGGTCTTCGACTTTCTGGAAACTGCCGTCGGCTTGGCGCTTGTATTGGAGCAAAACCATGCCCTCTTGCAGCCCATATTCCGCTGCGCTCGATCCATCGGAGACGCCGATGATAACCACGCCGGACATATCGTTCGGAATGGCGTATTTCACGCGGGATTCCTTGTCCAGCGCGCCGAAGCGGATGCCCAGTTTCTTGGAGAGGAAGCTGCCGGCCTCTTCGTCCGGTTCGGGTGCGGAGGTGGCATCGTCGCCGGCGATTTCGGATTCCCCGGGTTTGGCGCCGATCTTGATTCCCATGGTGGTGCGCTTGCCGTCGCGCAGGATCTCGAAATCGTATTTCTCGGCAGGCTTTAGATCGGCCACCATGTTGCGCAGATCCGATGCGTCCTGGACGGCGACGCCCTGTACTTTCAAAATGATGTCCCCTTCCTTGAGGCCGCCTTTGGCGGCGGGGCCGTTTTTCATCACTTCGCGGACCAGACAGCCCGAAGTGTTGCCGAGGCCGAGCGCGTCGGCCAGGTTCTCCGACACGTTGTCGATGCCGATGCCCAGGTAGCCGCGGGTGACGCGGCCTTCATAGATCAAATCCTCGGCCACCTTCACAGCCATGTTGATGGGGATGGCAAAGCTCACGCCCATGTAACCGCCGGTGCGGGTATAGATGCTGGAGTTGATGCCAACCACCTCGCCCTTCAGGTTCACGAGCGGGCCGCCGGAGTTACCCGGGTTCACCGCCGCGTCGGTCTGGATGAAATCCTGGTAGGCGTCGCCGTTCTGCACCTGGTCGCGGCGTCCCTTGGCCGACACGATGCCGGAGGTCACGGTGTTCTGCAGTCCGAAGGGATTGCCGATGGCCAGCACCCATTCGCCGATGGCGATCTTCTTGGAGTCCCCGAAGGCGACCACGGGAAGGTCTTCCGCCGGGGCCTTGATCTTGAGCACGGCCACGTCGGCCTTCTTGTCGACACCCACCACCTTGGCCACGTAGGTCTTTTTGTTGATGAGGCTCACCTTGACGATGTCGGCGCCCTCGACCACGTGGGCGTTGGTGAAGACGTATCCCAGCTTGTTGACGATGAAGCCGGAGCCGCCCCCGAGGGGGATGTTGCGCTTGGGGGAATTGTCCTCGGGTCCGCCGGGCTGGTTGGGCATGCCGAAGAATTCGAAGAAGGGGTGCTGCATCTGCCGATCCTGCTCGGACCATTTCTTCTCCGTGTTCACGCTGACCACGCAGGGTGAAACGGATTCCACCACTTTGCCGAACGCGCCGTTCAGCAATTCGATCTTGGGCGCATCGGTGGCGGCGGGCTTCCCTTTTCCCAGGTCGAGGCTGCCGCGCTTGGGCCGCGGATCTTCCTTCGAGTCCTTGGCGTCTTTGGCATGGATGCCGGCGAGGGTCATCGATCCGGCAAGCAGAATGGAAAGCAGGGAGAGAGGACGGATTTGAAGGCCTTTCATGGCGCACCCTTTCGGTGAATATTTCCGCGGGATATGGAAATCCCGCGCTACGGATGTCATTTGAGGAAAAACTACAAAACCGGCCCACCCGGGACCCGCTGACACGGGTGGTTTCGTGTTGATGGGATTGGCTGGAACGCGTGTCGGCGGCGGGGGAACCACTTGGACCGCCGGCAGCGGCGTTTGGTTGCACAGTCCTGCATAGGCTGGTTCATCCCGGTTCCATTCCGCAAACGGTTCCACATTAGTTAAATTGCCATTGCCCCTCGGAAGGGGCGATCTTCGGCCGCTCTTGGGACGGGCCTTTGCGCCCGCGGGGCGGATCCGGGGTCTTTAGCAATACGGGAGCATTGGAATAACATGGCAACAGCGGATATCGGCCTGATCGGCCTCGCGGTAATGGGCGAAAATCTGGTTCTCAACATGGAAAGCCGTGGCTATACCGTCGCCGTGTTCAACCGCACGACGGCGAGGGTGGATGAACTGCTCAACGGACGCGGCAAGGGCAAGAAGCTGATCGGCGCGCATACCCTCAAGGAATTCGTGGGCGCACTCAAGTCGCCCCGCAAGATCATGATGATGGTCAAAGCCGGTCCCGCCGTCGACGACCTCATCAACCAACTGGTTCCCCTGCTCGACAAAGGCGACATCCTCATCGATGGCGGCAACAGCTACTTCCCCGATTCCATCCGCCGCACCAAGGACCTGGACGCCAAGGGCTTACGTTTCCTGGGCGTCGGCGTTTCCGGCGGCGAAGAAGGCGCGCTCAAGGGCCCGTCCATCATGCCCGGCGGATCGGCCTCGGCCTGGCCCGAGCTCAAGCCCATCTTCCAGGCCATCGCGGCCAAGGTCGGCCCCAACAACGACATTCCCTGTTGCGAATGGGTGGGCGCCGACGGCGCAGGCCATTACGTGAAGATGATCCACAACGGCATCGAGTACGGCGACATGCAGCTCATCTGCGAAGCCTATTTCATGATGAAGGTATTGTTGAAGATGTCGGCCCCGGAAATCGGCGAAGTGTTCGCCGAATGGTACAAGGGACCGCTCAACTCCTATCTGATCGAGATCACCCGCGATATCCTGAGCAAGCGGGATCCCGAAACCGGGAAGCCGCTGGTTGACGTGATCCTGGACAAGGCCGGGCAGAAGGGCACGGGCAAATGGACGTCGCAGAACGCCATGGACCTGGGCATCCCCATCCCGACCATGATGGAAGCGGTGGTGGCGCGCAGCCTCAGCGCCATGAAGGACGAACGGGTGGCGGCTTCGGCCAAGCTGCCGGCTCCGGAAATGACCTTCAACATCGACAAGGCCAAATTCCTGCCCGCCATCCACGACGCCTTGTTCGCGTCCAAGATCATGTCCTACGCCCAGGGATTTCAGATCCTGAGAGCCGCGGCCACGGAATACAAGTGGGACCTCCACTATGGCGAGATCGCCATGCTCTGGCGCGGCGGTTGCATCATCCGGGCCCAGTTCCTGGACGAAATCAAAAAGGCCTACGACAACGAGCCCAAGCTGGCCAACCTGATACTGGCCCCGTACTTCACCGACGTAATTCGCAAGAGCCAAGCCAACTGGCGCCTGGCGGTCTCCGAAGCCTCGAAGAACGGCATCGCCATCCCCGCCTTCAGCTCGGCGTTGGCGTATTACGACCAGTACCGCACCGCCAGCCTGCCGGCGAACCTGCTCCAGGCGCAGCGCGACTATTTCGGCGCGCACACCTATGAGCGGACCGATAAGCCCGGAGTCTACCACACCGAATGGCTGCAGGCCTGAAACCGAGGTAACATGCCTGATACCTATGCCGGAAGCGCGAGCACCGTCGGACAGAAAGCTTTCGATGCGCTCACTGCGGAACTCGCAAGGGCTAAAAAAGCCGAAAAGGCCCAGATGTTCGGAAAGCCGTGCATGAAATACAAGGGCAATGGGTTCATGGCCTTTTTCGAAGGCGGCCTGGTGGTAAAGCTTTCCGGGCAGTCCCGAGAGGACGCCCTGAAACTGAATGGATCCCGGCTCTGGGACCCTTCCGGCCAGGGTCGCGCGATGAACGAGTGGGTGCTGATCTCCGCCGCCCATACCGCCAAGTGGCCGGATTTGGCGGATAAGGCGTTCGAGTACATATCCACGCTTCCTCCCAAGTAGGCGGTTTGCCCAAGCGCGCTTCAATCCCTCAACGCATGTCGGCCGTAAGGAAAGCCCGGATTTCCTTTTCCACCGCGACCGGCGCTTCCACTTGTGGCCAATGCCCCGCATCCGGGAACTCCGTGACCTTGGCCTCCGGCAAAGCTTCGCGCCAGCGCGCGAGCAAGTGGGGAGGAAAGGCGCGATCCTTCATTCCCCATAGTATTAAGACCGGAAGGTTTAGCAAAGCGCCGCGCCGCTCCCATTGCGAAGCGTAGAAAGCGCTCGAGGCCAGCAGGCTACGCGCCAAGGCCCATAGCACGCGGCCGCGCGAGTCCGCATCCGGAAACCGGTCCAAGTATTGACGATGCAACGACGGCGTCAGCTTCTTCCGGTCGCCGTAGGCGTAAGGGGCGAGGACGCGCAAGGAGAAATTGAACCTGCGGTACAGGAATCTCCCGAGGGTTCCGCCTGCGATGCGGGCGGCTTTCTCCATAGGCTTGTCGCCCGCGAAGCTCCACATCCAGGTGTTGAGCAGCACGACCCGTTTCACCAGGCTGGATTCCTTCAGCGCCAGGGGAAGGGCGATGGGGCCGCCGAAGTCGTGCACGATCAGGGTGACGTCGCGTAAATCCAGGGCTTGCACGAAGGCCTCCAAATTTCGCGAATGGGATTCGGGCGAATAGTCGAACACTTCCGGCCGATCGGAAAGCCCGAAGCCGAGATGATCCGGCGCGATGCATCGGTGGTTGCCGGAGAATGCGGAAATCAAGCGCCGCCAATCATACGACCAGGTGGGCGTGCCGTGGACGAAGAGCAAGGTTTCCCGGCCCGCTGCCAGGCCCTCCGGCCCTAGGGCGTCCGGCCCAGGACCCGGGCCTTCATCGACGTAATGCATCCGGCCCGCGGGTAGCGTGACGTATCGGCTCAGAAAGGGATACCCTTTACGATCAATGTCTGCGTTGCCGTTTTGTGCGACTTGCGGCGGGGCGGGAATCAAGGTTGTCATGGGAAGCTTCCTTTCCGGATTTCTTTTCAGGGGTTTTTTTTCAGATGGCTTCTTCATTCGCGCGGTTTTTCCAGTCGCGTATTTTTCAATCAAGGCGTCCGCAATCGCATCGAGCGGATACCGTTCGGGATCCAGGGCGTAGTGTTGGCTGATGCCGTCTATGGCGGCGAAGAGGATCGCCGCTTCCATGGCGGGCTGACCGCTTCCAATGGAGCGAAAATGCGCTTCCAGGGTTTTCAGGATGTCACCGGTCCAGGCCTGGAGTTCCGGGCCCAAGGTCTGGAGTACGGTTTCCTGCATGCGGATGCCGTAGGTCAATCTCCAGAAGCCCAGGTTGCGACGCAGGATAGCGAAAGCAGATCGGATCAAACGTTCCAATGGCGGTTGCCCAGCATTGTCATCCGAGGACCCGAAAGATTCGCGCACATCGTCCATGCTTTTCGAGAAAATCGCCTTGAGCAGCTCCTCCTTGCCGGAAAAATGGCTGTAAAGGAGGCCTTGCGCCACGCCTGCCTCCGCGGCGATGGCGCGGACCGAGGCACTTTCGAACCCAAGTCGGCTGAAGGTCTTCAACGCTCCGTCGAGTATGCGCGTGCGCGAGGAGGTGCGGAGGGCTTGGTTCTGTGCGGAGGTTCTCGGCGTCATGGCTTGGCTTTTGGGAAGGGTTTCGAAAGCGCTTAGGAGGTGTTTCGGAGGTATTCCAGTGGTACTTTTTTACATTGAACGAACGTTCATTATAATAATCACCTTACCTTCGGTCCGCAAGGGCTTTCTCCCTGATTGCTAACTTTCCCCCGCCATGAGACCCTTCCGCCTCGCTGCATACCGCTTTTCTCCGAATCGGGCCCCACTTGCGATCGCGGGGCTGTTCCCCGGATTCGGGAGTGTTTCAGTTTCGGCTTCCTGGCTTATCACCGTCTTCCATTTGGCGGGATGGGCGGGTCTGGTTCCGGTCCAGTCGGAAAAAGCGGCTGCCGCGGAGACCGCAGTTGTGGGTGGTCCTAATGTCGCGGCAGAGTCTACGGCTACCGCCATGGCGACCGAAGCCTGCACTTACCCCGACTCCCTCCCCATCGTCGCCCAGGAGTTCGAGGGCCTACGGACCACCCGTAAGGAAGTGGTGCAGCGCGAACTGCGCAACCGCATCGGCGAGAACTTCTCCTGCGACCGCTGGCAGTCGGAACGTAACCGGATGGAGGACCTCGACATCTTCGCCGACGTGCGCTTGCGGGCCGTCGCCAAAGATTCCGGGGTCATTTTGACCTACGTTTTCCGCGAGTTGCCACCCTATATCCCGTTCCTGGCGGTAGCGAAAACCGAGCAGGACGGCCTTAGCCTGGGTCCGGCCCTGGCATCGTTGAATTTCCTGGGCCAGGGCATCCGCGCCGAATTCATCACCCGCTTCGGCGGCACCACCGAATTCCAGGCCTCCCTGAGTTCGAGCCGGCTTTGGGACCTACCGATCAAATACGATTTCGCGGTCCTGCGGGTGGACAGCTACAACAACTTCGAGGCCTTCCATGAGGACTCCTGGCGGGCCAAGCTGGACCTGGCCCAGGGTATGGGGGAATCGGGACTGCCGGAACCCGCATCCATACTCTATGCCGGCGAACTCTTTTTCATGAACCGTGGCTCGCGCGATTCGGGTGTATTGCTTCGGGAAGGCGGCGATTTCGTGCCCAGGCTGGGAACCGGATTGCTCTGGGACGGCCGGGACCGTAGGCATAATCCCCGCAGCGGCCTGTATCAGGAGCTCCGGGTCACCCAGAATGGAGGATTTCTGGGCGGACCCGCCGATTACCGTGAATGGCTTTCCGATTCCCGCGCATACCTTCCCTGGCAGAGCCGCCATACCATCGCCATTTCCGGCCTTTACCAGTTCCGCGACGGCGTCCTCGACGGCAGCTTCGGCCGGTACGATAGGTTTCACGTGGGCGGGGTGAACACCTTGCGGGGCTACTCCAATGACGCCTTCCGAGGAAAGAGCGAATTGATTCTTACCGTGGAAAACCGCATGGATTGGATTCGGAAGCGTACCTTAAGGCTTTGGAAATGGAGTGGTTACTACGGATTGCAGGGGATTTTGGGATGGGAAGGCGCGAGCCTTTGGGACCATAATGCCTTACTGGAGGGGGATTTTCACACCGGCGCCTTCGCCGGAGTGCATTTGCTGCTTGCAGGGGCGGATCGCATCCGATTGGAGGCGGGGTCAAAATTCGCCAAAATCCAGGTCGAAACGGATGTGGGAATTTTGGACAAGGCGGATGTGCAAAGATTTAGGGCGCGCTAAAAGGAAAGCCGGGGGGTATATTTGAATTAAAGATTTGAACTAGGTACTTTGGTCCTCGCTCCCGGCTCGGGGTTGGGGATGGCCAGGTCTTGACCTATCCTATTCAAGCGCAATTTTTCCGGAGGCTTTGCCCATGAAAGTTCTGTTCCTGAATCCTCCTTATTTCCCTATGTTTTCGCGGGAATCACGGAGCCCCTGTGTCACGAAGTCAAGTACGCTGTATTGGCCCATGTTCATGGCCTATGCTGCCGGCTGCGTGGAGGCGGATGGAAACGAAATCATGGTCATCGACTCTCCCGCCATGGACCTGGACCTCCCCGGCACTTTGGAAAGGATCAAGTCCTTCCGCCCGGAACTGGCCGTTCTAAATACATCGACCCCGTCCATCAACAACGATATGCGCGTCGGCAAGGCCATCAAGGAGGCCGCCGCCAAGGACGGTTACCAGTGCGACATCTCCATGATGGGCACCCATGCCACCGCGGAACCCCTGGAAATCCTGGAACGGGAAATGGCCATCGACTACGTCATTTCCGGCGAGGCCGACTACACCGCCCGGGAACTCGTGCGTTTCCTGAGAGGCGACGGCACGGACGATAAGAAGAAGATCCTCGGCATCTCCTGGCGCAAAGGCGAAGAGATGGTCCGCAATCCCGAGCGTCCCAAGATCGAGAACCTGGACACCCTGCCCTGGGTCAGCAAGGTCTACCGCAAGCACCTGTTCTCTTGCTACAAGCGCTATTTCTACGGCGCCAACATCAATCCGCTCATCGTAATCCTGTCCGGCCGCGGCTGTCCCTTCCGCTGCACCTACTGCGTGATCCCGCAGACCCTCACCGGCCACACTTACCGCAAGCGCAGCATCAAGGACGTGGTGGACGAAATGGCCTATATCAAGGCCGAGTTCCCGGACCTGGGAGAGATCTTTTTCGAAGACGATACCTTCACGGCCCATCCCTCCCGTACCGCGGAACTCTGCCAGGAAGTCATCACCCGCGGCCTCAAGGTCACCTGGTCCGCCAATGCGCGCGCCGACGTGAAGTTCGAAGTGCTGGACGTGATGAAGAAGGCCGGCTGCCGCGAACTCTGCGTGGGCTTCGAATCGAGCTCCATGGACGTTCTGAAGAACGTGAAGAAGGGCCTGGCCAACGGCATGTCGGAGAAGTTCATGGATTCGGCGAACAAGGCCGGTATCCTGATCCACGGCTGCTTCATGGTGGGCAACCTGGGCGATACCAAGGAGACCCTGAACGGTACCCTGGAGATGGCCAAGAAGCTGAATCCGAACACGGCGCAGTTCTATCCCATCATGGCCTATCCCGGCACCACCGCCTACGACGAGGCCCGCACCCGCGGCGAACTCGCCAGCGAAGACTACGACAAGTGGCTCGACAAGGACGGGCAGCACAACACTACGGTCATCCGCAAGGGGCTCACCTCCCAGGATCTGGTGGACTTTTGCGACCGCGCCCGCCGCGAGTTCTACCTGCGTCCGGCCTACATCTACAAGCAGGCCATCATGGCCCTGACCAACAGCCGCGAGCGCTATCGCGTGATGCGCGGCGCAGGCACCTTGGTCAAGCATCTCTTCAGGAAGCACGGCGCCCCCCAGGAGGCCAGCACGTACGCAACCGCGGCGACTGCCGCCGCGGGTTCCGCGGTCAAGCCGCGCGCCGCTTCTTCCCATAGCCATTCCCATCAGGAGACACTGGGTGAAGGCAAAGCCCCGGTCCGTCCCGTTGAGCCGACTCCGGCCGTTTCCGCCGTCGCTTCCTCGTCCTTAAAAGCCGAAGCCGCGATCAAAGCCTGATCCGGTGGCCAAGTACCGGATCGGCGTTTTCGCTTCGGGCGGGGGCTCCAATCTTCATGCCCTGATGGACCGGATCCAATCCGGCGACCTGCCGGCCGATTTGGCCTTCGTCCTCTCCAACAACAGCAAGTCCGGGGCCCTGGCAAAAGCCAGGGCTTTCGGGACCAAAGCCTGGCATGTCAGCGCCGTCACCGAAGGCGGCGAGGATGGCCAGGATGGCAAAGGTGGCGAGAGGAAGGCCATAGAGCGCATGGCGGCCATCGTCAAGGATAGCGGTATCGACCTCTTGGTGCTGGCCGGATACATGAAACTGGTCCCGCCGACCGTGCACGCCTGCCTCAAGAACCGTATCCTCAACATCCATCCCGCCCTGTTGCCGGCCTTCGGAGGGGCGGGGATGTACGGCCGCCATGTCCACGAGGCCGTGGTCGCGCGCGGCTGCCAGTATTCGGGCGTCACCATCCACATGGTCAACGCCGCCTATGATGAAGGCCAGATCCTCCTGCAGCGCATCGTCCCAATCCCGGCCGGAAGTTCCGCCGAAGCGGTAGCGGCCGAGGTTCTGAAGTGCGAACACGCCTATTATTGGCAGGTTGTGCGGGGCTTCGCGACGGGTGAAATCAGGCCTACGGAAAGCGCCGAGCCCGGCCAGGCCGTGGATCTGGGCCGCTTTCTGGACAGGTTCCCGCCCTTCGATCTATAATTCCCCCATGCGGCATCCCCCCCTTTGGCAATTCGACAGCGGCATGCTGGACGAGTTCCCGGTCCTTTGCGGCGTGGACGAGGTGGGGCGCGGGCCTTTGGCCGGCAACGTGGTGGCCGCCTGCGTGATCCTGGACTTCAAGGCCAAACCCATCGTCGGGCTCAACGATTCGAAAAAGCTGGGCCCGGCCGTGCGCGAAAACCTGTGCACCGAGATCCGGGAGCGCGCGTTGGCTTACGGGGTAGGGGAGTGCAGCCCCGAAGAAATCGACATGCATAACATCCTGCGCGCTTCCCTGTTGGCCATGCGCCGGGCGCTGGAAGCTATGGGTATGCCACCGGGGCTTTTGCTGGTGGACGGGAACCAGCGCATCCCCGACGTGTCTTGGCCGCAACGCACTTTGGTTAAGGGCGACGGGCGCTCGGCCTCCATCGCGGCGGCGTCCATCCTGGCCAAGGTGGTCCGGGATCGCCAGATGTCGGAAATGCATGCGCGGTACCCGGTTTACGGATTCGACGTCCATAAGGGTTACGCGACCCGGAAACATCGCGACGCCATAGAAAAGTACGGCTTGACCCCCATTCACCGCAAAACCTTTTGCACCGATCCCGAGGAATCCGAAGATCTCTTCGCCCAGGACATGACGGACGAGACCATCTTCCCCGTCGGAAAGCTATAATCAATCCCCATGGAAACAGAACAAGGTGAACCGGGAAAAGGCGCTAAGGGCCGCTTCCGGATCCCGCCCTTTTTGCAATACATTCTCAAGTTCTCGGTAGGGGCGGGAGCCATCTGGGCCCTGATCCATTTCGGCGCGCTCGATCCCTCGGTGGTCGGCCAGGCTTTCGTCAGGAATCCTCTGCTCTGCCTCGCCGCTTTCCTATCCTATCTGGTGTTCGTGGTGTGCGCCGCCTGGCTTCGCTGGTACCTGCTCTTGCGGCAATCCGGCCTGAAAATCGGCGCCGGAAGGGTGTTCAGCCTCCAGATGATGGGGATGTTCTTCAACAGCCTGATTCCCGGAGGCACCGGCGGCGATCTGATCAAGGGGTTCTACCTGTTCAAGGAGCATGAGGACAAGGACAAGTCGCTCGCCCTGACTTCCATCGCCATGGATCGCTTCGTCGGATTGTACAGTCTGCTGTGCGTGGCGATGCTGATGACGGCGATCAACGTGGACCTCTGGATGGGATCCCGCGAACTGCGCTTGAACAGCCTCTTCTACGGCGGAGTCTTCATGGTGTTCACCACCGCCATCGCGTTCTTCTTTTCGCCTTGGTCGGAATCAATATTGAACCATCCCCGCCTGCTTAAGGCGCCGGGCGGCCGGTTCTTCCGCTCCCTGTTCGATTCCCTGTTGGTGTATCGTGCCAGGCCCTGGGGCCTGCTCGGCGCTTTGGGTTTGGGCATGATCGTGGATTGCGGACTCATCCTGCTTTATTATTTCTCGGCCCAGTCCTTGGGCCTGACCTTGCCCTTGCGCGTGCACGGATTCGTGGTTCCGACGTTGACGATGATCAATGGCCTGCCCATCGCGCCCTCCGGGATTGGATTGGGCGAAGCGGCCGGGGAGGTGACCTACCGCATACTCGGAATCGCGGAAGGGGGCAGCGAGGTGCTGGCCCTGGTGCATATCTGTATCCTCACCGTTTCCCTGGCTGGCGCTCCGTTCTACTTCCTCTACCGCGCGCATACTCGGACCCCTCGGACCCCTCCTCCCGGCTCCTGAGCGGCCCTCCGGCCCCTTTTCTAAAATCTCCTGAACGCCCGGAACCCCGATTCTGGCGGATAATGGAGGAGTGGCGGAAATTTTCACAAAGTGTGATGGCCGTCAAGCTTGGATATCCGGCGAAGGGTTACTTTATTTCCATAATCGCCCCGGGTATCTACATTCCGGTCCGGCTTCGCGCTCGTAGTTAAATGAAGGGGCAATCATGCCAACGTCAATTCGCCAGTCCCCATGTGCCTATCCGCTTTTATTCTGGGTTGCGATCACCACCGCCGCCTGCACCGTCGCTCTGTCCGCGCCGATGCCGACGCGATCGGAAACCGCCCCGGGGGGGAAATCCGTTTCATCGGGCTCGCGCGCGCCTTTGGACACCGCATCCGTGCGCAAGTATTACATGGAGGGCGACTTCGAACCCGCCATCCTCATCATCGAGGATGGCCTCAAATCGGGACGCCCCTTCAACCACAACGACAGCATCTTCGCGTTCAAGCATCTGGGGGTCATGTACGCGGCCCGCTACGAAAGCCGTGAAAAGGGAAAGTATTACATGCACCAGCTCCTCATGACCGAACCCACGGCGCGGATCATGGACATGTACGCCAGCGACATGATTTACATGATATTCAAGAACATCCAGGACGAATTCGAAGCGAACCGCTCCAAGCTAACGCCCCAGAAACACCAAGCAGCCAGCCAGGGATCCGATGGACCCTCTTCATGGAAGGCGAGGGAAGCGCAGGCGAAGGAAGAACCCAAGCGGAAACCGGAGTCCAAAAGCGGTAATTACTACTGGATAGGCGCCACCGGTTTGCTGGTTGCCGCCGGCGTAGGCGCGTATTTCGTCATGGCCGAAGATCCCGAACCCATTATCAAGAATCATCCCGTGGAATGAGTATCCCAATCCGGCAATCCCGCAAGCCCGAAGGCCCGCAGACCTCAATAGACCCGGTAATCCCCCAGACTGGAAAAAATCCATGAACATCTTCAAGCGATTCGGTTTTTTACTGACTGCTTCCATCCTGGTTTTCTGGGCCTGTCAATTGACGCAGGAAGCCAAGATCGAAGACACCGTCTCCTTCACGAAGTTGTATGACACCTTGTCCAGTTTCGATAAGACCGTCATCGTTTTCAAGACGCCGGACGGCGCCCCGCTCGATACCGTCTACCAAGGCAAGGTGGATACCTTGTCCGAAATCCAGAACCTTCCCGTACGCAATTGGGATGGAAACAAGGCTCTCATCCTCATCGAGGGATTCAAGAATGGAATGACCGTATACAAAGTGGAGAAGGCTTACAATGGCGCGACCGATAAGACGGATAGCACCATCTTCATCATCATTCCCGGCGTGTCCCTGGCACTTTCCGAAACCGCGCTGACCATACTGGAAGGGGATTCCGTGCTCAAGCCCACGGTTTCCGTGACTCCGTCTACCATCAAGGACAAATCCGTGACCTGGACATCTTCCCAGCCCGACGTGGTCCTGCCGGGCGTAACCCACCTCAAGGCGCTTAAGGCGGGCTCGGCGCGCGTAACGGTAGCCCTGGTGTCCGATCCCTCCAGGACCGCAACTCTCAACCTCACCGTCACCGGGAAGACAGTGGCCCTTGAGGGTGTGAGCGTGTCTCCCAAAACGGGGGCCGTCTCCGTAGGCGGGGCCGCCTTGCGCCTGATCGCAAAAGCCCTTCCCACCGGCGCGATCAGCGAATTCACGTGGCGGTGCGGGGACTCGACCCGCCTTTTCGTTAGCGGGGACGGTCAGGTCAAGGGCCTCAAGAAAGGCATCGTGACGGTCTGGGCCGAATCCAAGGCCAATCCGCTCCTGTCCGATTCCGCCGTCATCACCGTTAAGGATTCGGTTCCCGTGGAAGCGATCCGCTTCGCCAAGAATCCCACGAACCTGTTTATGGGTGGGGCCGCCGAAAGCCTCCTGGTTGTGATCACTCCCGCGGAAGCCAATCCCGCCGTGGATTTCTCCGTCGCCGACCTTGCGATCATTTCGCTCATGGACAATAAAATCACCCCCAAATCCGAAGGTCAGACCCTGGTCATCGCCAAATCCCGGGATAATCCGGCCAAGACCGATACCCTCAGGGTCACGGTGATCAAATCCAGCGCCATCACCAGCGTTGCTATCGAGCCTGCCTCCCCTCTCCCAATTTTTACCGGCGGCGCGCCTTTGATCTTGACCGCCAAGGTGCTTCCCTCCGATGCTCCCAAACTTTTCCTATGGCGCAGTACCAATCCCTCGGTGGCCATCGTCGACACCGGGGCCGTCTACGCGATATCGCCCGGCAAGGCCAGCATCATCGTGGTGAGTCAGGCCGACAGCCTCAAGAAGGATACGGTGGAAGTGACCGTGAAACGGGATGCGCCCCGCATCACCCTCGGTCCGGATACTTCCCTGACCGCCGGCCAGAGCCTGACCTTCCTCCCGGTGGTCGCCCCCCAGGAGTACGGGACGGTCGTCAGTTTCAAGTACGACCTAAACGGCGATCTCGCCTGGGACGACTCTTCCGCGACCATCAAAGCCGTATCCTTCACCTATGAAACCCCCAAGGAATACGTGGTGCGTTTCTACGTGCGCGATACCGAAGGCAACGAGACCATCGCTTCCCTAAAGGTCAAGGTGACGGGCAAGCCGGCCGCCGCCGATACCGTCCCTCCCGCTGTCCCTAAGTTGTCGGGCGCATCCCCCACGGGCAATCCTCCCAAATGGAATTGGTCTTCCGGCGGGGGCGGGTCAGGCGACTTCCGCTTTAAACTGGGAACGGACGGGAACCTCGGAACCGGTGCGACCGCCACTCGGGACACGTCCTACGTCCTGGCCACGGCGGTTTCGGGAACGACCTATACGCTGCAAATCCAGGAAAAAGATTCTTCGGGAAATTGGTCCCAAATCGCAACCCTGGGGATCAAATACGATCTGTCCAAACCGACCGTGGCCTTCACCGCGCCCCAGGCATCCGGGACCCACTATGCTTCCGCGACCCCTATCCGCCTGGCGGGGACTGCGTCCGGTCCCCTGCCCATCACCAAAGTCGCCTATCAGGTCGGCACGGGGGCCGCTACGGCGGCGACCTTCGCGACCGGTGCATGGAGCGTCGCGGCGCTCGCCCTCCAGGAAGGCAGCCTCATGGCCGTTACGGTAACCGCCGAGGACCAGGCCGGAAACAAAGGCGAGGCGGTCCTGAACCTTCTGCTCGACACTACCCCGCCCACCGCCCCGACCCTCTCCACCGTTCCGGCGGCCGTCATCGCCGCCGCCAAGGCCACCTTCGGGTGGACGGCGGGATCGGACGGAGCCTCCGGCAGCGGCCTTTCCGGCCGCTATCGCTATCGCCTGAATACCGGAGCCTGGAAGGATACGGCGGCCGTTTTGCTGGCCGATCTCCCGCTGTCGAATGGAAGCAACACCTTCGAGGTGCAGGAACAAGACAGGGCCCTGCTGTGGTCGACTTCGGCGACCCGGGTCGTGCGGGTGGATTCCAGCGGTCCCGTCCTCGCTTTGACGGGCCAAAACCCCCGCACCTCGACCTCGGCTACCGTGACTCTCGCGGGTTCGGTCCAGGATTCCACCGGTCCGATTACCCTGACGGTTACTGGTCAGGTTGCCGGCAGCGGGACCGTGACCTTGACCGGGTCGGCCTGGACTACCGCTTCCCTGACCCTGGCGAGTGGCGCGAACACCTTGGTTGTCTCCGCCGTCGACCAGTTCGGCAACCAACGCACCTTGTCAGTGGTCGTCAACGTAAGCGTTCCCCCTCCCGTGGTTAAGATCACAATTCCCGGGGACAACCTCACGATCACCAAACAAACCAGCATCGAAGTCTCCTACACCATCGATAACGGAACGGTGCAGAAGCAGACCTTCCCCCTCGAAACTGACGGGGTGCATGACCTCGTGGTTTCCTCCCCGGCCAACGTCTCGGGCGCCATCGGCCGCGACACGGTCAGGGTTACCCGCGACCTCACCCCGCCCCTGGCGCCGACCCTTTCGGCGGCGAAGACTCCCACCAATGTCGATGCCATCTGGACCTGGGTATCGAAAGGTGACAATACGGGCGGGTCGGGCGTGCGCACGCCGACGCCCCGGTTTCGCTATTCCTTGACCGGCACCGATCCCTGGACGGAAACGCCCACGGCCCGGGTGTCGCTGCCCCTGGCAACTGGGACCCACACCTTGGTGGTCCAGGAGAATGACCGGGCGGACAACTGGTCGCCCGCCTCGAATGCGGTAACCATAGTCGTGGACAAAACACCCCCCGCGGTCACCATCACCTGGCCGACGCGTGTGAATTATGTGACCAACAAGGATAACATCTCCATCAGGTACAAGGTTGATAATGGGCCGGAGACACCTATGCCCTGCCCACTAAAGGACGGCAGCAACAACTGCCCCGTCGAGGTTAAGGACAATGCTGGAAACTCGGGTAGTGCCACTATTGTCGTGTACCGGAAGTTGAACCATGTTTTCGTCACCCCAGGCGGTGCGGGGATAAGGGACGGAAGCGATTGGGAGAACGCCTTGGGCGGCGGCTCGCTTCCTGCCGCCTTGCAAAATAGCGCCAGCGGTAAGACTTATTGGCTGGGCACGGGCGATTACCCGGCCATGACAGCCAACTCCAATGTGACCCTGTATGGGGGATTTGTAGCCGGCAACTTTCCGTACAACACGAACAATCGTAGCATGAGTACCACAAGAATAGAGAATTTCATCCTCGGTGCTAGGGTAACAGCCACCCTGGATGCATTCTCCCTAGTGGGCAACTTCTCCAGCGGCGAAGAGAATACCTCCCTAATCCTCAGGGATATAACCATGCTGCCTCAGAGCGCGGGCGTTTACGCTTTCTTCTTCCCTTTCCAGGGAACAACCATAACGGCGAACAATCTCGTAATCGTAGGGTCCAACTTTAGCGAGACTATCTTCCAGGTGGATGGAACGATGACCTTGACAGGAGGATCCATCCGGAATAATCGAACTGGGAATACTCCCGTGTACCTGAACGGGACCACCACGTTCAACTCCCCCTTGGTCATTTCCGGCAATGAGACCAACAACAGCACCAATGGCCCTTACCAGGTCCGTGTATTCCAGGGGAGTCTTACAGTGGGAAGCGGAGTAGCGCTTAGCTGCACTGAAGCGGACGGTCAGGTGGTACTTGAGACGGGAGCAACCTGCACCAAACGATAAGCGATTTTGGATGGGAGGCCTGCAACACCGGGGGCGGGACCTGGAAGAGGTTCTCGGCCTCCGCGGCGTAACGTCCGGGTTTCTCCCACATCAGTTCCCGTGCGGGGGCGCCCCCCAGGTCGATGTCGCATTGGGTGTCCGGAAAATTGTCCATGATGCGGACCACGTTCGATTTCCAGCCCGTGGGCGTGCGCGCCCGACACGTTCGAATTGGCCGCACTTGCGGCCTCCCTGCCATTGTCCCCCCATGGCTCCGGAAAGCAGACTCACCTGGAAGGCGGCGATCTGCTTGATTCCGGTGGCTCCGAAATTGCAAGCACTGCCCCGGCTGGGTGCCCGGTCGGTCAAGCTGCCGTAAGTTAGGTATCAGGTAGTTCAATACAGGATATAAATTCGCTCTATAGGAATATGCGAAGCCCGATCAACTTGCCGCAAGCGAGCAATGGTGCATGGGTTCCCCTTAGCCGGGTTGGCCCCAATCCCATCGTATAGCGCGCTTCGGTTGCGAGCCAATCCAGTTCACTTTGGGAAAATCCGCCTTCCGGACCACAAATCACGCCCAGAGCCTCCTCGATCCCTTCCGGAAGGCTATCCCTTCCCGGTTGAAGGAGTATCAGCGGCATGTGCGGGAACCGCATGCGCCAGTCTCGTAGGCCAAGGGGTGAATGGATCTCGGTCAACCAGGCTTTCTTCGCCTGTTTCAGCGCCACCAGGGATTTCCCCCGCAATCGCTCCACCAGGCGTTCATGGCTCTGACCCTTGAACTCCTGGGTATGATCGGTCGTGATTAAATGGATGGCTCGCAGGTTCAACTGGCAAAGTCCCCCCACCGGCTCCTCCAAATCCTTGCCCTTCAAAAGGCTGAGCACCAGATGCAAGCGGGGAGGAGCAGGATCGTGGGACGACGCCTCGACGGCGGTCAACAGCATTCCATCGGATTTTTCCGCCGAGGTCTCGCAGAGGAAAGTGCTTCCCTCTCCATTGCTTGCTGTCACGCGCCGGCCAGGTTGGAGGCGCAACACTTTGCGCATGTGGAAAGCTTCCTCTGCGGGCAGAAGCGCGGTGTCTCCCACGGCATGGAGCGACGCGTGAAACCAGCTTTCCGTGAACGGTCTGTCAGGCGGAGTTTCCAAAGCTTTAGCCCAGCTTGGATTTGAGCAGGTGGAACAATCCGAGGTCGCGGCCGGTCAGGTACAAGAAGTATCCCTGCAAGCCCGCGAAAGTCAGGGTCAGTAAAAGGTTCGCCATTACCGCGCCCCATTTTATTTCACTTCGGAAGACCAGCGAAATTCCCAATATTATTGCCGTGATGCTGGCCGCCAGCACTCCGGCCCATGAGCTCATCACCAAGGCTTGGTCGTCCCAGAGAAACGGGTTGCGGAAGTGGATCCAAAGGGTCGCGGCCGCCAAAGCCGCATTGGTTAGTTGAAGAAGCAGGAATGTCAGGGGCATTCAGGTATCCGATCCATAGACCCGGGCGGGCAGTCCGGCCTCGGTTTCAATCCTGGCCTGCAGGGCTATCAGAAAGCCGGCTTCCACAGGTGTGCAGGAGGCTTGGGCCGGCTTGCGCGCCAAGGTATGCAATTGCACCTCCAGGATGCGGCTTCCCGAGGATTTAATCCTCTTCAATCGTTCCAAATAAGCATCTATCTCGTCTGCGGAGGGTTCCGTGCCGCCCAAGCCGCAAAAAAGCGATTGGATTTTGTAAGGATGCTTGCGACCCAGGAAAACCAGATTCGCCTCGATGCGATCCAAGCTTATGCGGGAGACGTTGATTTTTTGATACCATTCCTCCGTTCCCGCGTCCAGCTTGGCCCACACTTCGCCTTTGTGCGAGAGCAGGCTGGCGATGCCATCCATCACCGGCTTCCGGTCCAGCATGGTTGAGTTGGTGATGAGGACAAGTTTGAAATCGAGTTCGGGTCGGGAGGCCTGCAAGGCGACCAATTCGGCGCAAACCGCGGCGAATTCGGGGATCATGGTGGGTTCGCCATCCCCGCTTACTGCGATATCCGTCAATCGTTTGGCTTCGTCCGGAAGCACCGCGAACCGTTCAAGACGGCATACTCCGCTTTTGTCCACGGTATCCAAAAGGAGTCCCGCTTCTTCGCGGACCCGGACCGGGTCGATCTTCTGGGGGGTCTTGGGAACCGTTCGGTCCACTTGGCAATAGGGACAGTCGAAGTTGCAATTTTTGTCCACATTGAGATTGATCCCGATGGAAACGCCGCCCGAACGCCGGGAAACCACCGGATAGGCATGGATGAACCTTTCGAACTCCCTGGAGTGATGGGATTGTTCCCATTGGAGAGGGGAGGGGGTTTCCATGACTGAATACAAAGTAGCATTTAGGCGCCTGCGAACCCGAAACGGAGCCTTTGCTTACGAAATGCGGTTTCTAGTATCGGAATGGGTGTGGAGTCATGCTGACCTGAGTAATTACGGTTTTCCGCCCAAATTCGGAATTGCCTGGAGAATTTTGGAACCTCGGCGGGAGTGAATCGTGGATTGCGAACGGTTTGGAGGGACTTGGCTAATTATTCCGAACAAATCCGCTGCCCACTGCATTATATTAATTCGCAATCCGGTAGGTCTTTGGGTCTAGGTCGGGTAACGGGACGATGGCCGTGAATTCCGTCAGCTTCTGCAGGTTTAAGGAGGAAAAATGTTCCCAAGCAATTTCATGTATTCCACAAGTTTCACAAGCCGGATACGTCTTGTCACCTTGCCATTGGCAATGGGTCTGATGGTTGGATCCCTTTCCGCCCAGCCTGCCGCCCCTCCTGCTGCGCCTTTTTTGGCGTGCGGGCAGGAACCAACCGGTGCTGCCTTGAACGATACCGTGGTTTCCACTCCGGATGCCGATGGCTACCTATCGCTTTTCGATGGATCCACTACAAAAGGCTGGTGGCAAAGCTGTGTGACCAACCATAATGGCCCAGCAAAATGGAAGATAATGCCCGAACTTAAAGCCATCTTTTCGTCCAAAAACGGAACTGCCGGCGGCGTGTTGATGACCACTAAAAAATTCGTGAACTACGAAATCGTTTTTGACCTTTGGCCTGACTACGGAAACGATGGCGGTATTTTCAACCGCACGCCGAAAGAAGGCAAATGCTTCCAGACGGTTTTGGATTATATCGGAGACGCCTCCCTGGGTGGGACTTGGGGGGAAAATGGATTTGGGAGCCGTGATTATCGTCCTTTTAAATTCGCCGGCAATGAAAATACCATCACAATACCGGGAAATGGAAATGGTGAGCCATCCAATTGGACGGTGATGACAAAAAAAATGAAGGAAACCACGGATAAGAACCTTCCCTGCCCTGATGCAGGTTGCACTCAGGCCGATTGGACAAAGCTTTGGGATCCCAACGATTGGAACCAAATCCGGATCCAATTTTATGGGGGCACTGCCGCGGAGAACCGCGTGCGCATGAAGTGCTGGTTCCGCAAGATTGGGGCGGCCGAATGGGTGCCGGTCAGCTATGATACAACACTCACGAAGGTTATTGATCCTGGCTTTATCGGGCTACAAGTCCATAGCGGCGGCCGGTTTACTGATAAGGGCAATTGGTATCGTAATATCAAGTGGACGCCTTTGACCGATAAAGGCGATCGCCTCATAACCGTTACGACTAAAAGCATGGACGGAAAGATTCAATACTCCGACATCAAGGCCGGAAGCCATGCCTTGGTCGGCGATCTAACCCTGGATCACGAAATAACAATCTATGATATCCGCGGCTCGGTCCTCCAAACTATCAAAGGGAAGGCTGGACATTTCGAATACCCATTCGCCCCCCACGTGTTCGGCATGCTGACGATGTCGATCAAGACCGTAAAGGGCACCGAAAACCGTATGTTCACACGCGACTTGCAATAAGCGCTAGGGAAAGGGAAGGGTGGCACATGTCATCCTCCCAGTTCCAACTCCGCTGAATGCGGATAACCCCCAAATTCCCAATATTTTTTTCTAAAATTGATTCTGTTTTTCAGATTTCAATTTTAAGAGTGGGATGTATTACCCTTTGCACAGAGGAATTCCGGAATGAGTAGATTCTTCCTGATCGCATCGGCCCTTTGCCTGAGCGCGGTTCTGAGCCATGGAGAAGGCATACCCTATGAGGTCCATGGCCAGGCGTGGAGTGATTTCGGAAGGATTGGGAAAGCCTCGGATTTCCTCCTCCCTGGCGGAACGTCGGACGTTCTCCTCGATTTGAACGGGAACCCTATCCTAAGCATGGGTGCCCAGTTCACCGTCAAGGCCTCGCTGGGTGAAAATTGGGAAGGGGCGTTCGGGTTTGGAGCGCATAAAATCAGCCATGCCCTGGGACATGGCCAAAAATCCTTTCTGACCATTTCCATGTTCCAGAATTTCCTGACGGAATCCCGCTTGACCTGGTTCAGTGGAGAAAAGGAGAATCCCAATTTCTCCATTACCGCCGGTTCCTTTCCTTATAAATACCATGCCAACGTTCAGAACCTAGGCCTGTACCTGTTCCGTGGCCCGGTGTATCCGGGAGCATTGATGGGAGGATTCCAGGATTTCGCCGTGGATTCCACCAAAAGCACCCAATTGGGAGCGAAATTCCATCACGCGATGGGGAATTTCAGCCACGACATCATTCTGAACAGCGAACGCGAGCTTCCGCCCACCTTTGACTGGAGCCTCGGCTATGTGGCGAAATACAAAGCATTCGATGCCCTTGAGTTCGGTGCCGGCGCGAATTTCTATCGCCTGTTCGCATATGACAAAAAGTTGCAAACGCCTGGAAAGCTTACCAATGAGGAATTGCAATTCGAGAAGGCGCGCTATATCGAAGTGGATTCCGCTACCGGCGACACGGTTTTCTTCACCCACAAGGGAATAAAGACCATGGCCATGTTCAGCTTGGATTTCAAGCCGCTTTTCGGCATTGAGTCCCTGAGCAGGGATGACCTCAAGCTTTATGGCGAAGCCGCCATTATCGGTGTTCAGAATTACGGCAAGACCTATGGAGATATAGCAGACCGCATTCCTGTGATGCTAGGGTTCAATCTCCCTACCTTCAAGTGGCTGGATCACATCGCCCTGGAAGTGGAATATTACGGGTCTCCCTATCGCAACGACCTTGTCCGGCTGGGTAATAACAATACCGTTGCGCCATGGACCCTCCAGAAACATCCCATTCCATCTCCTAAGCCCGCCGAAAACGCGGATTATAAAATCGATGCGAATGGGAATTGGAAAAACGCCCAGGGAGATACCATTAAAGTGAATGGCACGGGCTTGGCCAGGGAGAACGTCTCCGTCGATAACCTTAAATGGTCGCTCTATCTGGACAAGACGATCAGCAACCATATCCACTTTATAGCCCAAGTGGCGAACGATCATTATCGGCCTCGACCTATTGCTACCGGGCTGATCGACGCTACCGGCGGAACCGCGGAGGCATTCAGCGAAGCGTCCAACTGGTACTTCATGTTGCGCGCGGGATATTTCTTCTGAGCCGGCCTTGGGAGGGTAGGACAAAAGTTATGCTTTTCAAAAACACCATCGCCATTGCCGCATTAGTTTCGGCCTCTACGTTTGCGGCTACGGATACTCAGAAACCCTCAGTCCATGGCGCCGCATGGATGCAATTCGGTCGGATTGAGAACAGCTATGCGACGCCCGGAAGTGCCAACAATTATGACGAAAATTGGCTGGGAAACTACGGTGGCTTGGTGGGAACCACATTCCAGGTGGACGAGAATTGGGAAGCAGGGCTCGGGCTAGGCTCTATCTTAGTCCATTTGCCCCGGGGCAGCATCAGTTCTGCAGACATCTGGTATCCCTTTTGGGTTGGGTTCGCTTCTGAAGCGCGATTAACCTATTCCCAGACTTCGTACGCGGATAAAGGTGGGTTGCAATTGAACCTTGGGATTTTCCCGTACAATTACAACTCCGACTCCAAGAATCTAGGCCTATATCTGCTCAAGGGTAATGTTTATCCGGGCACCCTCGTTCCAGGATACGCCGACCTCTTCGGTGTCGTCCAGTCCCGGGCGGGCGCGATGGGGCGCTATAAGATTGGCGGATTGACCAACGATCTGCTTTTCGTCGTGGAAGAAGACAAGCCGCTTTACGATATCTCGATCGCGGACGTAGTCACCTGGCGGGTGCATTCCAGTTTCGAGTTCGGATTCGGAGTGAATTTCTACCGGGCCATTGCGGCCGACCCGGATGCCACATCACCAGGCACGGATTGTCGGAAGGAAAAGCTAGGTCCATATTCCGGGTCAGGCCCGACTCCCGAACAGGACAATCCTTGCTTCATCGTGGAAAAGGACGCCCTGGGAAATCCCACTGATACGCTTACGGGATCCCTGGCGGGCACCAAGTTGATGGCGCGGTTCCGGTTGGATCCAAAGGTCTGGTTCGGCTCTCCCGAGTCCATGGGCGGAGACGAACTGGTATTTTACGGTGAAACGGCTGTTATCGGTGTCAAAGATTACCCCATCTTCTATACGGATATCCAGCGCCGCATTCCCGTAATGATGGGCCTCAACCTTCCCACTTGGAAGCTTTTCAACCTTTCGGTGGAAGGCGAATTCTATGCCTCCAAGAATTCCAGCGACAACCTGCCGGCTCAGAACGGATCATGGCTTCCCGGAGGAACTACGGACCCTGGAACCGGTCGGGACGATTGGAAATGGTCCGTGAACGCTTCCAGGGTAGTGCTGGGGAATATTTTCCTGGGATTGCAGGTGGCTAACGATCATCTTCGCCTGGGCGGAACGCATAATAACGCGACCGGGCAGGAGGCCATGCGAACACCCCAAGATTGGTACTGGGCCTTTAAAACCGCGTTCTTCTTCTAGCCTCCGAGGAAATCGATCATGCCCTCAACTTCATTTTTCCTGTCCATTCCCTGCGGTGTCCGTGCGGTGGCACTCCTCGGAGTCTTCCTCGGAACGGCCCTAGCCGCCGAGGGGCCGAATATTACCCTGGGAGCTGCGGGATGGTTCAATTACGGATCCATTGTCTCTTCCAGCGATACCGCCTTTGGCATCGACGTGGAGGGCAGACCCATGATATCGTCAGGGGCGCAAATCGTGCTGCAAGGCGCGGTGAGCGAGCATCTCGACATCCAGGCAGGCATCGGCGCGGCCGGGGGCCATTTCATCGCGCCCAAAGTAACCACCCAGGGCGGATATTCGCCTTATGATATCGGACCCTATGTGGCCCAGGCCAATTTCACCTACAGCTTCTGGAAAGCGGAGGCTTCCAGCCTTTTCCTGCGCGGCGGCCTTTTCGCGTACGATTACGCCGAGGAAAACCAGAACCTGGGATTATACCTGCTGCGGGGACCGGTGTATCCTGGGTTGGTCCTGTCCGGTTTCGAAACCAAGCATGTGCTTCCCGTGGCGAACATGCTTGGCATGCAATTGCATCACCAGGCCGGAGCCTTCCAGCACGATGTACTCATGCAGGTGGAAACCGAATTCAAACCGTATTACGACGTTTCCCTCGCCTATCTCGCCACCATAAAGGCGGGTTCCGCTTTCCGGCTGACGGGCGGGGCGAATTATTACCATCTGATTTCAGTGGACCCCAGTTTGACGACCGACACCACCCGGATGCGATGGGTGGATACCGCAGGCGCAGTGGATGATACCGTTCAGCTTTCCGCCCGTGCGATCAAGCTCATGGTCAATGCCGCCTTCGATGTGAAGGCGCTTTTCGGCGGTAGTGAAGTCCTGGGAGCGGAAGATCTCAAAATCTATGGGGAAGTGGCTCTTTTGGGGTTGGAAAACAGCAAGGTGTACAAGGACCTGTACGGACCGTATAGCCAGCGGATGCCCATGATGGTCGGATTCAACCTGCCCGTTTTCAAGCTGCTCGATAGGCTTTCCCTGGAAGTGGAATATTATGGGGCGCCTTTCAAGGATGACCTGAAAAATTTCGAAAATACGGCAATCATTAAAACTTCGGTCATTCCGATCGATGTGGATTCGAACTACACTAAAGACAATTTAAAATGGTCGGTATACGGATCCCGGACGATTTCCAATCATATCAAGCTAAGTCTCCAAGTGGCCAGTGACCACTTCCGTCCTGGAGTTTTCACCGGATATGGGGACAATAATCCGCCCCAATCCGAAGCCGTCCTGTTCAGTCCCTCGGAATGGTATTGGATGGGAAAAGTCGCTTACTTCTTTT
>JBDSIO010000227.1:0-38716 GCA_039917895.1 Fibrobacteria bacterium | reverse complement strand
TCTCGGGCCCAGGCGCCGCTATTGATCTGCCTTCCCGGAGGGCAATCTCCCGCCCGCCTCGATTCCGCTCTCGGCCCATCCTTGGCGCCACGGAAGGTGATCGCCTTCCTGAGGGTGCGGGATTTGGAGGACATGCTGCCGACCTATCCCAAGGCCCTTGTCCTGACCACTTCGGCATATGCCGCCTATCTGAACGGATACTCGATCGAGTTGAAAGGGAAAAAGCGGGACTCGCGTAGCCGATACCTGGTCGTCACCGCGGATTCCACCCTCGATTCCGCCGGCCTCGCCTCCAAGCGCATCGGCATCCTGGATTTCCTGGGTCGGGAGAAAATCCCGCGCTTCGTGGAAGACGCCTTCGGGTGGAAGCCCTCCGCGCTCAAGCGCGTTAACAAGCAGGAGGATTTGATGAGCCTCTTGGGCATGGATGCCGTAGACGCCATCATCGTGGAGGCCCGCGACTTCCCGGATTTGAAAAGAGAGACGAAACTGCGCCTTTTCGTGGTGAGGGAGTCCAAACCCATATTCACCTTCCCGGTCCTGGCGATGCCGGCGGGGGGGGATGCGGGAGTGAAAGAAGTCCTAATCCATCAGTCGAAAGCGGCGCTGGAAATCCTGGGGGTCGAGCGATGGGAATGATTCGGCTGATATCTGGCTGGACCTGGACCACGGCCAGGTCGCGTTGGATTCCCACGTTGCTGGCGCTCGCCCTAGGCTGTGGCGCGGAGGGGAGCGGGAAGCGGCTGCTGGCCATCATGCCGCCGGGGGACACCTTCCTGCAGGCCTGGTCCGGCATGAAGTCCGATCTCGGGGGCCGGTACGAGTGGAGAGTCTTGGATCCGGATGCGAAGAATGCGGAAGATACCCTGGCGGCTCTTTGCGCCACCTACGCTCCGCATGCGCTGGTATTGATGGATACCCGTGCCGTATCCCTGGCGAAGCGGATGCAAAAACGGGACACGGCCCTTGCCTCCTTGCCGAAGTTCATCCTGATGACGCTCAAGGCCGAGGACGCGGCGCAAGAATTGCAGGGCGCCTTGGGCATCCGCTTCGAGGCCCCGGCCTATGCCGTTTTCACCCAGTTGCGGGCGCTTTCCGGCCAGGAATTCACGCGCATCGGCGTCTTCCATCGGCGGGTATTCTCCCCTTTCGTGGAGGAGTCGCGCCGTCTGTTGTCCCGGGAAAAGCTGGAACTCATCGGGAAGTGCCTCGACTGCGACGGGTCCGGCCCTCCCTCCGAAAGCGAGATCGTGAAAAGGCTGGGCAGGGGGATGGATGAATTCCGAAGCGCCGATGTCGAGGTGGTGTGGATGCTGCCGGACAATACCCTGGTGAACCCGGCCACGCTGGGACGATTCTGGGCGCCGCGCTTTCGCAGGGGTACGGTGCCGCTCATCGTCCCGCTGGCCCACTTGGCCGGCAAGCAGGCCGACCTGGGGCTTTTTTCAGCTTATCCTGATTATTACCAACTCGGCGTGCAGGCCGCGCAGCAGGTGGTGCAAGTCATTGAAGGGAGTGTGCAACCCTCGGCAATCGGCTTTGAGCCCTTGATCAGCATACAGACCACGCTGAACCTGGGCGTGGCAAAACGCTTGCGTTGGGAAATCCGCAAGGACAAGCTGCCGAGAGTCGGCGATTTGATCCAACCCTGACTTCCGCGCCAGGCGCCCTCCACTTGACCCACCCGTAACCAGTAAAGAATAATGTTCCACAACCTCGGAACCAGGAAAAAGCATGCCCATATATCAATACCGTAAGACTTTGCCGTTAATGGTGGCGACGGTATGGGCCATCGCAACGTGGACCCCGGCGGAAGAAGGGGCCGGAACCCGGGAACTGTCCCTGCAGGATCTGCTTAACTTAAAGGTGGAGGTGGCCTCGAAGATCGAGGAAGACGTAGCTGAAGCTCCGGCCGTAGTTACCGTGATTACGCGCAGGGAAATCGAGAACTTCAACGCCATAAGCCTCTCGGACGTATTCAACCGGGCGCCCAGCACCCAGGTAATCAGCTCCCACCTCTGGGCGCAGGGAAAACCCGTGATGCGCGGATTCTTGATCACGCATACCGACAACCAACTGCTGGTCCTCATCAATGGCCGCCCCTTCCGGGACGCCCTGGGAGCCACCAACGCCTTTCCCTTTTTCCCCTCGTTTCCGGTGGATCTAGTCGAGCGCATCGAAATCGTGCGAGGCCCCGGGTCCGTACTGTACGGTTCTTACGCCATGTCCGGCGTCATCAACATCATCACCCGGGAACCCGTGGAGAAAGTGGCGGTTATGGCTTCCGCCGGAGCAGGTTCCTACGGCGGCAAACTGGCCGAGGCGACCACTCTCCTTTCCTTTGGCGACCTGAAAGTGTCCGTGGGCGCCAATTACTTTTCGGAGGATGGCTGGGACTACCGTGCCCGGACCTATGGCCCGGGAACCTTGCAGCGCGACAGCAGC
Source organism: Fibrobacteria bacterium (assembly GCA_039917895.1). Lineage (GTDB taxonomy): Bacteria > Fibrobacterota > Fibrobacteria > UBA11236 > UBA11236 > Chersky-265. Next base: position 36,271 of record JBDSIO010000227.1, on the reverse strand, counting down.
ATGCAATACGGGGAGGACAACAAAGGCTTGGCCGCTTTTGCGCGGTACAAGCGGCTAAATGCCCAGGTCTCGTACAGTGATACACGCAATGGGAGTTTGGGACTGCTGCCGAGCTGGGTGACTGCCGGCAATACCCAGGCTAACCGGCTCTTCGCGGACCTGGGTTATGTCCAGCCCATCGTCGAAGGCTGGGATTTTACCGCGAACGCGACCTATAACCAGGAGGAATTCAGCGTGGTGGATGCCACTTACCGCCGGGAAAGCAGCGAGGGCATCCTGGGAGAGGGCACCCTTCGGGGCGAGGTGGGCGAGCGCCTAAAATTCGTGGGCGGAGGGCTGTTTGAATTGCTGTCCAACTATGACGTCCTTCCCTTCATTGCCGGAGTTCCGGCCGCAAAGCAGGCCCCCGGCATCCCCTACGAATACCAGGAGCAGCATTATTCGGGGTATCTGTCGGCGGATTACCGCTTGATCGATCCCCTCAAACTCATCGCCGGGTTCCAGTACCACATGATTAGTCCGGATTGCGAGGTTCGGGCGCTTTTGATCGACACCCTTTCGAAGATCACGGGAACCACACCCAATAAGACATGCTCAGATAAGCAGGCCGTGGTGCCCCGGGCGGGAGCGATTTACGCATTCAACGACGACGTCTCCTTGAAGCTCCTCTATGGGAAGGCCTTCCGCGCCGCAACGCCCCTGGAAGAGTTCACCCTCCTGCCGACCTCGACCTTCGGAAACCCCGACTTGCAGGCCGAATACGTCACCACCTACGATGCGCAGCTTTTCATCAATACCTCGGAGGCGCAGTATACCTTCACCCTGTATTATAGCCAGTTGGAAGACATCATCGCGCGCAGGTTCATCAAAGCCGGAGATGTGCGCGTGACCTTCGTCAACGCGGCGAGCTTCAATTTGTTCGGGGCCGAATTCGAAGCCAAGGTCCCCATCACGGACCGCCTCTACGGGACCGGTTCCTTTACCTATCAAAGGGAAGAACAGGATCGCCTGTTCATCCCGGACTTCATGGCCAAGTCCGGGCTTTTCTACGACGTAAAAGACCTGAATGCCGGCGTGTTCGGCTCTCTGTTCGGCCGGGGAAACCAGGCGCGCGACGTCAACCCGAACACCCGGGACTTCAACCTCCAAGCCGAGCCGATTTTCCTGCTCTCGCTGAGCCTCAAGTACGATTTCAAAAACCTGACCGGCGTCCCGCTGTCTCTCGAAGGGTACGGGACCAACCTCTTCGACGACCCCATGCACTATCCCGAATTCGCCCGCAACGAGGTGAATACCCTTCCCATGGGCCCGGGGCGGGCCTTCTACGGGCGCGCCTCGGTCAGATTCTAGCCTTCCTCAATACCATCCCTAATACCTTGCCGGACCTCGCCGGCAGGGACGGCATTCAAGTGCGCTGGGCTACTCGAAAAAGGGGTAGGCTGAGATACTGAACCGGCTGACCTCGATGACCAGGGTGTCGCCCGGAATGTGAAAGGTATAATCGTGCCTCCAATCCTCGGAGCTTTCCAGGACCAGGGAATTCAGGCTGCGGGCAAGGCCTTTCATGGCCATGGAGGCTTCTGAATTGCAAATGAAGAGGATATCGGTGCCGGGGAACCAGACCCGGCCCGGAGCGTAGTCGTAAGACGACCCGTACATGGTGACCAATATCGTGCGCGGCGGCTCAAGGCGCAAGGTGTCAGGCACGGAATCCGCTGAGAGCGATGCGATGAAGGCGGCGTCCTGTGTCGGTCCGACCGCGAGGATATTGAAGGAGCCCCTGGCCGGGGTCTTAGGGAAGGTGTACCGGCCCTGCGAATCGGTGGTGACTTCCCGGATCAATGAGGCATTCGGCTGGCTGGGATCGTAGGTAGAGGGAATCAGCTTCACCCGGGCTCCGACGGCGGCCTTTCCCTTGGGGGTAAGCACAAGGCCGCTCAAGGTCTCGGTATCCGAGCCTCCCTGGGTTGCCTCCGGCATGCACCCGGAAAGAGCCATTAAGGTGGCGGCGGCAGCGGCGGCGGCTGCCCAGACGGAGGGTAGGAAACGGAAAGTTTTACGCATGGGCGTTATCCTCGGATCTTTCGCGAGGTCGGGAAAAAGTTCAAGTTCAACTGGTAGACCCGTTCAGGCGCCTCTTCGACCCGGGCCATCTCCAGCAGCTCGGAGCGGAACTGGCGGATCCTTTTCTTGAAAAGGTCCACGGCGGATTCCGAGACCGCCAAAGTGGTGGAGGACATGAGCCTTTCCTCGGGCAGGGATCGATCATACGCTTCGCGGGCCAGATCGAGCATTTTTAATTGGAACTGGATCACCACCTGTGAAGTGATTGGGTTCCCGGTGGTCAGGACGGGATCCCGCTGCCTCCATTTCCCCTGGGCGTCCTTGTGGATGAATCCCAGGCGCTGGAGCAGCTCTACGCTTTCCTCAGCCTGTTTGGGGGTGATGGAGGGGAGCAGGGAATGGGCCAGCCCCTTGGCGTCGCCGCTGGGCTTGACTATGGAAAGGAGCTCGCGGATGGCGCTATGGTACCATTGGGAATAGAAGGCGAATTGGCTCTCTTCCACCCGCTTCACGTCATACAGTCCGCGCAACTTGGTGAGCCGATCGAAGTAGAGATTCTTCTCTTTGATGGTCTTGGCCTGGTTGAAGAAGACCAAGTGCTCGAAATACTCCGCCTCCTTGTCCTTGAGGCCGAAGGCGAGGCAGGTTTTGAGCAAGCTGCCCTTGGTCAGATTGCGCTTGCCCTCGAAGAGGTACTTGAAGAACGCTGAGGAATTGATTCCACCCTTGAGGGCCAGGTACCGGTAGGAGAAGGACGCCTGCTTGGTCTTGTTCATGGCATAGGCGTCCTTGAGGAACAGCCGATAGTCCGAATACTGGTACAAGTTTGGAAGTAGCATATATGTGAACAATCTATCAGTAATCCCTGGAAATCCTACCACTTGCCGGACAGATATCGTTGCCGCTTGTGAACGGTGAACGAGAAGGCGGTGGTTTTTGCGGTGTGAGGGGCTGAGCCGGGTTGGGAATGTGAGTCTTAGAGGTCTTAGAGGCTCAGGGGAACCTTCTCCAAGCGATCGCGTTTCCCGTTCCACCAGCGGAATTCCGCCAGATACGGTCCTGGAGGGAGAAAGGTCGCATCCAAGGCGACGGGGGCCATGCGGTACCGGGAGCGCTTCACCAGGGTCCCGTCGGAAGCAAACAAGCTCATTTCCACCGCTTCCCTTCCAGGCATGGCCGGGAACTTGAACACCAGACGGCGTTTCAGGCTGACGGCGATAGGGAGTCCGCCGAGATCGGAGTCCGGCTGGGCCAAGGCGGCGCCGCGGGGGTGATGCATGTTTTCTCTTCCGCTAAAAATCCGGTTTTCCATTTTCATTCCTTTTCTGATGATATCGCGAGATGGCTATTGCAGGTAGATGGCTTTTCCGAGAATGGGTACAGGTAGGTAAGCATCTTAGGTTGTGAACAAATCTATGTGTTTCCAATAGGATTTCTACTCTATGTAGGTACGATAACGTTGCCACTTGTGAACGTATAATTTGGTTTTTTGTGTACGGAAGAGTGGGTTTTTGGAAACTGCGCATTCAGTTTCCGCAAACGCGCCTTTTAGGTCCGCATTACCTTGGGTTGATTCCGTATTCTCAAACTCCTGGGGAGGTTCCTTTGCGAATCCAACCGTTCCGCGCCCTGATTCCAGCCTTGTTACTCTTATCCGTCATTACCTTGAGCCGGGCCCAGGGAACCAAGGACAGCGATAAGATGCTGGACAAATCGGTCCAGACTTCCGTTGGTGCCCTGAAATACCTGCTGTTCGTTCCCAAGGGCTACACCGCCTCGCAGCGGTACCCCCTGGTTGTCTCCATGCACGGCTTGAACGATCCTTCGGTTGAATACATCAACTCGACGAATGGTTCCGACCAAGCCCATCCTTGGATTGAAGACAGCATCCAGGCCCGTGTGCCGCATTTCATCATGGTTCCCCAGTGCAACTCCGGCACCTGGGGCGGCATGGGCGCGTCCACCGGAACCTTGGCTCCGGCGGCCAAATCCGTCCTCGAAGGAATCGAAAGCCTGAAGAAGGAATACTCCTTGGATACCAACCGCTTCATCATCACCGGATTTTCCATAGGGGGGGCGGGTACCTACCACCAAATCGAAATGAAGCCAAATTATTGGGCCGCCGCCATTCCCTGCGCGGCTGGGGGCGACAGCACCAAAATCGAGGTCATCGCCAAGACGCCCATCTGGCATCATCAGGGTATGAGCGATCTCGCGGGCGCCCCATCCATAAGGATGATGACCGCCCTGGAAAATCACGGGCACAAGACGTTCAAGGTGGTGAGCCAGGTCGTCGCTAAATCTTCCTCCGCCTGGCGCAGCGCCATCCAAAGCGGCAGCAAGCCGCAAGACATCGTCTACAAGAACGCTTCGCCGTCCTATGATTCCGTCAGCCGGGCCATCGACGCCGGGGCTCCCTTCATTTTCCTGCAACTGACCGGCGGAGATCACGGGGCCGGTTGGATCAACGGCGCCCATAATCCGCTGCTGGCGAAATGGGCGTTCTCGAAAGTGCGGGGCATGTTGACGACTCCGTTGGCGACCAAGGCCGGAGGGACCGTGGCGAAGCGGAACGGAAGGGTCCTGACTTACGTATTCCCCGATGCGGTCCGCGGCGGGGTGATGACCTTGCTGGGCCGGCGAGTAGAGCCCCGCGGCCTCGGCGCCGGAGCTAATCCGGCGATGCAGGCTTTCCTGATTAACCGCAAATAGACGGATCGCGAACCGGAGAAGTTTGCCAAATCACTGAGAGCGGTAGCGAACGGCCCAAAAGGTTGAGTGCCGTTGAGTGCCGTTGACTGCCACCGCCCGTCCCTTTCGTATTTCCCCCTAGACCCGCGCTTGCAAATATTTCCGGATCAGGGAATTGGTGGACGCGTCGTGCTGGAGGGCCACTTCCCCGTGCTTCTCCCCCGCCTCGAGTTCCGGCAGGATCTTTTTCGCCAGCTGCTTGCCGAGCTCCACGCCGTATTGATCGAAGCTGTTTACGCCCCAGATCACTCCTTGGGTGAAAATCTTGTGTTCGTACAATGCGACCAGCGAGCCCAGCACGTGGGGCGTGAGCTTCTTGAAGAGAAAGGAGTTGGTGGGGCGGTTGCCTTCAAACACCTTGTGAGGCGCCAGCCGCTTGACATCGGCATCGGACAGGCCGGAGGCTTTGAGCTCGGCTTCGGCTTCGGCCAGGGACTTGCCGACCATCAGGGCTTCGGTCTGGGCGAAGTAGTTGGAGAGCAGGATGCGGTGGTGATCGTTGATGGGATTGTGCGACTGGGCCGGCGCCATGAAGTCGGCGGGGATGAGCCTGGTGCCCTGATGGATCAACTGGTAGAATGAATGCTGGCCGTTGGTGCCGGGTTCCCCCCAGATGACCGGACCGGTCGGGTAGTCCACGCGGGCGCCGTCGTTGCGGACGGACTTGCCGTTGGATTCCATGTCGGCCTGCTGGAGATACGCGGGCAGGCGGTGCAGATACTGATCGTAGGGCAGGATGGCGTGGGTCTGGGCGTCGAAGAAGTCCCCGTACCAGATTCCGAGCAGCGCCAGGGTAACCGGCAGGTTGCTCTCGGCGGGGGCGGCGCGGAAATGCTTGTCCATGTCGTGGCCGCCGGCCAGGAAATCCCTGAAGTGGGCGAATCCTATGCTGAGGGCGATGGAAAGCCCGATGGCGGACCAGCAGGAGTACCGGCCCCCCACCCAGTCCCAGAACTCGAAGGCGTTGGCGGTGTCGATGCCGAAGGCGGCCACGGCTTCGAGGTTGGTGGAGAGGGCCACGAAGTGCTTGGCCACCGCCGCCTTGTCGCCGCCCGCGGCCTTGAGCAACGCCTCGCGGGCGGAGATCGCGTTGGACATGGTCTCCTGGGTAGTAAAGGTCTTGGAGGCCACGATGAACAGGGTCTGGTCCAAGTCCACCCGCCTGAGGATTTCGGCGAGATGGGTGGCGTCGACGTTGGATACGAAGTGGGCTTCGAGCACGGTTTGGCCGTTGGCGTCCCGTGAATACGGCTTGAGCGCTTCGGTGACCATGACCGGGCCCAGATCGGATCCGCCAATGCCGATGTTGACCACGTGCCTCATGGGCTTGCCGCTGAAGCCGAGCCAGGCGCCGGTGCGCACTTTTTCCGAGAACTCGCGCATCTTGTCGAGCACGGCGCGGATCTTGGGCATCACGTCCTGGCCATCCACCATCACGGGGGCGGCGGAGAGGTTGCGCAAGGCGGTATGCAGCGCGGCGCGGCCTTCAGTGAAGTTGATCTTCTTGCCGGAGAAGAGATCCTCTTTGGCCTTGTCCAGGTTGGCGGCCTTGGCCAGTTCGCGCAGCAGGGAAAGGGTTTCGTCGCTGACGATGTTCTTGCTGTAGTCCACGAAGATGCCGCAGGTTTCCATTTGGAAACGCTCCGCCCGGCCCGGGTCGGCCGCGAACATATCCTTCATCTTCAGGGCCGAGGCGCTTTTATGGTGGACTTGCAAGGCTTTCCAGGCAGGGGTTTGGGGCAAAACGCTCACGGCGCATCCTAGGGAAAGGGTAATGGGAAGGTGATCTGGAAATATAGTTTTTGGGGGATGGCTGTAAATACAAGGGAAATACGGGGGGTAAACTCGCTTTTGCGGGCGGGATTTGGGATTTTTTCGGAAACCGGTTTGAAATCGTCCTCCATTTCCCCGCCCGCCCGACCGATGCTAGAATAAGAGAACCCATGTCGATGCAACCCTTGCCCTCTCCCCGACCGCCGCAAACCGAAATCGGACCAGTCGATCGACGCACCGCTTCACGCATGGATGCATGCCGGGATCAAAGCCCGGAACGCCGCAACCGCAATCGGGCCGCCAAGGGCCCGCATCCCTCGGCGCATACGGTTCCTTTCGAACTTGAAGACAAGGCCTGCAGCCAGGTGCTGTCAGACCTGATGCACTCGGCTCCCAAGGACGGCATGACCTTGCGCGCCATCATCCACGCGCTCGGCGAACGCGGTCTGCTGATGGCCTGCCTGATCTTCTCCCTGCCTTCCCTGCTGCCGCTTCCGCTGCCCGGCATGAGCATCCCCCAGGGACTGGTGATCATGCTGATCGGCCTCGGCATCGTGCTCAATCGGGCGCCCCTGCTCCCCGAACGCCTGCTGGAATACCGCCTGTCGCACAAGACTCTGTTCCTAATCCTGGAAAAGGGCGCGCATCTGTTCCAACGCATCGAAAAGCTGAGCTACCCGCGGCTGCTAGGGTTGACCCACGGCTGGGTCCACGGACTCAACGGCATTCTGCTGGTGCTGGGCGCGGCGGTGCTGATGGCTCCGTTGCCTATCCCCTTTTCCAACGTACTGCCCGCTTACGGCATCATGTTGACGGCCTTCGGCACCCTGCAACGCGACGGTTGGATGGTGATCACCGGCTACCTCATGTACGCGCTCACCGTCGTTTACATCTCCGTGGTATCCTACTTCGGCATGAGCTGGGTCACCGGTCTGTTCCACCTGATTACCAGCCAGTTCGTCCACGTCTGATGCCCGCTTTGGGTTTTGCCCCCCCTCCCGTCTCCCGCTCCGCGCCCGAACCCCGGCCTCGCAAGCGATAGTTTTTATCTTGGAAGGCATTCCAAAGTAGTCCAAAGAAGTTCTATGAAGTTCTTTGAAGTTCTAAAAAGGAGCCGCCATGGCCGAGGCGCACAATAGCGGACAAGGGAAAACGTCGGGGAAGCTGATCGTCATCACGCTGTTTTCCACGGCGCTGCTCATGTGGGCCATCGTCTTCATGGTGGGGCTGCGGCAAAAGCGGACCGACCGCCAAGCCGTCGCGACAGCGGACGGAATCGACAGCGCTTCCACTCCGGAAGCAGTGCGCATGTGGCTCAAGTCCCTGCCCGGGAATTGGATCAAGGTGTCGGAAGTCGAGGGGCAGGGGTGGGTGCTTTATGTGCCTTGCTATTCCGGTAACGGATCCCTCACATTGCGCACCGCGGCCGACAGCGCGCCCGGCATCGTCTGCGAATATTGCGACAGCCTGGGAGAGTATACCGTCAAAAGCATCCTGCGTACGCGCATCGACAGCGTCTGGGATCTTGGCATCGATCCGCCCGCGGGACGCTTGCGCATTCTGCCCGTCACGGAGCGCCTGCTGAAGAGTTTTCCCGAGGCGCCCTTCAAGGGACGACTGTTGTTGTGGACGCGCGGGCGCGGGGACCGCGTGGACTCGATGGTGTTCGTGCCCAAATCGCAGGAAACGGAATTCGAAACCCTGCGCGCCGAGGATGAGAATCCCGAAGGCTGCGGCGAGGGCGGGGAGACAGGCGAGAGCGGCGATACCGCCGATTCAACCTGACCTCACCCCCCCGATTCAACCTGTCCTGTTGATGTTGAGCGGTTGGGATTTGCGAGTGCTTCGGGTTTTTTGACCCTGATTTGCTCCTCTGGCGTCGTTGTAAGCCTTGGGGTATTGGCTAGTTTGGAGGACATGCGATCCCGGGTCGTCCCCATGCGGGACATGAAAACGAAGTTCGGGGCCGAAGTGGAGTCTTTCCGCTATGCCTTTGTGCTGCCGAAGCACGGAAGGGAATGGGATGAAAACGCCCTGGCCCCGGAAGCTGCCCGCAAGGCTCTGGCTGCGGTCCCGACCCCTGCGGTGCGGCCCTTCGAATGCGGAAGGAATACGAACGCAGCCAACGCGAACGCAGCCAACGCGGGAACCGCGCCCGGGCAAACCGCTCTCCGCCGCCGCGCGACCGACAAGCAACCGACCTTCATCGAAATCCGTCCGCGCGCGGAGTGAACTGGGCCTGGCGGCCTGCCGACGCCTAGGCGGATTTTTCCACCCTTAAGCCCTGAGACCCTGCACAACCTCCATCAGGTTGCTCAGGCCCCAATGCTCGGCGTATTTCTCATCACACAGTCCGGGATGCCTTACCGCAGGACGTTCATGATGAAGTGAATGATGCTCTGCGCCCCGTTGGGCGGGATCAAAAAGCCAAGCGCCTATGGCCGGGAACCGGAAAGCCGGGCCGATTGTCAAAAAGCATGGAATATCCGGAAAAACCGTTGTCCAAGGCCGCGAACTTGTATTTTTTCGTTCCCATGTCCAAGCGAACGTCGAGCCGTGTCCCTTCGTATGTCTCCGTCCCGTGGTTCACCTTAATTTGCATCCTCGCCCCGTGCGGCGTTGCCTATGCGCAATCGGCCACCCTGGAACTCCCGGAGGCCATCCACCTGGCGGTGGAAAACAATTTCGCGCTTTCCTTGTCGCAGGATCGATCGGATCAGGCCTCCGTTTCCCGGGCCGGCGGAGTCGGGGCCTTCCTGCCTTCGGCGAACGCGTCGGTTAACCATTCCGGAACGTTCCGGGACACGGCTGGACAAACCACCATGGGCGCCTCGGCGAACTGGCTCGTCTTCAATGGGTTCCAGGACTATAACGGCTACCGCCGTCTGCAGGCGCAGGAACGCTCCGCCCGCTTGGAAGAACGCCAATCCCTGGAAAGTTTGCTGGAAACGGTGGTCGTCTCCTATTATGACATCGTCCAGCTCAAGCAGAAGTTGAATGCCATCGGACATCTGCTGGCCGTATCCCAGGAACGCGCCACCCTGTCCCAGGCCAAACTGGAGGTGGGCGCAGGCTCCAAACTGGACCAATTGCAATCCTTGGCCGATCTGAACGAAGACTCCTCGACCTACCTCAACCAGGGCTCGGCGCTGGCGCAGGCCAAGGTACGGTTGAACCAGGTGCTGGCGCGCGATCCCGCGCTGGATTTCGACGTCGCCGATTCCATCCCGCTGGACGCGGCTCCGCCCCTGGACGATTGGCGCAAGGGAGTTCGCGAGAACAACTCCGCCATCGCCGCCGCGCGCGTGGAGAAAAGCGCCGCGGCCTCGGGGCTGGCGGCCGCCCGCGGGAAATGGCTGCCTTCGGTCACCACCGGACTTTCGTTCGGCACCACCCCCGGGCGCTTTCAGGACGAAGGTTTCAAGAATCCGGACGATTGGCGCTACAATGTGAACCTTTCCGTCCCTTTATTCGATCGCCTGGGCACGCCCACGGCCGTGCGCAGCGCCAGGCTGGACGTGCGCTCCAGGGAAACCGGCCTGCGCCAGGTAGAATCCGCAGCCGCCTCCGATTTTGAGCAGGCCCGCAAGCAATATGAGACGGCCATGCGCCGGATCTCCTTGGAAGGCCGCAACCTGCAGGTGGCCCGCCTGCAGGCCGAAGCCGCGCAGGAACGCTATAAGCTGGGAGCCTCCTCGCCGCTGGAGTTCCGCGATGCGCAGACCCGGTTGCTGGATGCGGAAGGACGCTTGATCTCGGCGCGCCAGAGCGCGAAACAATCCGAAGCGGCCCTGCAACGGCTGGCGGGATACTTGATCCGGCAGGCCCCAGGAGGCTCCGATGGCACGAGAAGCGCCGGAAGCGCGGCGGGCGCCCGCGGATCATCGAGCGCGGATTCCGCGGGAGGCAAGTGATGGCATTTCTGAAACGGCGGCCGGTGCAGGCAGCGCTTGTCCTCCTGGCGCTGGCGGGCGCCGGGTCCTGGTACCAGTGGGGCCGCAAGCCCGCCGAGATCAAATGGAAGACCGCTCCCGCCGAGCGGGGACCCATCCAGGTTTCCGTAACCGCCACGGGAACCCTCCAGGCCGTCGTGACCGTGCAGGTGGGAACCCAGGTTTCAGGCACCGTCTCGGCCCTGTACGTGGACTTCAACTCCAAGGTGGCCAAGGGGCAGGTGATCGCGCGCATCGACACCACCCTGCTGCGCGCCGCCCTGACCGATGCGCAATCCAATCTGGAACGGACCGCGGCCCAGCAGCGCCAAGTCGCCTCGGAACTGAAGCGCTCTCAGGCCTTATACGCCAAAGGATTGATCTCGCAGGCCGATCTCGACGCCGCGACCGCCAACGCCAGCGTGGGCGCGGCGAACCTCAGTTCCTCCAAGGCCCAGGTGGATCGCGCCCGCATCAACCTGCGTTACGCCACCATCGTCGCGCCCATCGACGGCATCGTACTGTCGCGGGCCGTGGACGTGGGCCAGACCGTGGCGGCCAGCTTCAACACCCCCACCCTGTTCACCCTGGCGGGCGATCTGCGGGAAATGCAAGTGCAGGCCTCGGTGGATGAAGCCGACATCGGCAAGGTGGCGGCGGGCCAGAACGCCACCTTCACCGTGGACGCCTATCCGGACACCACCTTTGCCGGCATCGTAAAGCAGATCCGCCTGCAGCCCGTGACCGTGCAGAACGTCGTAAGCTACGACGTGGTGATAAGCGTGCCCAACCCGGCCCTCAAGCTGATGCCGGGCATGACCGCCAACCTGACCATCGCCGTGGCCCGCAAAGAGGATGTGTTATCCGTGCCGGCGGCGGCGCTCCGTTTCTCGCCTCCGGACCTGGAGGGAGGCAATGGAAAGGATAATGGAAAGGAAAATGGAAAGGGCAATGAGAAGGGAAGGCGGAAAAAGGAATCCCCAGGCGTACGCGGCGATACGGATTCGGCGGGAACGCCGCGCCACCGGCGCGAAGGCGGCGGCAACGCCAGGGCCAGGGAGACTGCGGGTAAAGTATGGGTGATCGAAAACGGCAAGCCCAAACCCGTCCGCGTGCGGACCGGCCTTAGCGACGGCGCGCGTACGGAAATCGAGGGAGAGCTCTCGGCGGGCGCCCAAGTCATCACCGGTATAGAGGCTTCCGCAAAGGAGAAGAACGCCCAATCCTCGCCCTTCGGCATGCCCCGCGTGGGTGGCGGCGGCCGGTGCGGCTCCGGCGGCGGTTCGGCGGGAGGCCGAGCCCACTGAGCGGCGGGACCCCGGGGATGGCGGAACCGCGCCGGGACCCTCCCAGCAGCGGCGGAACCACTCTCATCGTATCGGTGAAAGGATTAGCCAAAACCTACCAGATGGGCGATGTCACGGTCCAGGCCTTGCGCTCGGTGGATCTCGACATCCGGGCCGGGGAGTTCGTCGCCATCAGCGGCGCCAGCGGATCGGGCAAATCCACCTTCATGAACATCATCGGATGCCTGGACGCCCCCACCGCAGGCAACTACCGGCTGGACGGCCGCGAAGTGCAATCCCTAACCCGCGATGAACTCTCCCTGGTGCGCAATCGCAAGCTCGGTTTCGTGTTCCAATCGTTCAACCTGTTGAGCCGCACCACGGCCTTGGAAAACGTGGAACTGCCGCTCCTGTACCGCAAGGACACCCGGCCCTCCGACATCCGCGCCAAGGCCACTTCCGCCTTGGAGGCCGTGGGCCTGGGCGCGCGCATCCACCACCATCCCAACCAGTTGTCCGGCGGCCAGCAACAGCGGGTAGCCATAGCCCGATCCATGGTCAACGATCCAGTGCTGATCCTGGCGGACGAACCCACCGGCAACCTGGACACGCGATCCAGCATCGAGATCATGGGCCTTTTCCAGGCCCTGAACGAAAAGGGCATTACGGTCATCCTGGTGACCCATGAAACCGACATCGCCGCCTATGCCGGCAGGCTCATCGTATTCCGCGACGGCAATGTGATCCGGGATGAACGCAACGTCTCGCCCTTGCGCGCCTCTGAGGAACTGCCCAAACTGAAACCAACGGAAGGGATGGGCTGACATGCGCTTTTCCGCCCTGGTCATCATCGCCCTGCGATCCCTGGCCCGCAATAAGCTGCGTTCCATGCTGACCATGCTCGGCATCATCATCGGGGTGGGCGCCGTGATCGCCATGCTCTCGGTGGGCCAGGGAGCCAAGGAAATGGTCGCGACTTCCATCGCCGGCCTGGGCACCAATGTCATCAACGTGTTCGCGGGCGGCGGCGGCCCGGGCACCGTGCGTACCGATGCGGGCACGTCCAGCAAGATGAACGAAGACGACGTCGAGGCCATCCGCAATGAATCGCCGGGGCTGCGCTATATCACCCCCACCGCCCGATCGGGCGCGCAGATCAAGTATGGCGGCCAGAACTGGCGCACCAGCGTGTACGGGGCTTATCCGGAGTACCTGGACATCCGCAATTGGGGACTTACCTCCGGCGCGCCCTACACGGCCTCGGATGAGCGGGGCGCTTCCAAGGTGGCCCTGATCGGCAAGACCGTGGCGACCAACCTCTTCGGTGAGGGAGCGGATCCGGTGGGGCAGACCATCCGCATCAAGAACCTGCCCTTCAAGGTGGTGGGCCTCCTGGAAAGCAAGGGGCAGGGATCCTTCGGCAACGATCAGGACGACATCATCATCGCGCCTTATTCCACGGTGCAGAAGAAACTGATCGGTGCGACCTTCGCCCAAAATCTGATCGCCTCTGCGGTATCGGAAGAAGCCATCCCCGAAGCCTCGGGCCAGATCGACGATGTACTTCGGCGGCGCTTCCGCCTTTCCGCCTTCGATACGCCGGATTACAGCATCCGCACCCAGACGGAAATCGCCCAGGCGGCGGGCAGCGTGTCGCAGACCATGACCGTGCTGCTTTCCAGCATCGCCGGCATCTCGCTGCTGGTGGGAGGCATCGGCATCATGAACATCATGCTGGTTTCCGTCACCGAGCGGACCCGCGAAATCGGCATCCGTCTGGCGGTGGGCGCCAAGGGCCGGGACATCCTGCTGCAATTCCTGGTGGAGGCCGTGGCCATCAGCTTCTGCGGCGGCCTGATCGGCATCGCCTTGGGGGCTGGCGCGTCGGCATTCCTATCCTCGGTGCAAGGATGGGCCGTGAAACTGTCGCCGATATCGGTCCTCGTGGCCTTCGCGTTCAGCGCGGCCACTGGGATCTTCTTCGGATGGTACCCGGCCCGCAAGGCCGCGCGCCTCAATCCCATCGACGCCCTCCGCTACGAGTAACCGCCTACGGCCGGGGATCGATCGCGGCCGTTGGCGGTTACCGTTTGAACACGCCTGTGAAGGTAAAAGCGCTGCCCTTCCCTTCGCGGCTTTCCACCTCCAGGTCCCCGCCCATCATCACGGACAGCTTCTTGGCGATGGCTAGGCCCAGGCCGGTGCCGCCGTATTGGCGCGTGGTGGAGGAATCCACCTGGGTAAAGGCCTGGAACAAACCGGCGACCTTTTCCGCCGCGATGCCGATGCCGCTGTCGCGCACCGAGATGGCTATGCGGAGATTGTCGTCCAGGGACTCCAACAAACGGGCGGAGATGGATACTTCCCCTTGCTTGGTGAATTTCAAGGCGTTGGAAACGAGATTGAGGAACACCTGCCGGATGCGTGTGGGATCGCCTTGCAAAGTGCGCGGGCATGCCCCGTCGTAATCGAGGGCGAGAACGATCCCCTTCTTTTTCGCTTCCGCCATGTGCAAATCCAGGATCTCCTGGAGGATGGCCGCCAGGTCCAGTCTGACGATCTCCATCTCCAGACGGCCCGATTCGATCTTGGACAGATCGAGGATGTCATTGATGATGGTCAACAGCAGGTTTCCGCAGGATTGGGCCAGTTCCACGTATCCGGCCTGCCGGGGCGTGAGCGGATCGACCTCGAGCAACTGAATGGACCCCAACAACCCGTTCATGGGGGTGCGGATCTCATGGCTCATGGTGGCCAGGAACTCTCCCTTGGCCCGGTTGGATCTCTCCGCGGTTTCCTTGGCCTCGCGTAGGAGCATCAGGGAGCTCTGGTGCGACAGGTAGATGAGGATGGTGCAGCTGATCAGCAACATGGCCACGGTGGAGGTGATGCACAGGTAGAAGATCTGATTGATTTCAGGGCGGAACGGGCTGCTATCCCCCAGGCCGAACGGACCGCTCAAAAGGGTCCAGAAGGTCACGGGAACGGAAATGCAGAGGGTGATCTTCCACACTTCGCGCACGTTGAAGTAGACAAAGGGGGCGATGAGCGTGAAATAGAAGACGTGCGGGATGCCCGTCGCCTTGCCCAGATACATGGAATAGACCAGTACGGCGATGTTTATGGAGCCCAAAAGGGTATATCGCGCCAAATCGTAGCGTCGGAAGTAATTAAAAACCCAGACCAGGCAATAAATGCCAAGCAGGAAGTAGGTCCAGGTCGCCGCTTTAGGGACTTCGAGACAGGTGAAGATGAAGATATAGGGGAACGTCATGCCCCAGTGGTACACCCCGGAAAGATTGGTGATGCGGATGTACCGGGCGAGTTCTTCGTCTATGCCCGGATAAATGCCCAGAGCGGCGATTTTTTCCAGCCCAACGCGCAGCACCCCCGGTGTGGGTTTGGGCGGGTTGATCGGAGGGGACACTTGCATTGTAAGCCGAGCCCGAAGTATAACCCCGAGAAACGAGGTGGTCAAATTGAAACGCAATCCCGATCCGGGAGTTTGGTAATATCGGGATGACCTCGAAATCGAAACTTATTTAGCCCTTTCGGATATTCGGCCCAATGCTTATTTTCCTGGGCGTAGCCGATAACCCGTAGGAGGCCTTTATGTCCCGTAACCAATCCACCATCCGGATTTTTTGCATGGCCTTCGGCTTGCAGATTTGCGCCGCCGTCGTACCCACCTTTTCCCAGGTTCCCGTTTCCAATGCCAGGTTTTCCATCACTTTTCCCTCCGGCTGGATGAAATTACCCGCCAGCTCGCAATCCGACTCCGCCGGAGCGGTGCTGATCCATTTCGCCACTGGGGCCTCGACTTTCCTGTTCGCCGCTCCGCATGAGGGAAATTTAACCGCTGCCGAAATCATCGCGGCCATTAAGGACTTCGGGACCACGGATAGCGTCGAGGTTGCCGCCGAAGGCGCCAAGACCTTGGGCGGCAAATCCTTCAGCTTCATAGAATGGAAAAAAGCGGGCGCCACTGGCGACGAAGCCCTCGAACGCTACCGCGTTTATTTCCACACCACCGGAACCTTCATGTTCGAAGGCATTCTCGGCTTCGACACGGACAATGCGGCCTCCGCCATAGGCGATATGGAGACCGCGCTCGCAACCCTCAACCTAACCGGCAGCACGGCGATCCGGCGCTTGGCAGCGAAGGCCTTGCGCCCAACTTCCGTCCGCGCCAATCGCGACGTGCTCGGCCGCCAGGCCCGCCTGCCCTACGGCACTCGCCATCCCCTGACTCAATTCACCCGGAACTGATTCGGACCCGATCGGGCCCGCTAGTCGAAGCACGGTCGCATTACGGCGACCCCTTCTCAATCTTGCTAAATTCCCGGGACTATGCCGCCGACATCTACCATCTTCCCCTGCCACCGTGTCTCTTCACTGCCCTCTTCACTGCCCTCTTCCCTGCCCCCAACCCTTTTTTCCCTGCCGGTCGCTTCCCTCCTGATCGCGTCCCTGCTGTTGGCGGGTTGCGGCCCTAAGGGCGTCAAGGTCGAACATCGCTGGTTCGGTATGGACACGGACCTGTCCGCCACCCTGTTCATCGGATCCGCGCCGGGCCGGGGACCGCTGCTTGCGCAGGATTCCGTCTTCGCCCTGCTGGAAACGGAAAGCGCGCGGCTGGAAAAAGTTTTCAGCGACTATATGCCAGGCTCCTCTTTGCGCGCCTTGCTCGGACGCAAAGGCGACACCCTGGAAGCCGCTCCGGAAATCCTAGCGGTGTTCCGCGCCGCCCAGGAGATGTCCGATGCCTCCACCGGTAGCTTCGACATCACCTTGCACAACCTCAAGGACGCCTGGGGGCTTTCCAGCGGAGCGGTGGGCCGCATCCCTTCCGACTCGGATCTGGCGGTGGCCATGCAAGGCAATCCCGCCTTCGGATCGCCGCTGGAAAGCAATCCCGCCTCCCATCCCCCATTAATCCTGATCGACGGCGGCCGCCTGGTACTGCAACGGGACAGCGCCGTGTTCGACCTCGGAGGCATCGCCAAAGGCTTCGCGGTCGATCGAATGCACGCGATCCTCGACTCTCTGGGCTACCCGGACCATATCGTGAAGGCGGGCGGGGACATGCGCCTGGGAGGCCATAAATCCCAGGTTTCCGATCCGGAACCCTGGATGCTGGGGATCCGCCATCCCCGTAACGGCGAGGGCATGGCGGGAACCCTCAGGCTCGCCGAACCTATGGCGGTTTCCACCTCCGGGGACTACGAGCGCTTCTTCATCCAGAACGGCATCCGCTACCACCACGTTTTCGATCCCCGTACCGGCAAGCCCGCGAGGCCTTATTGCTCGGTCACCGTGCTGGCCGCCAACAGCCTGTTGGCCGACCGCCTCACCAAACCCCTGTTCATCCTGGGGCCTTCCGCGGGGGCATTCCTGTTGAAACGGTTCGACGCGCGCGCGGTATGGATGCGGGAAACCGGGGAAAAGCGGGTGGATACTGGTGTCGCGGTCTTGTGCCATACCGTATCAGAAGGCATGGACGGCATAGTGTCCATTCCCGAAATCCCCCCGTGTCCTTGAACCGATAGACGGGTTCGGCAGGGTGTGCTCAGGCCGCGACGGGTTCCACCGCGCGCTGATACCGGGGCAGGAACAGGGTAATCAATTGGGCCGCGATCAATGATCCCGTCATCGAGATCACCGGGTTCCACGGCCAAGCCAGGGCCAGCCAGGGCTTCCACATTCCCGCGGGCAGAATGGGGATGTTCGTGAACGGCACCAAGGCCAGCATGCCGATGAAAGTTCCGATGATGACGGCTTTGGGATGGGTTTTGGGAAGAAAGAACGCCTGTACGAAAATCGAGAGCAATGGGCCGGTGAACAGGGACGTGAAGAAAAGCGCCTTGGTCAGGATGGAGACGTCGCCAATGCGGCAGACGAAGGAAGCGCCCAGCCCGAGGATGCCCCAGAGCACCACCCACTTGCGCGCGTTCCTGATGTTATGGGAACCGGCGTCCTGGGCGTGCTTGCGAGGCAGGAAATCCACCACCGTGGTATTGGAAAGCGCCGTCAGCACCGAACTCAGCGCTCCCATGTCGGCCGCCAGGATGGCGGCCACGAGCAGGCCTTTGACGCCCGTGGGCAGCACGTTCACGATGAAATGCGGGAGCACCTGGTTCACCTTAAGGCCCTCGGGAAGCGCTTCCACGTGCGCCACCTGGAAGTACACGTATAGGAAAGCGCCTACGGTGAAGAACACCACCCCGACGCAGATGCCCAGTAGCGACGAGGTCAGCGAAGAGTAGTTGGCCGTGCGCACGCTCTTGGTGGACAGGTAACGCTGCACGAATTGCTGATCGCAGCCGCGGATGGCCACCTCGAACACGACGTATACGATGGAGGCGGTCCAGAAATTCCGGTCGCTGGTGGGATCCCAATGGAAATCGTACCAGCGGGTCTTCCCCGCTTCGGCCGCCAAGGCCCAGGTCTTGCCGAATCCGCCCACGCCCTGGGCGCAGAACCAGATGCACAGCAGGCCGCCGCCGAAGAAGATGATGAACTGGATGATGTCCGTGGTCGTTACAGCCTTGATGCCGCCCAGGGACGTGTACAACATGGCGAAAACGGCCATGGCCAGCGCCGCCACCTCGAACGGCATCCCGGTGATTTTCATCAGCACCAGTCCCGGGCCGTAGATGAGCATGCCCATGCGCAGGAGCAGATGGCAGGAATAGAAGACCGCGGCCAGCACGCGCACGGGCCGCGAAAACTTGATCTCCAGCAGTTCATAGGCCGACTTGATGCCGCTGGCCCGGAATCGGGGGATGAACACCGCGCCCACGATGACGATGGCCATCAGCGAGCCCACGTTCAGCATCAGCAGGCGCATGTCATTGGCATAGCCGTCGGCGGGATTGCCCAGGAAGGTGTTGGCGCTGACCGAGGTCGCGATCAGGGAGATGCCCACCGCGAACCAGGGCATGTTGCCGCCCCCGAACATGAAGTCGGAGAAATTGGCGTTGCGGCGGGAGAAGTAGAAGCCGATTCCGGCCACGATCACGAAATAGAGGACAATGACTAGCCAGTCGATCAGGGAGAACATTCCGGGAAAATATACCAATCGCCGGCCCGACGAACGTCAATGCCCGGTGGAACGGCCCGATCCCGGACCGCATCGGATTGCTATTTTAAACCGCATGGCCAATACCAGCACCGAACCCGTAGCCGAGGGCAGGAAATTCAAGGCGGACACCACCCGCATCGCCATCCTCGCCATCGGCGCCTGCTGCGTCTACGGGGGCGGCATCATTTCCGTGATGCTCTCCGCCTATATCACCGTAAAAGCCTTCCACGCGCATCAGGGGGTGCCAGCCTATCCCTGGGTCATCTCCTTCATTCTGGTGGTTTCGGGCATGCTATCCGTGATCTACGGGTTCTTCCTCCGCCCGCGCGAGGCCCGCTTGAGTCCGACCCAGGTCGCGGTCGTATTTTGGGACGGCAACGGCAAGACCATGGATCGGGACAAGGTCGAATCGATGGACGTGGGGAAATCCCGCATCGTGCTCAAGGGGGGCGGCAAGCGCGTGGTCGTGAGCAGCATGTTCACCGAATGGAAAACGCTGCGCGCGGAACTCGCAGCCTGGCGGAAGTAAACGTGGCCGTCAGATATTATGGCCCTTGGGTCGGGTAGGTAGTCCGCACGCGCAGGCTGCGGCCCTTGGCATCGGCCACATTCACGATGCCCTGATAGGCGATCAAGCGCTGGGTCTTGGGACTTTCGTACATGACAATGACGGGCAACAGCATGCTGAGCACGGAATTCTTGGGTTCGATGACTACGGGCAGATACTCGCGCCCTTTTGATTCCTCGGGCTTGAGGACGTACTTGGGATCGACGTAGGCCTCGAAGCGGAAATAATCGAGCCGCGCGGGGATGACCATGTTGAAGGAAACCTTCTTGCCCGCGGCGATTTCGGCCCACCGGCTCTTCACGAACTTACCCACCCCGCCGTTGATGATGCACGGTCCGGGCACCTGGATGCGCTTCTCTTTGCGCTCCGCGTTTTTCGAATCCCGGAAATGCACTAGGATGTCCGCGCCCTCGTTCTTGGCGCCTTCTTCATAACCGTTCCGGAGATCTTTGTACAAATAATCCGGATCGAATTCACGGCGGGAAAAATCCAAGGTGCGCTCGGCGATGGGTTTGCCCTCGGCACCGACGAAGGTAGTATGGGTGGCGACATGCTTGCCGTTCCGATATCGCTCCGATTGGGTTTCGGTGTAGGCGGGCACATTATGTTCGTAGTCGTAGGCGGAGCCCACATAGGCCCTGGCCGAGGAGTCCTGGGGGGCGGAGGCGCCGGAAGGTGTGGAAGCGGATGTGGCGGAGGCATCCGTGGACAAGGCGGGGATAGTCAGACCCCAGATAACCGAAAAAAACGCCCAGCGAGAGCATTCAGAGTTGCTATTCCCAATCACAAATCCCCCGGCATGACCGAATCGAAAATTCGATGAGTACGCTTTAAAGATAAGCTAAGAGAAGACTTCGAGCCGCGAGCGGGTCACCAATGCCCTTCCGGCCCCCACACCGGCTGGCCCACTATTCCGCAGTTGGTGCTTTCGCCAGCATCCGCCCCGCGGCGCCGGCGACCTTTCGATTGATTTACGATTCCATGAAAAAGGCCGCCCCGTGCGAGAGCGGCCTTCCCTTTTACTGTATTCCCGGAAGTAATCCCTGGATGAGCCCAGGCTTCCGGTTCTCTCCACCTGCCGGGTGTTAAGGCAGGAACACCTTCTGCGTCTGCCGGTAAGTGCCGGCGGTCATGCTCAGGAAATAGATTCCGCGCGCGCGCCCCAAGGAGCCTACGGCAAGGCGGTAGGAGCCGGCTTCCACCGAACGGTCCACCAGATCGAAGGATCGGCCGTCGGCGGGATTGATGACCGTGAAGCGGACATGCCGGGCTTCGGGAACCGCGTAGACCACTTCCGCGCCGGCGCCCGGACGTCCGGACAACAGCTGGAAGCCTTCGCTCTTTCCGGAACGCAACTGGCTGATGGCGGTAACGGCCAGGGTCTTGAAGCCGCGGATCTCGGACCAGGCGCCCAGGCCGCCCGCATTCTTGGCTCTTACGCGCCAGTAGAATTGGGTATTGGCCGCCAGTTCCGTGAACGACTTGGTGGTATCGGTAAGCGCGCTGTCGTCAATCGAGACGGTGGAAAAGGATGGCGCGAGGGACATTTGGATGCGGTAGGCCGACGCCTGCGGTACCTTATGCCACGTTAAGGTCAAGTTGAGCTTCTGGTCCGTCGCATTGTCGGTAGGCGAGATCAGGACGCAAGCGTCGGGAGCATGCACTACGACGGTGAATTTGCGCGCATCGGAATAGTCGCTGTTGCCCGCGCCGTTCTGGGCGCGCACTCGCCAATAATAGGTCTTGCCATTGTCGAGGTCCTCGGCCACGAACTCGGTATCCACATCCTCATCCTCTTCGACCTTCGTGGAGAAATCGGCCTTTTCGGAGACCTGCACGAGGTAGGTTGTCGCGTTCGCGGAAGTCTTCCATTTGAAGGTAACGTCGGTGGGAAGGTTCCCTGCATTATCCGCGGGGCTCACGAGGACGGGTTCGGCCGCGGCGCCTTCCTTGGTGGTGAAACTGCGGATTTCGGAAAACACGCCGGCGCCGGCGGCGTTCTTGGCATTGACGCGCCAGTAGTAGGTCTCATTGTCCTTCAGGGGGCCGACCGACTTGGTGGTGTCCTTGAGGGTGGCGTCGTCGAACACCGTGGTCGCGAAGGTGGGCGAAAGCGAGACCTGCAGTCGATAGGTGTCCGTTCGCAGGGAAGTACGCCACTTCAGCACCAAAGTCGCGGCCTGGGCGTCCGCGCCGTCGGCGGGAGAGACAAGGTCCGATGCCGGCGGAACCGCCAGGGTAAGGGTCGTTAGCTTGCGGACTTCGGAATAGACCGAGAATCCCGCGGCATTGCGGGCGCGCACTCGCCAGTAATATGCGGTCTGGTATTGGAGGGGACTCAACACTTTGGAGGTATCGCCTGTGGAGTCGTTGACGAGCAGGGTGGTGAAAGCGGCGCTGAGGGAAACTTCAAGGCGGTAGCTGACGGCGCGGGCCGTCTTGCGCCAGAACAAGCCCGGAGTTAGCGGCAGATTCACGGCATCGACCGCGGGCAGCGCCAGCAAGGGCGCCGGGGGCTTTTCGAGGGTGGAGAAATGGTCCGCTTGGGCGTATGCCGAATTCCCCCCCGCGTTTTCCGAACGCACTCGCCAATAGTAGGTGGCGCCATACACAAGCTTACCGGAATAGACCAGGGCCGTGTCGCCTCTGGCGATTGCGGTGTCGAATAGCGTGGTCCTGAAATCGGAAAAAGTGGAGATCACCACGGTGTAGGCTGCGGCGCGTTCGGCCTTGTGCCATTTGAAGGTGATAGGCAAGGTCAATGCCGCGGCATTGTCGGCGGGGACCAGCAGGTCGGGAACCGCGGGCAAGGGGGGAATCGTGGTGAAGGTCCAGGCAGCGGACCAGGGGCCCTCGCCGCCCACGTTACGGGCGCGCACGCGCCAATAATGGAGCTTGCTGACTTCGAAATTGGTCCCCGGCGTCAGGGTGGTATCGCCTGTGGTGGTAAGATCCAGGACCGGGGTCGTGAACGCGGCGTTGGTCGCGATCTGGACCTGGTATCCGGAGGCTTGGGTCAGCTTGCGCCACTTCAGGACCGGCTTAATCGAGGTGTTGGTGGCGCCATTGGCCGGTTCGGCCAGCACCGTAATCGGGGGGGCGGCGATGATGGTGGTGAAATCGAAGGTGGGCGAATACTCGCTGACGCCGGTTGCGTTCCTGGCGCTTACATGCCAGAAATAGTGGGTTCCGTGCTTCAAACCCGCGGGATTGCGGAAGGTGTCGGTGAATCCCTGCTCATCAACCACCGTGTCCGCGAAGGTCTCCGAAGTCGAAACCTGGAGCCGATAGGTTGAGCCGACGGACCCGGTCCAGGTGAAAGTCACGTTGGGCTGCAATTGCGATGCGTTATCAATGGGATTTGTCGCCACGGGGAGGTCGGGCGCCGCCTGGACCCCGCCCCACAAAGACAATAACAGTGCCATAGCGGACATGCTTTTCAACATTCGATACCTCGGTCGTTTTTGGTTTACGCACGGAAATCAAAGAGATGAGGCACCGTCGACCGCTGGGGTGGCTTACGGTACCTATTGAAAGGTAATACCGAAACCTTTTTTCTTAAACACCACGGTAAGTGGTGCCATTGACTACCGTTTTTTCAGGAATTGACGGTGGAGCCTAAACTGGCCATTAAATACGGGGTCTGTAAAAGGGCCTGTAAACCGGTTTAAGGGCTCCAGCGAACGAGAGTCCGGGGTCGATAGCCCCGGACGGGGAATTTGCAAAAGCCGCAGGGCGGAAATCACTCCTCCCGCGAAGCCCGGGCGCCCTGCAATCGCTTTCCCTGCTCCATGTGCGCGGCGATTTTTGCCCGCATATCGACCACATGGGCCTTGACCGTGGTGTTGAGCGCGCTCGGGATCACTTGAGTATTGAGCAATTGCAGCACCTCCGCATGTCCGGTCACCATGGCGTCGATATAGGCTTTTTCGAATTCCATCCCGTTAAGGGCCACCAAGGCCTTTAGCTCTTGAGCGCCCTTGGCGCGCAAGTCCTCGGACTGCTTGCTCGAAACCGTCTTCAATACGAGCTGGTTAGCGAGCTTCTGCGTCTCGATCTTTGCGGTGGAGTGTTCCTCGCGAAGCATCTTCGCGTATGCCTTCACTTCCGGGCTGATCTTCTTATTCATGGCCTTTCCGGCGAGGGCGGTTTCATTGTCATCCACGGCGACGAGCAGACCAAGGATCTCCCCATTCGAGAACTGCGCCGGCATCGCCATCTGTTCCACCACCCGGACCTTTGCCAGGGAATCCGGGTTGGCGGGCTGATTTGTTTGGTTAAGGTTCGAGGACTGGGTCTTGTCCGGGGAGGCTTCCGGAACGACCGAAGCGGCGAAACATGAGGAGCCTGCCCCGATCCCAACCAAAAGTGCGGCGATGCCGACGGCGCGGGTCATGCGCGGTATGCGCGGTATGCGCGCAAAGGAAGTAAATGATGAGGTTTTCATGGGAATCTCCTTTTTCATGGGGAACCGCCTTAAAGGGAGCTGCGAAGGGAGCTCCGACCTTGCTGGGAACTACGCGTTACATCGGCCATTGGCAAATATTTTCTCCGCAGCGCTCCCTTTCCAACCCTTTTTGCCAATATGTCATACGGCCCGGTGTCAGTTCCCGCCTTATCTCCGGATTTAGCCTGATAACCAGTACTTGGCGTTGGCCTGTGGATTGCTTTGATTGTTTTCCCTAACCCGAGGTTGAGCCGGACGGCGACGAGGAGATGATAATGGAACCGACCCGTAACGCGGAATTGAAGCAGTGGGTGGCGGAAGTCTCCACGCTGTGCAAACCCGAACGCATCCAATGGTGCGACGGCAGCCAGACCGAATACGACGCTCTCTGCGCCCGTATGGTGGAACGCGGGACTTTGACCCGACTCAACCCCGAGAAACGACCCAACAGCTATTACTGCCGCTCTACGCCGGACGATGTGGCCCGCGTGGAGGACCGCACCTTCATCTGCTCCAAGCGGCAAGAGGACGCGGGCCCGACCAACAACTGGATGGCTCCCAAAGCCATGAAGGCCAAACTCACCGCGCTCTTCTCTGGGTGCATGCGCGGCCGCACCCTGTATGTGGTTCCCTTCAGTATGGGACCCATCGGCTCTCCCATCTCCCAAATCGGCGTGCAATTGACCGATTCACCCTATGTGGCGATCAGCATGCGCATCATGACCCGCATGGGCCAGGTCGCCTTGGACGCCTTGGGAGAAGACGCGTTCGTGCCCTGCCTGCATTCCGTAGGCAGGCCCCTGCAACCCGGCGAGGCCGATGTTCCCTGGCCCAGCAACGCGGCGGAAAAATACATCGTGCACTTCCCCGAAGAGCGCGCCATCTGGTCCTTCGGGAGCGGATACGGCGGCAACGCCCTGCTCGGCAAGAAATGCTTCGCGCTCCGCATCGCCTCCAAGATGGGCCGCGACGATGGTTGGCTGGCCGAGCATATGCTCATCCTGGGCGTGCAGCCTCCCGGCGGCGCGGAAAAAACCTATATCGCGGCGGCGTTCCCGAGCCAATGCGGCAAGACCAACCTTGCCATGATCGTGCCGCCGGAACGTTTCAAGGACTGGAAGGTGACCACGGTCGGCGACGACATCGCCTGGATCAAGCCCGGACCGGACGGACGCCTGCACGCCATCAATCCGGAAGCCGGCTTCTTCGGGGTGGCCCCGGGTACGTCCTGGGAGTCGAACGCCAACGCCATGCACAGCATGCGCGCCAATGCCATCTTCACCAACGTGGCCCTGACCCCGGACAACGACGTATGGTGGGAAGGTCTTACCGAGGTCCCGCCGCCCGGACTCACTGATTGGACCGGCAAGGAATGGACGCCCGGCTGTGGCCGCACCGCCGCCCATCCCAATTCCCGCTTCACCGCGCCGGCCTCCCAATGCCCGTGCATCGATCCGGACTGGGAGAACCCGTCGGGCGTACCCCTGAGCGCCTTCATTTTCGGCGGGCGCCGCCCCTCCAACGTGCCCCTGGTCTTCCAGGCCTTCAACTGGATCCACGGCGTGTTCCTGGGAGCCACCGTGGGCTCCGAGACCACGGCCGCGGCGGTGGGCCAGGTCGGCGTGGTGCGCCGCGACCCCATGGCCATGCTGCCGTTCTGCGGCTACAACATGGGCGATTATTTCGCCCACTGGATCAAGATGCGGAAGCTGATCAAGTATCCGCCCAAATTCTTCCATGTCAATTGGTTCCGCAAGGATAAGGAGGGCCATTTCATGTGGCCGGGATTCGGCGAGAACATGCGTGTCATCCAATGGATCACGGAACGCTGCCGGGGTGTGGCGGGAGCCTACGAATCGCCCTTGGGATGGATTCCCAAGGCCGAGGACATCGATTTGACCGGCCTCAAGGACATGAACCCGGAGAAGTTCGAGGCGTTGCAGGATATCGACATCGATGCCTGGAAGAAGGAGGTCATCTCCCAGGACGAACTGTTCGTGAAGCTTTACGAACATCTGCCCAAGGAATTGATCTTCCAGCGGGAACTTCTCATATCAAGACTGTAGCGTTTACGGAAATGTTATACTGAAGCCATGCCGTATTCCGAACGGGACCGGGTCCGGAGGTTCGCGCGCGTCGACCCGCTAATCTTTCTGGGAGGGATTTGCCTGGCCTTCGTGGCCGGGTTCGTCAACTCCATCTCGCTTTGTTATTTCCACGTTCCCATCAGCCATATGACCGGGGCCGTGACCCGCCTGAGCATCGATATGGCGGGGCTCAATTTTTCGGAATTCATCAACCTGTCCTATATCGTGTTCGGTTTCCTGTCCGGCGCAGTCTTCTCAGGGGCCGTGATCGGAGCGCGCAACTTCAAGCCGGCGATCGAGTACTCCATCCTCATGACGGTCGAATCCCTCCTGCTCTTCGCATCGGTGTTTCTGTTCAAATCCAAGGCGAACTCTGCGCTGTTCTTCGTGGCGTTCGCCTGCGGCCTGCAGAATGCCATGGCCAGCAACTACATGGGCCTGATCATCCGTACCACCCACGTGACCGGCATCATGACGGACCTGGGGGTGCTGATCGGCCAGGCCTTGCGGCATAAGCAGGTCAAGTTCTGGAAAATCGGATTCCTGGTTTCGATCCTGGTGGGATTCTTTTCCGGCGGGCTCGCCGGATTCTCTATATTCCGGTGGATCAGCTTCTATTCGAATTTCGTTCCCGCCGCGATGTGCCTTATCGGCGCCGCGGGATTCTACGTCCTCAGGGTCCGCAAGCGCCGCATGCCCCGCCCGTTCTGAAACCCCCGTGCCTTCCTTTCGCCTTTCCGGCGCAAAGCCTCGTCGCCATCTGAAGGCTACGGACGATCATTTCGCCGCTTCGGCTTTCGCTGCCGCGGCGGCATCCTCATCCCCGGCATGGGAAAGCATATCGAGCTTGCGGTAGATGGTGCGGAGGCTGATGCCCAAATCTTCGGCCGTCTTCGCCTTGTCCCCGTGGTTCCGTTTCAAGCCGATCTGGATGGCCGACAACTCGATCTCCTCCAAAGTCATGTTGCGGCCTACGAAGATCTGCGCCGCCGATTCCGTGCCCGAGCTCAGTTCGTCCGGCAGATCCTCGGGCAGGATCTGGTGGCCCATGCACAGGATCACGGCGCGTTCGATGGCGTTCTCGAGCTCGCGCACGTTGCCGGGCCAACCGTAGTTCTCCATCAGCTTGAGCGCGTCGGCGCTCAGGGACAGGTTCGACTTCTTGTTCTTCTTGCAGTATAGGGCGATGAAATGGGAAATCAGGGAGTGGAGATCCTCCGGGCGCTGGCGGAGCGGCGGGATTTGCAGCGGGATCACGTTGAGCCGATAGAAAAGGTCCTCACGGAACAAGCCGGCCTCGACCTGCTTACGCAGGTTCTTGTTGGTGGCGGCGATGATGCGCACATCCACCTTCTGGGTCTGCCCGCCCACGGGGCTGACCTCCCCCTCCTGCAAAACGCGCAGCAGCTTAGGCTGCACGGCCAAAGGAATCTCGCCGATCTCGTCGAGGAAGATGGTGCCGCCGTTGGCGTCCTGGAAACGGCCTTTCTTGTCCTGGTAGGCGCCGGTGAACGCGCCTTTCTTGTAACCGAACAGCTCGGCCTCCAACAGGTTTTCGGGGATGGCGGCGCAATTGACGGTGACGAAAGGCTGCACCAATCGGTTGGACTTGGCGAAAATGTGGTGGGCCAGCACCTCTTTGCCCGTGCCGGACTCTCCCATGATGAGGATGGTGGCGTCGCTGGCGGCGGCCTGGGCGGCCCGGTCGAGCAGGCCGCGGAAGGCCCGGCTCTTGCCCATGTCGAAGGCGGGCGCATCATTGCGCTTCAGCTTCTCCTTGAGGATGAAGTTCTCCTCAAGCAGGGCGGCCTTCTCAAAGGCCCGATTCACGATGGCGATGATCTCCTGCTTGTTGAAAGGCTTGGGGATGAAATCGTAGGCGCCCTTCTTCATCGCGGTCACGGCATCGTCGATGGTCCCATGGCCCGTGATCATCACCACCTGGATCCCTGCGTTGAACTCCCTGATCTTGCCGAGCAGCTCCAGGCCGTCCATCTTGGGCATCTTCAGATCCGAAATCACCACTTGGGGGACGATTTCCTTGATCATTTCCAGGGCCTTCTCCGGCTCCTGGCTGGAACTCAATTCGAATTCCTGGCCCATGAGCGCCCGGGTCAAGGATTCCACAATGCTGCGTTCGTCGTCGATGATAAGGAGTTTCTTTTTCATGGCTTCCTTCTCAAGCAAATCCCGGGCCGATCCGGAGGGTAACGTTCCGTTGCTCCATCCGCCACGCCAGGTTAAACAATAGATAGGTTTTCCAACCCGATCCGGTTCCTGCATGTCAAAATGACAGAATTCCGCAGGGGATTACCGAGCCTGGCAACCGTTACATTCTCCCTATGCCTCCTCGCACCCCCTTGCCGATCCTAATGACCCCGACCCTCAATCCGACCTTCTCCGGCGGACCCCAATCCACGGATTCCCTGTTGATCAAGGCCTTCACCCAGGCCGACTATGCCGTGAATCTCACCGATACCCAAGGCTCCCTCGTGCGCGTCAACCAAGCGTATCTGGACTTATACAAGTTCGCCTCGGATTCGGAAATCCTGGGAAAATCACAACGCATCATCCGCTCTTCCCATACGCCCACCTCCGTCTATAAAGCGATGTGGAAATGCATTTCTTCCGGCGAAACCTGGCGCGGCAATCTCACCAACGTAGCGAAGGACGGGAGCGAAATCTTCGTCCATCTCACCATCACGCCGATCCGGGAAAAAGGCGTCATCGTCGGGTACATGGGTTTCTCGCTCGATCGCGCGCAGCAGGTGCTGCTTGAAAAGCAATTGTTCCATGCCAACAAGCTGGTGGTGCTGGGCACCATGGGGGCGGGACTCGCGCATGAATTGAACAACCCCTTGGCCAGCATCCTGCTGGACGCCGAATACCTTCAGGAGATATTCCAGGCGCCCGGCAAACCGATCGATTGGGTCACCGCGGAATCGGCCTCCGCCTCCCTGATCCGGGGGGTGGAACGCATCAAGAAGGTGCTGGAACACCTGCTGGTATACTCCCGCAAGGAAGGACCGCAAAGGCATTCCACCTTGTCCATACTGCAACTCATCCAGGAAAGCTTCCTCTTCATCGAAAGGCAGTTCAGCAACCGCGGCATCTCCATCGAAATCAAAGCGGATGAGGACATTCTGATTTCGGGCAACCGCACTCAACTGGAATCCATCATCCACAACCTGCTGCACAATTCCCGGGACGCCTTCGAAGGCCGGACCGGGGAAAAGCGGGTATCCATCCATATCTCACGCGATAGCGCCGGCTTCGCAAAGGTCGAATACCGCGACAATGCGGGCGGCATCCCGGAACAGAATCTGCCCCATATCTTCGAGCCTTTCTTCACAACCAAGGGAGAAAAGGAGGGTACTGGATTGGGGTTGGCAATCAGCAAAAAAATCGTGGCCGAACATGGGGGCACTATCGAATGCGAGTCGCAAGGGGGAACGACGGTTTTCAATATCCAACTGCCCCTTATCTCTGGGGAGCAAACCGAGATACTGGATTAGGCTGGTTATTGCCTTTTTGGCATCACTTTGCCATAATGACAAATCCGAATTGGGGTCATGCTCTCAGCGATCCCCGACCAAAGCTCGATGTCGCCGGCAATTGCAACCTGCGGCAATTGACTTAGCATTCGTGTCCGGCTCGGACTTTGCATAGGATGAGGCGGTCACACATGGAGGTCGAATGGAACACCTGAAACTGATGCTCTTTCCCGATACTCCGCTCCATACCCTGTTAGCCATCCGGCCCATGGCGATGAATTGGTTGGAAAAATGGGAGATCAATCCCTATTGCTTGCCGTCCGCGCGGTTAGAGGATTTGTGCCGGATCTCCGGTCTCCGCTGGGATGAGCTCCTACAATCCCTCCAGACCATGGAAATACCGGATCGCGCAAGTGACTGGGCCAATCGCCCCTTGTACCATCTGATCGATTTCCTGACCCAGGAACACCGCGCTTTCCTCCAGGAATTCATCCCCGCCATCCTCAGTGCCTTCACCGCGGGAGACCGGCATCCTGATTTCCTGGGGCCGTTGCATCCGTTGATCGTCGCCTGGCCCGGATTTTCGGCCTCCCTGATCCGGCATATCTCCGAAGAAGAGAGCTTCCTTTTCCCCAAGATTTTGCAGCAAGAATATTGCCTGCGCCATGGAGGGATGGCTCCCGATTTCTCGAAAGGATCGGTCAGGGTTTTCGCCGCCGTGCACCTGATGCGCGAGGAACAGAAGCAGCTCTTGCCGATCCAGGAGTTCCTGGAAGCGCTCCGATTTTTCCGGACAACCGGGAAAACCATGGAAGCCGCCGGCGCGGGAGTTAACCGCCTGCTGCAGGCCTTCCATCACCGTCTGATGGAGCATTCCCGCATGGAACGGGAAATCCTGTTCCCGCTGGCCGGCGCCATGGAAAAACAGGTCTACGACCGCTTTATCGAAGGCCAACCGGCCGGCATGGGGCACGTGGGACGGAGTTCCGCCATATTACCCTAGCTACCCTAGTTAACCTAGCTACCCCTAGCTACGCTAGCTACCTTAAGGGACATGCCTACCTATGACCAACCTTACATTTCGAAATCCGCCCATCCCTTGATCGAAGACGCCTTCACGCAGTCAGACTACGCCATCAACATCACGGATCCGAACGGGGCCATGGTGAAGGTGAACGAGGCCTACCTGCGCTTGTACAAGTTCTCTTCCGAGACGGAGATCGTGGGGAAGAACCAACGCATCATCCGATCCCCGGTGACGCCGGACAGCCTGTACAAGAACATGTGGAACACCATCTCCGCCGGAAACGTTTGGCGCGGGGAACTGACCAACCGGGCCACGGACGGAACCGACGTCCATATCCTTCTCACCATCTCCCCCATCCGCCGCGAGGAAAAGATCGTGGGATACATGGGGTTTTCCATCGACCGCGCACAGCAGGTGCTCATGGAACGGCAGCTGTTCCACGCCAACAAGCTGGTGGTGCTGGGAACATTGGGGGCGGGATTGGCGCATGAGCTGAACAATCCGCTTGCAAGCATCCTTTTGGATGCGGAGTTCCTCAGGGATTTTCTGAAGGATCCGAACCGGTCCGAAGATCCGACCGTGGCCTCTTCCGCGGCGGAGTCAGTCATCCGCGGGGCGGAACGCATGCGGAGGGTGCTGGAACACCTGTTGTTTTATTCCAAGAAGGACTCGGGAACCGCCATCTCGACGATCTCCTTACGCCAATTGCTGGACGACAGCTTCCTGTTCATCGAACGGCAATTGACCAGCCGAGGCATCAGTATCGATATAGAGGTGGACGGGGAATATTTCGTGAACGGGAACCGCACCCAGTTGGAATCCGTCATCCACAACCTGCTGGGCAATTCCCGGGACGCGTTCGCGAACACCAACGCATCGGGGAAACTCATCCGGATCCAATCCCGCTACCTGGAAAAGAAACAGATGGTGCAATTGGAATACCAGGACAACGCGGGCGGAATCGAACCGGACGTGCTGTCCCGCATCTTCGAACCTTTTTATACCACCAAGGGCGGTGACGGGACCGGATTGGGGCTGGCCATCAGCAAGCAAATCATCGCCGAGCACGGCGGCAGCATCGATTGCGAATCCCATAATGGGACCACGCGGTTCACCATCCTGCTGCCGGCGACCCGGTTGCCGAAACCTTAGGAGCGGAACGCATGCAATTGACATTTCTGGGCGGCACGGGAACGGTTACGGGATCCAAATACCAGGTGGAGTATGGCGGCCGCCGCTTGTTGGTGGATTGCGGGCTCTTCCAGGGATTGAAGCAATTGCGGCTCAAGAACTGGTCGCCGCTTCCGGTGTCCGTGGAGGGCATCGAGGCGGTGCTTCTCACCCACGCGCATCTGGATCATAGCGGATACCTGCCCCGTCTGGCGCGCGAAGGTTTCGCAGGCCCCGTTTATTGCACGCCCGCCACCCGCGACCTTTGCAGGATCCTGCTGCTCGACAGCGCCAAGATCATGGAGGAGGAAGCGAATTACGCGCGCCGCCACTCCTTCTCCAAGCACAAGGATCCGCTGCCTCTGTACACGACCGACGACGCGGAGCGGGCGCTCAAG
The DNA here is from genome assembly GCA_039917895.1 of Fibrobacteria bacterium. Taxonomy (GTDB): domain Bacteria; phylum Fibrobacterota; class Fibrobacteria; order UBA11236; family UBA11236; genus Chersky-265. The sequence continues at coordinate 4,190 of JBDSIO010000227.1, read as the reverse complement.
CTGTTCCGGCCGGTGGAATGGAACAAGCCCTTGAAGCTCGACGGCGGACTGGAAGCGGAATATTTCCGCGCCGGCCATATCCTCGGCGCCTCCATGATCCGGGTGCGTCATAAAGGCCAAGCGCTTTTGTTCTCAGGCGATCTGGGCCGGCAGGTGGATCCGCTGTTTCCGCCTCCGGAAGCCCTTCCCGACACGGATTACCTGGTGGTCGAATCCACCTATGGGGATCGCAAGCACGAGAACGTGGATCCCGGCCTTAAACTGGCCGGGTTCATCGCGGAGGCGTTCCGCAAGCAGGGCATGGTACTGATCCCGTCCTTCGCGGTGGGACGCACCCAATCGCTGTTGTTGCGGCTGTGGGATCTGAAACAGGCGGGCAAGCTCCCGGCCGCGCCTATCTATGTCGACAGCCCCATGGCGACCAATGCCACGGATCTATACGCGCAATATCCGGAGGCGCACTCGCTGGGGGCCGCTCATGCGCGCGAAGTGTTCGACATAGCGCATTACGTGAGGGAGTCGGAGGAATCCAAGGCGCTCTCGCGGCGCAAGGGTCCGATGATCCTGATCTCGGCGAGCGGTATGGCGACGGGCGGCCGGGTGCTGCATCACCTGAAAGCCTTCGCTCCCGATCCCCGCAATACCATCTTGCTGTCGGGCTATCAAGCCGCGGGGACCCGGGGCGCTGCCTTGGCGGCGGGCTCGGACCGGATCAAGATCCAGGGCGAATACGTTGCCGTGCAGGCGCGTGTCGAGACTCTGGAGAACTTCTCGGCCCATGCCGATGCGGATGAGATCCTGGAATGGATGGCCACGGCCAAGCGCCCGCCGAAAAAGGTATTCATCACCCATGGCGAGCCTATCGCTTCGGATGGCCTGCGTAAGGCCGTTGAAGAACGTTTCCACTGGCCTTGCGTGGTACCGGAATACCGGGACTTGGTCGACCTGGACGCTTAAACCCTGCCATCCGGACCGCCTTGGCGATTTCGGTGACCGCCAGCGGAATCAGGGCCAGGCCCACCACCATCAGTCCTTCGGCGAAGCCAAGCGGGCGCACCTTCAAGATCCGTTCAAGCACCGGGATCTGGTGGATCAGGAACTGCAGGGCGATGGAACCGACGACGACGGAAACCAGCTTGAGGTTCACGGTCCAGTCCATCCGCCACACCGGACGGGTCTCGCTGCGCGCCCCGAAGGAACGGAAAAGCTCCGCCAGCACCAGGGTGGTGAAGGCCAGGGAGCGCCCGCCATCGGTCCCCACGGCGGCCGCACCCATGCGGAATGCGATCAGGGTGACGGTTGCCGTGAGGAATCCCGTCAGCAGCAGCGGGAAGAGAAAACCCCGGTCGGAAAGCAGGGCCCGCTGATCGCGAGGCGGCCGTTTCATGACATCGCGATCAATGGGCTCGGAGGCGAGGCAGAGCGCGGGTAGGCCGTCCGTAACCAGGTTGATCCATAGCAAGTGGATGGCCAACAGAGGGGAATCCCAACCCACGACGATGGCCACGGTCATCACCAGGAGTTCCCCGGCATTGCCGGCCAACAGGAATTGCAGGGTGTTGCGGATGTTCTGGTAGATTCCCCGGCCTTCCTCCACCGCCGCCACCATGGTCGCGAAATTATCGTCGGCCAGGATCATGTCCGACGCCTGTTTGGCGACTTCGGTCCCGGAGCGGCCCATGGCCACGCCGATATCGGCCCCTTTCAACGCGGGCGCGTCGTTGACGCCGTCGCCGGTCATGGCCACGATGGCGCCGCGCGTCTTCCAAGCCTGAACGATGCGGAGCTTGTGGGCGGCTGAAACCCTGGCGTACACGCTGACACGCTCCACCTTGGCTTCCAGATCGGGCTGCGAAAGGGCGTCGAGGCCGGGTCCGGTAAGCACTTCCGCCCCGTCGCCCGAGATGAGGAGATCGCGGGCGATGGCTGACGCGGTCGCGGGATGATCCCCGGTGATCATCACAACCCGGATGCCGGCGTCCTTGCACTCGGCCACGGCGACGCGCGCTTCCGGCCGCGGCGGATCCTGCATGCCCGCCAATCCGGTGAAGACGAGGTCGCGCTCGGCGGCCTGCATGTCAGGCGCCCCGGATTCCCCCGCGGGCAATGGGGTTTCCAGGAAGCGGTAACCCGATCCGATCACGCGCAATCCCTTCGCGGCCATGGCCGCGTTGGCCGCCAGTACCGCGTCCCTCTCGCCGGGCAGGAAGTCCCGCGGACCGTTGCGGCCATGCACCCGCGTGCACAGGGCGATCAGGAGATCCGGCGCGCCGTTCACGGAGAGGCGCGCACGCCCGTCCCCGCCGGCGCCATTTCCGCCAAGGTGGATGACGCTGGCGCGCTTGCGATCCGAATCGAAGGGGAACGCATGCAACCGCTCCCCGTGGGAATGCGTCTCCGCGTTGAACCCGGCCTTGCGGCCCACGGCGAGCAAGGCGCCTTCGGTGGGATCGCCCGCCACTTTCCAGATGTCGCCTTCCCGGTACAGGTTCGCCGTGGCGGTGGCGGCATGCACCGCGGCCAGGAACCGGATCTGCTCCGACTGATTCACGTCCGGGGCCGCGCCGCCGCGCAACACGGCGCCGACCGGCTCCAAGGCTCCGCCGGCCACGGAAAAGGATTCGCCGTCCACGAATAGTTCCCGCACCGTCATCTCCCCGGCGGTCAGGGTCCCGGTCTTGTCCGTGCAGATGACCGTGGCCGATCCCATGGTTTCGACCGATGGCAGACGACGCACCAAAGCCTTGCGCCGGGCCATGCGTTGCACCCCCAGGGCCAAGGCCACCGTTACCACGGCGGGGAGGCCTTCGGGCGCGGCCGCCACCGCCAGGCTCACGGCGGTCAGAAACTGTTCGAAGGGATCGCGACCGCGCCACAAGCCCAAGCCGAAAAGCGCGGCCACCAACCCCAGGCAGATCCACACCAGGGATTTTCCGAGCGCGTCCATGCGTTTCTGCAACGGCGTCGCGGAGTCCGCTCCCGCCGATTCCAACAGCCCCGCGATGCGTCCGAGTTCCGTGGCCGGTCCGGTTGCGACCACCACGGCCTCGCCTTCGCCGACCGCTACGCTGGTGCCCATGAAAATCAGGTTTTCGCGATCGCCCAGGGGCGCATCCGCAGCGGACAGCAAGTCGGCGGATTTCGCCACCGCATCGGACTCCCCGGTGAGGGCCGATTCCAGGCAGCGCAATCCCGAGGCCATTATCAGACGGGCATCAGCCGGGACCAGATCCCCGGCTTCGAATTGGATTACGTCGCCGGGCACCAGTTCCCCCGCGGGAAGATTGCGGATTTTTCCGCCGCGCTTGGCCTTGGCCATAGGCGCGGTCATTTTCCGCAGCGAGGCGATGGATTGTTCCGCATGGTATTCCTGCAGGTAACCCATCACGCCGTTGATGAGGACGATGGCGAGGATGACGATCGCGTCGATCCACTCCCCCATGGCTCCGGACACCAATCCCGCGGCAATCAGGAGGCCGATGACCAGGCTGCGGAATTGGGACAGGAACATGCGCAGGCGGCTGGGGCGAGGCGGCTCGGGGAAATCATTGCGCCCATTGGCTTCGAGGCGCTTAAGGGCTTCGGCTTCGCTTAGCCCCGCGGCGGGGTCGACACCTGCGGCCGCCGCGGCCTGGGCCGCGGTCAGGGTATGCCATGGCGTCGGCGAGGCGGCGGAGCCTCCGGTGTCGGCGGCATTGGGGGCATTGGCAGCATTGCCATCGGTGGCAGCGGCGGGAACAGGAACAGCGGAAACGGGGGTGGTCATGGGTCCAATATAGATGCGTAGCCCCGAGATGGCCCGATCGCTTTGGCCACGCACGTAAAACCCGGGGCTTGACAGGCACCCTCCCGGCGTTGCGGCCAGGCAACCCGAAGGCTTGGCGGGCAGCGCATGGGCATGATTCGATCAGGCCGCGTCGCGAATGCCGGAGCTTCCGAAAATCAAGCCAATGTTGACGGCGAGCGGCGCGCCGATGGGGTGCGGATGATCGCGAGCGCCACGGCGCACAGGGACAGGCTGCTTAAGGGCATCAGCAAGGCCGCGAACAGCGGACTCACCCCTCCGCTCATGGCCGCCTGGATGGCGAAAAGATTGTACGCGCCCGAAACCCAGAAGGACAGGTGGATGCTGCGCTTGACCCGGCCCGCGAGGGCGAAGAGGCGGGGCAGTTCCGCCGGGCTCGCGCCCG
>JBDSIO010000226.1:0-15730 GCA_039917895.1 Fibrobacteria bacterium | reverse complement strand
CACCCTGGACAAGCGGATATCCCATTACATCGTGGAATCGGAGAATTTCGAATCCATCCACAACCACTCGGCCTACGCCATGATCGAGAAGGACAACGGCCGCAAATAGGCGAGACAGGCGCGACAGGCGCGACACGCGCCGATTCGCAACTCCCACAGGCGCGGAATCCCTGCGGACCCGTCCCCACCGGCGGATGTCCTACCCGTGTTTGCCGTCATCGGGGACGGACGCGAAACCGGATTTCGCCGCATCGCCCCCCGCTCCGGTCTGGTCCGGTTTTGCTCCCGTCCCATCCAGCACCTCGCGCACCTTTGCGGAAATGGCGGCCGGACTGAAGGGCTTGCCGATAAAGGCCGCCTGGGCGGTGAACACGCCGTGGCGGATGATGGCGTCTTCGGTATAACCGGACATGAACAAAGCCTTGGTACCGGGACGCAACGCCTGGAGGCGCTCGGCCAGTTCCCGGCCGCTCATGCCCCCCATCACCACGTCGGTGAGGAGCAGTTGGATCGGCATATCCTTGAGGCGCGTTTCCAGGAGCTCCAGCGCCTGTTCGCCGCCGGGCGCTTCGAAGACCTTGTAGCCGCCCACTTCCAGAACGTCCCGCACCAGACGGCGCACGGCATCCTCATCCTCCACCAGCAGGATGGATTCGTTGCCCCCGACGGAGCGCAGCGCCCGCTCGCGGAGACGCGTCTTCTCGGGCAGCTCCAGGCGCGAGGCCGAGGGCAGGTAAATCGCGAACACCGTCCCTTTTCCAAGTTCGCTTTCCACGCTAATGCCGCCGTTCGACTGCTTGATCGCCCCGTAGACCGTGGAGAGGCCCAGGCCCGTCCCCTTGTCCTTCGATTTGGTCGTGAAGAAGGGCTCGAACAGGCGCGAGCGGGTTTCCGCATCCATTCCGACCCCATTGTCGGTAACGCTCAACGTGGCATATTCCCCGGACGCGAACTCTATCAGGGCCGGGATGCGATTATCGTCGGCCAGCCGGATCCGCCCGGTTTCGACGTTGATGACGCCGCCGTCGGGCATGGCGTCGCGCGCGTTGAGGACCAGGTTGAGGATGACCTGCTCCATCTGGCCGGGATCGGCCACCACCTTGGGGAGATCGCCGGCGAGCCGGGTGGCGAACTCGATGTTCTCGCCGATCAGGCGGCGCAGCATGGTCTCCATTCCCGTCACCACGGCGTTGAGATCGAGGACGCGAGGCGCCAGCACCTGTTTGCGGCTGAAGGACAGCAACTGGCTGGTGAGTTCCGCGGCGCGGCCGCCGGCCTTGCGTATCTCTTCGATGTGGATGCGCTTGGCATCGGCCTTGGGCACCGACATCAGCAGCAGATCGCTGAATCCGTTGATGGCGGTGAGCAGGTTGTTGAAATCGTGGGCCACGCCGCCGGCCAGCCTTCCGATCGCTTCCATCTTCTGCGACTGGCGAAGCTTCTCCTCGCTCGCCTTGAGCGCGTCCTCGGCCCGCTTACGATCGCTGATGTTGCGGACGATGCCTTCGAAGTTGGCGACCTTGCCGTCGGCGCGCCGGATGGGGCGGGCGTTCACTTCCACCCAGACGGAGGAGGTCCCTTCGCGGTCCAGTTCCACCGTGAAGGTTTCCCCTTTTTCCGAATCGCCTTCCACGCCAGCCGGCAAAAGGCGCGGCCGGAGCGTGCCTACCAGGTGGCTGCGATCGGAATAGCCCAATAACTCAACCAGGGCGGGATTGGCGTCCAGCAAGGTGCCGTCCGGCGCGCTGCGGAAGATTCCATCCAGGGAACGCTCGAAGAGGGTGCGGTACTTCTCCTCGGACCGGCGCATATCGCGGTTGAGCAGGATGGCCCCCAGGGACGACGCGAGGCGGGAGGCGATGTCCTTGAACATCGTAAAATCCTCGCCCCGCCAGGGATGCGCTTCCGGCGAGCGCAGCAGGCAAAGTATCCACGCCCGCCCCACCTGGGGACGCACGGAAATGGTCTTGGCCGAGCCTACGCCCCACTCCCGATTCCAGAAGGCGGTGTTCGGAAGGGGTTTTTCGCGGCCATAGACGACGGGATCATCCGTGGCCTTGCAATCCCGGGCGATGGCAGCGAAATCCGCCTCGAGGGGGATGGTGCCGTCGGCGGGGATGCCCGGGGCCGGGCCCTCCGCGGCTCCTTCCGAACGGGCGCGTGCCGGAGTTTCCGCCGAGTAGACGATACGATGGCCTTCGGCGGCTTCTTCGGTAGGATGGATGAGCCAGGCCCGATCGCAATCGAAGACCTCGAGCAGCTTGGCGAGGGCGGTGGGCAGCATGCGTTCGGCTTCCTGCGCCCCTTCGATGGCGCCCGAAACCTGGTTCATGCCTTCCAGGTACCGCATATGCTTGGTAACCGCGAGTTCCGCCCGCTTCATGGCGGTGATGTCGTTGAAGATGTTGATGCAGAGCCTGACCTTGCCCTGGCCGTCCAAAACCGGAGTGGCATTGACGAGGGACCAACGCTGTTCTCCGGTGGCCTTGCTGCGATATCCCATCACCGTGCCCGTCACCGGTTTACCCATCAAGGCCATGCGGGAAGGCATGGACTCCAGGGGGAAGGGGTTGCCGCTCTCGTCGAGCAAGTCATAACGCTCCATGATCCGGCGCAGGTCGGTGCGGATCAAGGACTCGGCGTCGGCGAATCCCAATACGCGCGCAGCCGCGTCATTGGCATAGACCAGGGAGCCGTCCGGCAATTGCGCCGTGCAGCCGCTTTCCATGGTCCGCAGCATGACCGAAAGCTCATCCTGGCGCCGCGCCAACTGCAGTTCCGCGTCCTTGATCTGGGTGACTTCCTGGTAGATGGAAATGGCCAGAACCACTTTGCCCGCGGCGTCGCGGACCGGGTCCGATTTCACCAACAACCAGCGCAGGTCGCTGGTGGACTTCAAACGGTAACACACGAGTTCCCCCCTCACAGCCTCTCCCTGAAGGGCACGCAGGGTCGGGGATCGTTCGGCTGGGAAGGGTTTCAGTTCCGCGTCGAGGATATCGAAACGGGAATGGATTTGCGGGATATCCATGCTCAGGATTGCGGCGGTGTCGGGAACGTCCAGCATGCGGGCGGCGGCGGCGTTGGCGTATACGGCCTTGCCGTCGGGGCCGAACGCGAATACCGGCGTGTCGAGGTGTTTGAGGATGCTGTCGATTTCCAGCCGCGAGGAATCCGGGGTCAGGGTTTCCGTTTCGGATCGCCGCAGCAGGGACACGCCCGGCGCGCCGTTGGAGATTCGCTCTCCCAAAATGGCGGCCAGCCCTGCGAGCACCTCGGCGTCGCTTTCCGACCAGGTCCGTTCCTTATCATCCCAAACCGCCAGCACGCCCAAGCATCGGCCCTGCGGATCCTCCACCGGCCTTCCCAAGAAAGCGGGCAGGGTCGAGGCCGGAAAGACCGGGATGCCTGAGAAGTCCTTTTCAAGACCCTGTCCGGGAATTTTTTCCAGACCTTTTCCCTTGCCACGGGAAACCTGTGCGCCCATGGTAAGTTCCGAGGCATTACCGGCGAACGCCGCCTCGAGCAGGAAGGTCCATTCCAGAGGCCATGAGGTGAGCGCGGCCAGCGAAGCAGGCAGACCGAAGGCCCCCCGCAACAGAAAGGACTTTTCGTCCAATAGCAGGAAGGCGGATCCTGCGGCGCCCAAGGCAAGGGCCGACAGACGGACCTGCGCGGCAACCGCGGCTGGGACTTCGGAATCAGCCAATCCGGTAGCGGCCACAGCCTGTAACCGCGAGCGATCCGACAATCTTTTCGGGTAGTCCGAGTGCATTGTTCCTTGGAGATCCTTCACATTTGTAATGGATCTGGAGTTTTCAATATATGCAATTAATGAAGTATTGTGAAAAAAAATACCGCATCCCGCGGAACCAAAATCCCCGCAATGCGCGCCGGCGCGCCCGACTCGCGCCGCGAAAATGCCGGATCGCCCGAGACCCGTATGGAGCCCGCATGGAGCCCGGATAAAACCCGGATAGACAATGGGTTTCAGCATTAATATCTTGTCTCCCGCCTTGCAGGAAGCGCTCCGGACCAGAACGGAGATGTGGAGAATCCGGCCCATTGGGTCGGGTTGTCCTAAATGAACCGCGAAGCGGTGCATCGCATAACGAGGAATTCCGTGCGAATCGGAAGCGAGCTCGTCGCTGTAAGCGGTACGAAACTTCCAGGCGGGACCCTGATTCCAGGGCCGCCGGCCACTGGCGCGCCGTAACGGGAACGCCGGGAAGGCGAAGGAGTAGGATGGAGGGTGCGGGAAACCGCCTGCTCCGGAACCCGCAAGCCAGAAGACTCACCTGCCAGGGATCTGATTGGCCTTCGAAGCCGAGGCCGACGGTACCCCGCAATGGAATACCTCCATCGCGGCTCCGTTGCATTCCCTCGGCGCGCGAAGGCGTTCTCTCATCGAGAGGCTTCCGGCGCAGATCCCGGACGCTTCCGAAGGAGCTCCGGGCACGATGCCGCAAGCGCGGACCTGCCAAATATTTTCCGCCGGAATGCCGCGCCCGCAAACGGGTACGCGCTTGGCGGCGGCGTGCATGCTGCTGGCGATGGCGGCGTGGGGCGGTAACGTATCGGAGAATAAGGAGCCGGATAGCTTGCTCTCTGCTGCGCCTATCGGCGGGCGCGCCGACACCTTGCGGCTTCCCGACGCCCGCGCTGCCCGTCCCCTGCCTCCGCCCACCGACGTCGCCAAGACCGTGATCGTCCCCACCGATGTGGACCGCCAGCTCGGCAACCTCGCCGACATGCTCCAACGCGCGGCGGGCCTGCACGTGGTCCGCACCGGGGACATGGGCGACTACGTTGGCGTTTCGGTCTGGGGATCCTCCGAACAACAGGTGAACCTCTACGTGGACGGGGTGCTCCAGAATCAGGCTAACGACGGTTCCATGTTCCTGGGCGACTGGGATCTCTCCCGGGTGGAACGGGTGGAGGTGTACAAAGGCCTCGCGCCCGACCACCTCGCGGGTTCGCCCATGGGTGGATCCATCAACATCATTACTCGCGACGGGAACCCCGGTATCGGCGTCCGGGGAGCGTTGGCCGGCGGATCCTTCGGCAGCTTGCGCGCGCACGGATCGGCCGCGTACGAGGCGCGCGGATGGAGGGGCCGGGTGGAGGCGGCCCGCAACCAATCCGATGGGGACTTCCCCTATTACGACGACAATGGGACTGAATTCGAGCCTGGCCGGCATCCCGAAGGGGCGAAGCGGCGGACCGCCGGGCAACTGACCCGGAAGATCCGGCGCAACAACGCCCATGGATTTTCCGAAACCGCGGTCAACGCATCTTACTCGGGCTTTGAGGGATGGAACCTCGGCGCGCAAGGAGACTTTACCTGGCTGCACAAGCAGATCCCCTTTCCGGGCGCCAGCGCGGATTCCACCGTGATCAATTCCGCTTTCAGGGAATCGGACCGCATGTTCCTCCGCGGCTACGGGACCTGGTCCAACGCTGACGCGGAAGCCTCATTCGACCTTTCCGGAAACCTGCAACGGGAGGCCTACGTGGATACCGCGATGGGCAAGGGAGCGGTGGGCGTCGGATACCAGGACGAGGAGAATGCCTACTCGAATCTGATCGCATCCATATGGGGGCGCGCCCGCCTCGTCCGGGGATTCACCCTGGCCGCCCTGGCGTCCTATGGGGTTTCCGCATACGGCTACACCGACCGCAGTAAAGATCGAGGCTATCCGGGATTGATCCGGTATTCCGGCGACGGCAAGCTCACCCCCGTCTATACCTACGGGCGCCACACCCTCGAAATCATCCTGGCAGCGATCGTCACCCTCGAAGAGCAAGCAGGCAAACCCCGCTACTCTTCCTCCGGAGCGGTGACGCCGATCGAGGACTGGGACGCGCATGGGTCTTTGCGCCTAGGTTATCAGTACCACATACGCGACGGCGTATGGGCCTCGGCCCAGGGAGGGAGTTCCTACCGCATCCCCTCCTTTCTGGAACGCTTCGGCGATCGGGGCACCATCGTGGCCACCTCCGGTCTGGTGACGGAAACCGGAATCAACGCTTCGCTGGGATTGCACGCCGAAGGACGTCGGCTGTCCGCCGATCTCCAAGGCTTCGCCTCCGAAGGCGATAACATCATCACCCTGGAACAGCTCGGCCAGTACCAACTGCACTACCGCAACGCCGGGGCCACCCGAGTGTTCGGCGTCGAATCGCGCCTTACCGCCGCACCGAGCCCCTGGACCCGCACGGAGCTCGACGTTACCCTGCAAAAAGCCGTCGACATATCGGGAGGCGCGAGGGGCGAATACAACCTTATCCCCTACCGCCCCCTGACCCAGGCCTCGTTGCGTCAAAACCTTTTCTGGGGGCGATGGACGCTTTCGGCAGCGGGGTATTACCAGGGCCTGGCCTACCCCAACGCTTCCAACGAGGCCACCATTTTCGACTCCTACAGCCACAATACCGGATGGCAGCTACGCTGCGATGCGGATCTGTCCTGGCGCATCCGCCACCTGATGCTTGCCGCGGGCGTGCGCAACCTGACCAACGAACGGCTATTCGATTTCTTCACCTATCCTCTGCCGGGCCGCAGCTACGCCGCCGCCTTGCAGGCTGAGTACTGAGCGGCCCAGCCTTCCTTAAGCATCCGGATCCAATTAATCAAACCGTTTTCAAATTGAAAAACATTCATCCCAACCATCACAAATAAATTTAAGGACCCTGATATGATTCATCCTATTCCAGCTCTCCGAACGCGCACCCTAATCGCCCGTCTGTTCCCCATGGCCCGCACCGGTCTTTCGGCCCCGATGGCGCTGCTGGCGATCGGTTCCCTCCTCTGCCTGAGCGCCTGCTTGTCCGAAAGCGGAATCACCCCGGAGGAGGGCGAGGGCGCCACTGTCGCCATAGACAGCAACCGGATCAAGGATTCCCTGCGGGTACTTGATTCCATCCGCGTCCAGGATTCGATCCATGTCCGCGACTCCATCCGCGTGCGCGACTCCATCCATGTTCGGGACAGCCTCCTGGCCCTGCCCATGGTTTTCGTCGTCACCTCGGACTACAAGACCGGCAGCTATTCCGTGCACGGGCTGGACAGCAACTACACCAAGAACAACCTGGATCCCATCCACTCGGACGCGGCGGTACGCTATCTGGGAGGCGACGACATCTTCGTCATCAACCGCCTGGGCCGCGACAACCTGCAGATCATCGATCGTCACAATCTGAAAACCGTGCTTCAGATCCCCCTTCCCGCGTTGTCCAATCCCTACGACGTTGCGCTTAAGGCCGGCCTCATTTACGTAGCGTTCTTCGGAACCGACAAGATCGGCATCTATCGCCAATCCGACGGCTTCAAGGCCGGAGAGATCGATGTTTCCGCCTATGCCGACTCCTCGGACAAGCTTCCGGAAACCTCCTCGCTGGCATTCATTAACGGCGACCTGTACGCCTTGACGGCGAATCTGGACACCAAAAACGGCTATGTGCCGTTGATCGCGCACCTTCTGCGCATCGATGTGGGGACCAAGAGCGTCAAGCAAGCCCTGGCCCTGCCTTACAGCAATCCCGCCGGCCTCACCTGGGATTCCGCCGCAAACCGCATCTACGTGCCGTGCCGCGGCGAATACTCCAACGAGGATTACTCGCCCAAGGCCGACGGCGCCATCGTGGCGATCGACCCGACGACTCTGGAGGTGAGCGGCACCATCGCTTTGGAGAAGGACCTGGGCGGCAACGTGAACAACGCACTGCTCTACGGGGGCAAGCTGTTCATGGATGTGGGTGTCAACGGCGCCGAAAGCATCTCCGCCATCTCGGTAGCGGACGGCAAGGCCGAGGAAATCGTGAAACTGGGCGCATATGCTTACGGCGGCCTGGCCATCGATGCCGTCACCCGAACCTTGTACGTCGGGGATCGCAAGCAAGGCGGCCCCGGCCTCCGTCTTTTCGACCTTCTCACTTTTGCCGAAAAATCCACCCCTGGCATCGATATCGGAACCCTGCCCCCCTCGAATTTGGCCGTCATCCGTTAGGCATTCGCCGGTGATTCCCCGACTTATCGCAAGGCCCCTTCCCCTCCCCCTTTCCCCCGGGGTCTTCCGAACGTTACAATAAACCATGCTCCGTTTTTCCTGGGAATGGGATCTGCTCGCCGCTCCGGAGGCCCTCTGGCCGCTGGTCTCGGACACCGATCGCTTCAACCGCGACGCCGGCATCCCCAATCTGACGCTGAAAGGGGAAGGACCCGATCGTCTGTTTGCCATCCGCAAGCTGGGTTTCCACGTGCGTTGGCGGGAGGAACCGTTCGAGTGGTCCCGGCCCAGGCGCTTCGGCGTTCTGCGCCATTACCTCAGCGGCCCGCTCAAGGAAATGAAGGTCACGGTCCATCTGGATCCCCTGCCATCCGGCGGCACCCGTGTCCGTTACGATACGCAACTGGAAGCCCGCCATCCTATCCTCATTCCCATGCTGACCCTGGGTTTCAATTTCGTGATCCGCCGCCGTTTCGCCTCAGTGTTCCGGGCCTATGATCGCGCCGCCCTGCGGGCCGCCGGCCTCCCGCATCCAGGCTCGACCCAGGCCCATGCGGTTTCCGCCCCCGCGGCCCATCCGCATCGCACCTTCGCCCCCGCGGGCAAGGCCCGGTTGTACTCCCGCTTCGCGGATCTGCTGGCGTCGGGGGCCGAACCGCATCTTGCCGCCCGCCTGCGCCTGCTGTTGGAAGAGGGCGACGACACCGAACTGGCGCGCATCCGGCCCTATGCCTTGGCGGACGAATGGCGGAGCGGACGACGCGAAACCCTGGAGACCTGCCTGTTGGCCGCCCGCACGGGCCTGCTGGATTTTCGTTGGGACCTGCTTTGCCCTTCCTGCCGCGGTTCCAAATTCACGGCTGGGCATCTCACGGACATCAAAGGACCGATCCATTGCGAATCGTGCCAGATAGATTTCCGCGCCGCCTTCGACCGTTCCGTGGAAGTCACTTTCGCCGCCAATCGTTCCATCCGGTCGCCCGAGGCCGGCAAGTATTGCCTGGGCAGCCCCCAGCGCACGCCGCACGTCCATCTGCGCCAGGCCCTGGAGCCCGGCGCGGCAATGACGCTGGACGTGTCCCTGGAGCCCGGACGTTACCGTCTGCGTTCGCCCTCCCTCGAGGGCGCTTGGCACATCCGCGCCTGCGCCGACGGCGAGGCCCATGCCCACGCCCAACCCCGCGCAGGCGGCTGGCCCGAGGGGGAAGCCTCCTGGAGCACGCATCCGCGCCTGTCGCTGGCCAATCCCACCGCCCGCAGAGTCGTATTCGTGCTAGAACGAAACGCCTGGGCCGACGACGCGGCCACGGCAGCCGAAGTCACGGCCCTGCAAAGCTTCCGCGACCTGTTCGCCGAGGAGGCCTTGCGCCCGGGCGAGGAAATCTCCGTCGGCAGCCTGGCCTTCCTGTTCACGGATCTGCGCGGTTCGACGCGTCTATACCGCGACGCCGGCGACGCCAAGGCTTTCGGACTGGTGATGGAACACTTCGACATCCTCAAAGCCGTCATCGCGGAGGAAGGCGGCGCCATCGTAAAGACCATCGGCGACGCGGTGATGGCCGTGTTCCCTCGGCCGCAATCCGCGGTGCGAGCGGCTTTCGAATCACACCGGCGCCTGCGCGAATCCCAACCGCTGCTGGTGCTCAAAGCCGGAGTGCACTGCGGCCCCTGCATCGCCGTGAACCAGAACGATCGCTTGGATTATTTCGGATCGACGCTCAACCTGTCCGCGCGCCTGCTGGGCTTTTCCTCGGGAGGCGATGTGGTCGTGACCCACGAAGTCGGTCGGGATCCCGAGACGGCGCAATGGCTGGATGCCCATGCCGGCGCCTGCCGCGTCGAGGAGATCCACACGCCTATCCGCGGCTTCGGCCAGGACGTATTCACACTCATGCGCATCACTCCCGTTGCCGCCGCGGCCTCCCCTACCCCTTTCTTTTCAAGCCCCTGATAAGCTGATTCCCGGGCTTCCATGCCCATCCCAGGACTTTCCCAAGACCTTCCCAAGACCTTCTCAAGACCTTCTCAAGACCTTCTCAAGACCTTTGCTGGACCTCCCCTGGAGCTTATCGCCAGCGGGGCCTGGGCTGGAGCCGCCAGGGTACCCTGGCGGTAACCCCAATTTCCTATAAAAACCTGTATTCCGGAAATTCCCTGAAATTACAAAGGCTTCTATGTGACCGATATCATATGATGGAATTGATCAAGGGATGTTTTCGCCGGGCCACCGCTCGGGGGAGCAGAAAATTCATTATGCAGCACCACGCTCCGCGCAAAGTTCTTCGGCACTGCTTACTTACCGCCTGCTTTCTGCTTTGGCCGAAATCCATCCTCCATGCCGACGATTTTTCCGCGTGGCCGAAGTCCTCGGACGTGGCGCTCAACACCACGGCTTCAGGGGCCGACGTGGCGGGCATGGTGGTGAACTTCCCGGTGCTGGTGCGGCTCAACTCCGTGAACTTCCCGTTCTCCCAGGCTGACGGCAGAGGCCGCGACATCCGCTTCGCTAAGCCGGACGGCACCCCGCTGGCCCATGAGATTGAAAGGTGGGATTCCACCCGCGCCACCGCCGAAATCTGGGTCAAGGCCGATACCGTGCGCGGTAATACGGCCGGGCAGATCCTTAAGATGTACTGGGGTAACGCCTCCGCTACCGACGCCTCGAATGCGGCCGGCGTTTTCCGATCGGCCGACAACTTCACAGCGGCCTGGCACCTGGGCGGCCCGGGCGTCGTGCCGCGGCCCAACGCCGTGACGGGCGGCAACGCGGCGGCCCCCAATAATTACGACGGCGACGAAAGCGTGAACGGACTCATAGGCCTGTCAGACAGCCTGGACGGCGGACCCGACGGGGATTTCCTGGACGTCGGGGACGGCTATGCGGAATTCACCCCCGGTTTCACTTTTTCGGTCTGGGTGTATCCCACCTCGGTCAAGCGGTGGTCCCACATCCTCGACCTCGGAAACGGCTCAGGCAAGGACAACATCATCGTGAACCGCGTGGACAACACCGCGACCCTGGGCTTTTACAACTGGACGGACGCCGGGTACAACTCGAGCCCTGCCGCGGGCCAATGGGTTCTGAACCAATGGCAGCACATCGCCGTGACCGTGAACGGCCGTAATGTGCGCATCTACAAGAACGGATCGCAAGTCCTGGGCGATACCTTGCCTGAGGGGATCACGGGCGCTTACCGAACCACCAATTTCCTCGGCAAGTCGAATTGGACGGCGGACGAATATTTCCAGGGCCGGATGGACGAACCGGAGTTGTCCAAGACCGCGCGCAGTCCGGACTGGATCAAACTCGCCTACCAGAACCAGCGCGCCATGCAGACCCTGGTCACCGCGGTCAGGAGCGTAACCTGTCCCGTTCGCTTCGTTCCCCCGCGCGACACCGCCCTGGCGGAAGGCAGCCTGCTGTCCCTTGACGCAGCCATCGAATGTGCGTCTTACATCAATTGGTCCATCGTTTCGGGTCCCGGCCCGGGCATCCTCGATCCGGAATCCCGTTCCCTGATGTTGCGCCTGCCCCGCGTCGCCGGCAATACCTCCATCGTCTACCGCCTTACCGCCGGCTTTCCGGACTCAACGCGCATCCGCGATGTTCGCGTCACAATCCGCGAAGCCATCCCCGATCCGGTATTCACCTTGCCCGTCCTCCTGCCCGCGTGGTCCGGCCGTGAGGCGGTGCCGTATCGCCCCGTGATCAGCAACCTGGCCGCCATCCTTGCGAGCCGCGATTCCATCCTCCATTGGAACTGGACCTTTACGGGCCTGGAGGTCGATACCGGATGGCTGGCCGACGGCGTTATCTTGGAAAGAGCCTCCACCGAAGGCATACTGCAAGTCAGGCTGTGCCTCGACAACGGCGGTACGCCCGCCTGCCGCAACGCGGACATCGATGTCATGGGAACGGCGACGGGCATGGACGCCGCTCGCGCTCGCGCGATCCATGTCACGGATCTTCCCGTCCGGGACGCCCTGGGGCGCTCGCCGCGTAACCCGGGATTTCCCGCCCCGCATGGTTTTCCGGTCTTCCGCCGAAAATAAATCCCGATTGATCCCAAAATCCTGAATTGAATTCGCGATTTGGGGCGGTATCGTATCGCCGGAGGGACGGCCGAACCGGGAGCATGCCGGTTGAAGTCGTCAAAAATCACGTGGCCAAATACCATTCGCGCGATTTCCGTCAATCACTCTTCCACATCGGCGCCACGGCCACGCTGGCAGCGGCCGCTTCGCTCGGGTCCGGAACCGTAATCGCCGCCGAGAACTATTCCGTCTGGAGCCGCACGAGCGATCTGATCCTGGACACGTCGCCGTCCGGCGCCGACGTGCCGGGCACGGAAAGCAGATTCCCCATTCTGCTGCGCTTGACCTCGGCCAACTTCGTCTTCGCCCAGGCCCGCGGCAAAGGCCAGGATATCCGCTTTTCGGCCGCGGACGGGTCGCACCTCGATTACCAGATCGAACGCTGGGATTCCGCCCAGGCGCATGCTGAAGTTTGGATCCACATCCCGGTCCTGCTTGGGAATACCGCGGGTCAGGCCTTCAAGATGCATTGGGGCAATGCGACCGCCCAGGACAGTTCCGATGGGCCCGCCGTATTTTCGTTCAACTACGCCGGAGTCTGGCACATGGGCGCTACGGGCGCAAATGCCCGTCCCAATTCCGCCCCCGGTGGCAACCCCGCGCAACCGGTGAATTTCGCATCCGAGAAATCCCGCGAAGGCATCATCGCCAAGGCCGACGAACTGGACGGCACGGACGATTATCTGGACATCGGCGACGGATACCAGGATTTCTCCGCCGGACTCAGCTTCTCCGTCTGGGCCTACCCGAAGGCGGTGGGCAAGAACGCCCGCTTTTTCGAACTGGGCAACGGCGTAAACGCGGACAACATCCTGTTAACGCGGGACAGCACCCTCTCCGACCTGCGCTTCGACAATTACAATCCCGGATCCACCGTAAGCACGGTGCGCAGCGAAGGCGTCATTTCCCTGAACGCTTGGCAGTTGTTCGCCGTCGACGTTTCCGGGAGCGCGGTCAAAATCTACAAGAACGGCGCGATCGTCGCCCAAGCCAACCTGTCGAACAGCCTGGCCGTCATCCGTCGCTCCTCGAACTTCCTCGGCAAATCCAACCGGGGCGGCGACAACATCTTCCAGGGACTGCTGGACGAGCCCCAGCTCGGGTACATCTCCCATTCCGACAACTGGTACAAGCTCTGCTACCAGAACCAGAAGGCTTCGCAGAACCTGGTGACCTTGAAGCGGGAGGGCTCCTGCACCGCCTTGTTCAAGGGGCCGGCCGACACCACCGTCAGCGAAGGCGCCTCCATCACCCTCAGCGGAAAAGCCGATTGCGCATCCGGCGTCTCCTGGAGCGTGATCTCCGGCCCGGCGCCACGCATCCTGGATCCGGAAACCCGGACATTGTCGGTCAGCCTGCCGCGCGTCCTGGGCGACACCGTCATCGTGTACCGTTTCTCGGCCAGGTACGGGGACTCGACGCCTTTCCAGGACGTACGCGTACGCATCCAGGAAGCGGTACCCGAACCCGCCTTCACGCTACCCGCCGGTCTGGTCTGGAACGGAAGAGAGATGATGACCATCACACCCGCCATCTCGAACCTGCCCGCCATCACAGCGTCGAATGACAATGTGATGCATTGGGCCTGGACTCTGAACGGAATCGAAGCGGATACCGCCAGCGTGGCCGAAGGCCTCACCTTAAAAAGCGCCTTAGCCGAAGGCAATCTGGAGGTCGGCCTGTGCCTGGATAATTCCGGTCCGGTAGTATGCAAGACCGCCTTGGTGACCGTTGCACTTGCGGGCGGCAACACCACCGGCCTCCGCCACACCCCTTCGGTCAGGGAGCGCGAGCGCATCAAAGCCATGGGCGCGCGCGACGCCGCTGGAAGGCTCAGAACGGGCGGACAGACCAACCTGTTCGGAGCCATAGCCAGGCCAATCCCATGAACAGGACCGTGGCCGCATAGGCCAAGGTAATCATGCGGGTTACGTCGCGGGAACTTCCCCCCTCGCGGCCTTCCGGGGGGCCGATCCAAAGTTTATTGACCAGGTTGCCGTTCTTCCAGATGGGGCCGGCGAGGCGGATGCCAAGCGCGCCCGCGGCCGCGGTTTCGCTCCAGCCTTTGTTGGGTCCCGGCAGCAAGGCGTGCTGCGCGCGCGCGACGCGCAGGGCCAGGCGCGCGGAATAACCGGGAACCGCGGCCGAGACTGCCGCGATCAATACGACGCACAGGCGGGCCGGGATCCAATTCATGGCATCGTCCAGGCGCGCGCCGAACCAGCCGAACCGCAGGTAGCGTTCGTCCCGGTAGCCGACCATGGAATCCATGGTGCTCGCGACCTTGAAGAGCAAAAGCCCCGGCAGGCCCAGCAGCACGAACCAGAATAGCGGCGCGATCACGCCGTCACACAGGCTTTCGGCCAGGCTTTCCACCGCCGCGCGGTTGCAGGCGGAGAAATCCATTTTGTCCACGTCGCGGCCGACAAGCATCGCGGCCGCGGAACGCGCCCCCGGCAAATCCCCGCGGTCGACGGACCTGGAGATGCGGAGCCCGTGGCGGACGAGATCCCCGAGGGCCAGCAGGCTGTAGCCAATATAGGCTTCCCAGATCCACTCCAACACAGCGCTCCAGGCGGGGCCGATTACAGGCCGGGCCGCCCCATAGATGGCGAACGCAACGGCGAAGACGAACCCGCCGCACGCGAAAAACAGGAACAGGAAGAGCAGGACCCCGCCGAAGCGGCCGTGCAAACCCATCCTGCGCAGCACGGACTCCGAAGAAGAAAGCAAGCGTCCAGCCAGGCGGATGGGATGCAAGGCGTACTGAGGATCGCCCAGCACCAAGTCGAGCAGCAAGCAGATGGAGATGAAGATAAAGGGATCGCGGAGGCGGCCGCCGGCGGCGAACGCGTCAGTCACCGCCATTTTTCCCGCCACCCCAGCGCAAGCGCGCGCGCCGTCAATGCCGCCACGTTCAGGCCGTCGTCCGACGGTTCCTTCCTCGGTTCTTCCGCAGGATCCTCGGAAGGATCCTCGGAGGGATCCTTTTTGGGGTGGTTTTTGGAATGTTCCTCAGCGTAGCCTTTAGCGTCTAAAAGCGTTGCGCGGAAACGGGCGTAGGCCTCGGACTTGGCCGCCAGTCCCGCCGCCAGCATGGCGGCCTGATTGGCCAACAATTCGCGCCCGGACGCTTCCGGGAGGGTACCATAGGTGATACGGTCCTTGATCGCCGCGAGGGCGTAGGCGGCCCCTGCCGCCATCGGCTCATGCACCACCGCCTGGAAATTGGCCCGCAACAATGCGGCATCCTTGTCGTCCAGCCGGGCGCAAGCCGCTTCCAACAGCTTGGCTTCATCGATCCCGAATCGACCGAGGGCATGGATCAGATGGCGCGTGCGCGAGGGCTCCAAGCCGTTTTGCCATCGCAGCGCCTCTTTGGTCGCTTCCAACACCGCGCGTCCCAGGATCTCCCCCAGCTTGGCATGCTTGCCGGTCCAGGTTTTGGGCCGGCGTTCGGGATCCAATGGCGAGGCCAGGCAGAACTGGTCCGTGCCGGTCCCTGTGGCCAATTGAGACGAATACCGGCTCGCCACCGCCAGTTCCATGAGAGCGGCGGTTTTGGCCTCCGTGACGGTCACGGCCGCGCGGCTCAGGGCGGCGGGCAGCAGGGGCCAGTTGAACAG
>JBDSIO010000225.1:0-24978 GCA_039917895.1 Fibrobacteria bacterium | reverse complement strand
TGGCCATTCCCTCGGTATTCAAGAATTTCCACTTCACCATCGACCAAATGTACCTGATCGGCATCACCTCCATCCCATTGGTCGGCCTTACGTCCATCTTCACCGGAGCCGTGGCCGCCTGGCAGGCTGCCTACAACTTCGCCGACTACGTGCCTCTGCGCTATGTCGGCACCGCGGTTGGCAAATCGGTCATGCTCGAGGTGGGGCCTGTTTTGACCGCCCTGGTGGTCGCAGGGCGCGTGGGCGCGGCCATGACCGCCGAACTCGGGACCATGGCCGTGACCGAGCAGTTGGACGCCATGAAGGTGCTGAACCTCAATCCCTTCCGATTCCTGATGGCGCCGCGCCTGCTCGCGGGCATGATCATGCTCCCCATGCTCACCATCTTCTCCTCCTTCATCGCCATCCTCGGGGCCTTGGCAGTCGTCACCCTTTTCAAGGATTTGTCGCCCGAGTCCTTTTTCTACGGTGTCCGCCTCTTCTACACCAACTGGGACATGTTCGTCGGCATCCTCAAATCCTTCGTTTTCGGCATCATCATCTCCCTGTTCGGCTGCTATTACGGCTACACCAGCACCCATGGCGCTGAGGGAGTGGGGCGGGCCACGATGGCGAGCGTGGTGGCATCGAACGTATCGGTACTTATCTCCGGGTTCTTGATCTCCAACTTTCTGTTGCGTTAGGCCACCAAGAGCGTTGGGGAGAGTGCTTAAGAGAGGGTCCGTTTGTCTCAGCCGCCCATCCCCGCTTATTCTTAAATTTGAACTTTGCCCTTTGACCTTTGACTTTTATCCCGGTTGACCCCAGGAGCCAAACGATGATCCAACGTTATCTGACCAACCTCGGCATGCAAGGCGATTTCGTCGACTCCCTCCGCGAATGCTATAACAAGCGGGAGCCGGTCGAGCGCATCGCCTCCATCAAGGCGGTCCTGGCGCGCCACCGGGAGCGCATCCGGGCCATCAACCGCAGCGGCGCCTCCGGCACCGACACCGTGCGCTTCATCAGCGAAATGGTTGACACCCTCCTGCGGGTCATGTGGGACCATGTGGAGATGACCGTGCCCAACGAGGCCAATCTGGTCGCCGTGGTCGCCGTGGGCGGCTATGGCCGCCTGGAGCTGTGCCCGCAGTCCGACATCGACCTGCTCATCCTCACTTCGGAAAAACCCACCAAGCACGAACGCGAGCAGGCCGAGGTCATCGTCCGCAACCTGTGGGACTACGGCTTCGTCCTGGGCCACTCCGTGCGCAGCCTTTCGCAATGCGAAGAGGCCTCGACCAAGGACCCCGAGACCTGGACCTCCTTCCTGAACGAACGCTTCGTGGCGGGCGACCACGACCTGTACCGCAAATTCGTGCGCATGATGTCCAAGCGCCTGTTCCCCTGGCGCACCACCGCCCTGATCGAAGCCAAGATCAAGGAGCGCGAGCAGCGCAAGAGCCAGGTCGGCGTGCTGGTGCAGATGCTGGAGCCCAACCTCAAGGAAGGCCTGGGCTGCCTCCGCGACGTCCATTCCATGATGTGGATTGCCAAGGTCAAGCATGATTGCAACAATTTCGGCGATCTGGTCCGCGAGGGCCTGATCACGCCCCAAGAGCTGGAGGACATCCGCGTCGGGTACGATTTCCTGCTCCAGGTGCGGTGCTGCGTGCATTTCATGACCAACAAGAAGGACGACCATCTGGGCTTCGCCATCCAGCCCGAGGTGGCCGCGGAACTCGGTTTCAACGACGATGAAAACCAGAAGGCGGTCGAGGTCTTCCTCAAGATCTTCTACCACCATACCAAGACCATCCTGCGCGTCACCGAAGGGGTGATCTCGCGTTGGGTCAAGAACAAGGAGAAAACGGGCAAACCCGCCGTGCTCAGGGACCATCCCCATTTCCAGACCGTGGACGGGGCCTTGGACCTCAAAGCGCGCGTCGGGAACCCGTTCCTGGAGAATATCGGCCTGATGCTCGAGTATTTCGAGATTTCCAACCGCAAGGAGCTGGGGCATTCCCACCATGCCATTCTGCGCATCAAGCAGGCGGTCAGCATCCTTTCCAGCAACCCGGATTTGGACGTGAAAGCGCACCTGCCCGAATTCCTGCGACTCTGCCAGAGCAAGGAGCGGGTCGGGCGCATGCTGCGAACCATGAACGACGTCCGCCTGATCGGGCTGTTGATCCCGGACTTCAATTACATCTATTGCCACAGCCAGCACGATATATACCACATCTATACCACGGACGAGCATACCATCACCGTCATTCGCCAGCTCGCCTATCTCGGCAAGCAGACGGACAAGGACCTGGAGTCGTTGCAAAAGGCGCTCTCCCAGGTCAGCGACATGGACCTCCTCATCCTCTCCTGCTTCTACCACGACATCGGCAAGGGGGTGGGTCCCCAGCATAGCGTCAGCGGCGCCAGGATGGTCTTCGAATACATGCAGAAAATGGGCATGTCCGCCTCCCGATGCAAGGAGGCCTCGAACCTGGTCCTCTACCACCTGTTGATGAACGAAATCATCCAACGGCGCGATTTGGACGACCCCAAGACCATCCGCGATTTCATCACCAAGGTGGAAACCCCCGCCACCCTCCATAAGCTTTACGTTTTGACCTTTTGCGACGTCTCCAGCGTCCATCCGGATGCCTGGTCGTCCTGGAAAGCCTCGCTCCTCCGGAGGCTTTACGAGCTCGCCTTGACGGAAATGCAGAGTCCCTTCCAGGCGGTCCTCGAGTCACGCAACCTGGAGGACCAGCTCATCGAAAACGTTTCCAAGCGGGTTTCCGAAGCCGAAACCCGCAGCCATCTGGAGATGTTGCCCCGCCAATACGCGTCCTCCACGACCGCCGAGGACATCGTCACCCACATCAACCTGCTGGCCACGCTGGACACGCAGAAATTCAATGCCCGCATACTCGAAAGGCAGACCCATTGGGAGATCACCGTGGTCGCCAACGACGACGATGCGCTGCTCTGCGCCATCGCCGGGACCCTGGCCCATCTGGAGATTTCCATTCTCAGCGCGCGCATCTTCACGCGCGTGGATGGCAAGGCCATCGATAAATTCTGGGTCTCCATCCCCGGCGAAGGCAAGATCGGCAGCGCCGACTTCGAACAGCGCCTGATCCGCGAACTGGGCAAGAATTTCCAGCTTTCGAAGGAGGAATTGCAGGCGGTGCGCGCGCGTATCAGGCCGAAGCAGGCTTTCGGCAGGATCCGCGAACTTCCCATGAAGCCCGCGGTAACCTTCGACAACGCCATCTCGGACAATTTCAGCACCGTGGATCTCACCTGCAACGATCGCATCGGCCTGCTTTTCCAGGTGACGAAGGTCTTCAGCGATCTGAAACTGGACGTACACGGCGCCATCCTCACGACCGAGGCGGATAAGGCGATGGACGCGTTTTACATCACCGACGGCGCGAACAAAAAGATCGAAGACGCTCAACTCATTGATCTCATTGTGACTACGCTGATCAAAGATCTCAGCGACACCTGAGTTACCTCGCGCGTCGATGATCATCGACGCGCATCGATAAAATTTTTTTTTCATTTCGCAAAAGAATTGCTTGACTATTCAAGTCAACAACTTTATCATTTAGTTATCAGTCGAGCAGATGTAGGATACAGATTGAATCGCAAGCAACAAAAGCAAAACGAACACGGAAGGCTCTCCGCCGACCGGAACGTTTCTCGGCCAATAACCATCGGCCTGAAACGGTATCCTACGACATCCCGTCTTTATCGTCACAGAAGTCACTTATAATTTTTTTAATGCATGAAGGGAGGTGATTCAATGGCCGCCAAGAAGAAGGCAACGAAGAAAGCAGCAAAGAAGGTAACGAAGAAGGCTGCTAAGAAAGTTTCCAAGAAGAAGAAGTAGTTCTTCTCTTGGAGTCACCCGAATAGGGTGGCTTGACTTAAGGGAGGTCAGGGATTCCTTGACCTCCTTTTTCATTCCCCCTTTTTATTTCCCGCCTCATCGCCCCTGGGCCAATCGGTACATCTTCACCCGATCTAGGACCATCCTTCCCCTCGGAACCATGCATTTCCTTCGTTCCAACATGCTTGTATTATCCATGCAAGTCGTTGATTCACATGGATGTGCGCTCGCACCGGTCAGTACGGGTAGCACTGCGGATAGCCGAATTGCCCTGGGTAATGGGTTTCCATAAAAAGTGCCGACAGCGAACCGGGTCCATTGAATGATGGGAGAGGGGAGAGCCCTTCACCTGCCCATAAGTCTTCGACGCCGGATATGTCCCAGGTCCATCGCTTCCCCCCCGATCGATTGGACGATGGGTTTCATTCGAGGACTTCCGATGGTGGCGCTGCGGTTAACGCGTAGCCGCCCGATCAAAGCGGCAAAATTTTCCTATTCGAAAAAGGAGGTTAATCAAATCTACGAGTTAGCGGCATCCGAACATTGCTAAAGAGCCATTGGTCTAAGCCGGGTGATTGATACGGGGGGGATAGGCGCACCGGCTCGCAGTCTAGTTCGAGGGCCTTTAAGGCGAATTGGCGTGGAGTTGCGCAGCAACTCCAAAGCCTTTGAGCCTAATTACATCTCTTCAATGGGTGGAACCCCGATCAAATCCAACGTCTGGCCCAAGGCGATGCGGGCGCAGTCGATGAGGAAGAGGCGGTCCTTCTCCTCTGCGCTGCCGAGCACGCGGCAGCTGTGGATGAAACCGTGGGCGCCTTCGGCGATCTCCAGCGCGTATTGGGCCATGGGGCAGGGATCGTTGGCTTCCAGGGCGGTGCCGACCTTGTCCGGGAACAGGCTCAAGGTGCGGATCAGGCTTTGGGCCTGGGCCTCCGGGAAATTTGCGAAGTTGATCCCTTCCAAGGCCGTCAGGCCCGGTTGGGCCGGCCGATCGGCGGCCGCGCGGCCGGCGCGCTCGGCGCTTTTGCGCAGGATGCTGCACAGACGCACGTGGGCGTTCTGGACATAGGGACCCGAATCGCCTTCGAAGCTCAAAGCCTTGTCCCATTCGAAGCGGATATCGTTGAGGCGGCGGTTCTTCAATTCGCTGAAGACAAGCGCGCCGACGCCGATCTGAAGGGCCAGTCCCTCCTTGTCCGCCGCTTCCGGGTTCTTTTCCCTGATGATGCCCATGATCTTTTCCTGGGCGCCGTCGATCACGTCCTTAAGGAGGCTGGCCTGGCCGCTGCGGGTCTTGCCCTTCTCCCAGCCGCCTTCTTCGCTCTTGATAAGCACCAGGCCGAAGGGCACGTGCTCCACGCCCTGAAACCAGGGGAACCCGGCCAATTCCAAAACCTTGATCAACTGTTGGAAGTGAAGGCTCTGGCCGTTGTCGACCACATAAAGGCATTTTTCGAAGGCATAGGTGTCTTTGCGGTAGATGGCGGCGGCGATGTCGCGGGTAATGTACAGGGTGGCGCCATCGGTCTTGCGGAGCATGACCGGGGGCATGTTGTATTCGGTCAGATCCACGATCTCGGCGCCCTGGCTCGCCTTCACCAGATTCCGCTCAGTTAGCAACGCCATGGTGGCCGGCATGTGATCCAGAAAGAAAGCTTCGCCTATGTAGCTATCGAACTCCACGTCCAGGAAGCCATAGATGCGCTGCAGCTCTTTGAGGGTGATGTCCTTGAAGGATTGCCAAAGGCCGCGATACCTCGCATCGCCGGCTTCCAACTTCTGGAAGGCCTCGCGCGCCTGGTCTTCCAGGGTAACATCTTCCTTGGCCGCGTTGGAGAAAGCGGTATATAGGGCGTTGAGCTTCTCGATCGTCATCCGCGCCAGGTCCGACTCCTTGAGCCCCTCGCGCAGGAACATGACGATGAGCTTGCCGTAAGAGGTGCCCCAATCGCCGAGATGGTTGATGCGGACCACCGTGTACCCGGCGCGCTTATACAGCTTGCCCAGTGAGTTTCCGATCATGGTGCCGCGCAGGTGGTGGAAGGCCAGTTCCTTGCCCATATTGGGGGAGGAGTAGTCGATGACCACGGTCTTGCCCACGCCGCGCGCGGTGGAACCGTAGGCCGCGCCCTGCTCGGCGATGGCGCCCAAGGTGCGGCGTGCGAAATGCGCGGGGTCGATGTGGAAGTTCAAGTAGCCGCTCAACGGCTCAACCTTGACGATGGACTCGTTGGGCTGAATCAGCCCTGCCAGCTCCGCGGCGATGGCCGGCGGAGCCTTGCGGAGCTTTTTGGCGAGGGTGAAGCAAGGGAAGGCGAAATCACCCTGTCCCGCGTGCTGGGGCAGGGTGATGGCGTGGACGATTTCCTGGGCGGTGAGCCCGGTATGCGGAGCCAGCAGGTCCGCAATTTCTTCCTTATAGGTCTTCATCCTCGTCTTCAGCCGTTTCTTCTTCGGGGGTGACGTAATCCTCGGGCTTCAGCTTGGTGGCCTTGGCATCCGCCCAGAGGCGTTCCAGGGAATAATAGCTCCTGGTGTCCTTTTCGAAAAGATGGATGATGAGATCCCCATAGTCGAGCACGGCCCAGCGTACGCCGCTGTGATACTCCGAGCGGAGCGCCTTTACGCCCTCCTTGCTGAGCATGCGGTAGACATGGTGCAGCACGCCGCGCATTTGCGTCTCGTTCTGGCACGTGCAGATGAGGTAGAAGTCCGTGAGGGAGCTGAGCCCGCGGAGATCGAGCAGCACGGCGTCCTCGACCTTCTTGGAGAAGAGGATCCCGGCCGCTTTTTCCGCGAGCGCCTGCGCTTCAACTACTGCTTTGCTTTTTGCCATCTCTTGATCAACTCCTCGTAGTCCTTTCCGATGAATACCGTGGCGTCTACCAGCGCCAGGGGATCGAAAAGGTGGACCAGATTGTCCGTGTTCAAAACCTTCGCCAGGTCGCGGGCCACCGGTTCGTTGGCCGTGCGCGCCACCACCAGGGTATGCGCGTAGTTCCAGCTCCCCGCATTGCCGAACTCGATGATGTCGAATCCGCGATCGGTCAGATAGTTCCGGAACGATTCCGCGGCCCCGGGCTTGCCGCAGCCGTTCAGGATCTGGATCTGCCCCGTGTTCGGGATGAACGCCTCCACCTTTTCTTCTTTGACGCATGCGGCCAGGAACGAAAAGGCCGCAAGGCCGGCCAGGTAAGCCAGGTCGGAGAAAATCAAGGCTGTATGGCGCTTGCCGCGCTTCGGAATTCCGGTATGCATTCAGGGGTCGGGAAAGGGATGCGGGAGGGATGTTTCGGTGCGGATCAATAGACGCTTAACGGAACCAGGAGCTTGCGAACGGGTCCATGGAGGATCCATAGGCCTTGTACGCATCCTGGCCGTTCAAAAGTTGGAGGGACAAGGTGGTGTTCTTGCTCGGCTTGTATTCCAGGCCGATCCGAGGGAGTACCAGGGATGAGCCCATGCGCGGATCCTGGAATCCGGCCTTGGAGAAGGAACCGGTGCTCGAATAAAGGGGCGAGTAGAAACCCACGTCCGCGCTCAGGGTGAGCGGATCGGCGAGCTTGTAGCTCAAGGTATTAAGATAGAGTCCTGCCGATTGGCTGCCGAAGGAACCGGAAGCGAAGTTGACCGAGTAGGATTGCCGCATGGAAAAACGGTTGGGATTGGCCAGGGAGAATCCCGAAACGCTGCTTTCCCGATATTCCGGCGCCATCAAATTGCCGCGGTCGAATTCCTGTGGTTCGCTTTGGGGCTGCGTCAGAACGGATTGCGTCCCGCCCTGTTCCGAAACCCCGAACGCGGAATTGGAAACCAAGGGTTCTCCGGCATTCAGCGCGGTCGCGGAAAGTGCGATTGCCATCAGCAACTGGAGGTTGAAACCCGCTCTTTTCATCGATTTCGCTGTATTCGGCATTGGATTCTCGGCCCGCCTGGCTTCATTATAATATAAACTGGCGATCAATTAGCGGGTAGGTTTTTCCCGTCCACCTTGACGATCTTGGGGTTATGGACGGCCAGTTCCTTGCCATCCATATGGGCGAAGGTCATGATGATGATGACATCGCCGACGTGGACGAGGCGCGCGGCCGCGCCATTGACGCAGATTTCGCCCGACTCGGGCTTGCCGAGGATGGCGTACGTTTCGAAGCGTTGGCCATTATTGACATTGACGATGTGGACTTTTTCGAACTCTCGGATGTCCGCCAATTTGAGGAGGACCGGGTCGATGGTTATCGACCCGTTGTAGTTCAGGTTCGCATCCGTGATGGTGGCACGATGGATCTTGGATTTGAGGACTTCCCTTAGCATTACCCCTAATTTACTAAAAACCGAGGGAAAGCAGGGCGGATGCCCCACCCTCGGGGTTCCATCCCAGATTCCAGCTAAAACGGCCGGCTTCCTGGTTGTCCACGAAGCGGGTGCCGATATAGGCGTCGCCGGCGCTATAGACCATGGACAGGACGGACATAATGGGGTAGACGGGATAAATGCTTTTGGTTTCCGAATTGGTGTGCAGGAAAGTCAGGGCGATTCCGGCGACGGCGATGGTGGACAGACCCAGGCCCAAAAAGGGCCGTTTGGTCTTGTATTGGTAATAACCGGGCAGGATGAAAGATATGAACGGGGTGAGGTTGTTGGCATCCTGCTTGCGGTAACTGCGGTCGATATCGTCATCGGCCATGCCGGCCTTCTTTTCGTTGAGCCAATGATCTTCGGTAACGCCCAGCTTTTTCCAGGGTTCGGAGAAGTATTCATTGGGGGAAATGCCCACTTCCAGCAGCTTCAGGAATTTGGATTTGGACATACCGCTTTCCTTCACCTTCTGGAACTCTTCCTGGCTGATTCCCATGTCTTCAGCGGTGGTGTTATCCCATTCATCCGCGAAAACTTTCAGTGCGGTAAGATTGAGAAAGAGGCACAGGACCAGAAGTTTTTTGATCAACGGCATATGAACGTGTTCCCGTTTTTTAAGGTGCTGGTTTAAAATAAGGCCTTTTCCCGGAAATTGCCCCGGAAAACGCACTGATGCCCCAAGATGGTGCCGGGGGGGGGAATTGAACCCCCACAGAGTTGCCCCTATCGGATTTTGAGTCCGACGCGTCTACCAATTTCACCACCCCGGCGATGGATCCAGCCCCGTTGAAGGGCGAGAGAAATATAACTTAAAAGGGCAAAATCGGGGATAGTGGACGGAAGACGAGCGGACTCGACGAACTGATTGCCCCCTAAAAGCGATGATCCATACAACCAAAGTAGCGAAGAGCGTGGAGTTGCCCGGCAACTCCTGAGCGATGAGCCATACATAACCATAATAGCGAAGAGCGTGGAGTTGCCCGGCAACTCCTGAGCGATGAGCCATACTACTTGAAAGGCGTACCCGCATGTCGAAGCAAATCCTGATCGATTCTTATTTCGGTTTGGTCCGAACCGCAATCGCCGAGGGAGCATCGCTTCTCGATTACTATGAGGAGTCGCCCGACCAGGGCCGCGCCAAGGGAAACATCTACCGTGGCGTGGTAAAAAAGGTGGACGCTCCCATCCAGGCCGCTTTCGTCCGATTCGGGGGCGGCCGGGACGGATTTCTCCCTCTGCGCGACGTCGGTACCGGAAGCGCTCCCAAAATCGGCGACACCGTTCTGGTGCAGGTCGTAAAGGATGAAGTCGGCGACAAGGGCGCGGCGCTTACCACCAAATTGGCCCTCTCGGGCCGGTACCTGGTCTTCATCCCGGAGCGCGATAGCGAGGGCGGCATTTCCGCCCGCATCACCGACGAGGAACGAGCCGCGCTTAAGAAGATCCTGGCCGAACTGCAGATTCCCGACGGCGGATCGGTCATTCTCAGGACCGCGGCCATGAACAAGGGGATCGGCGAACTGCAGAAGGATCTGGATCGGCTCACCGAGTCGTACAGGGAGATTACGGACAAATTCTCGAAAGGGAAGGAGCCCGGACTGCTGTTCCGCGAAGTGCCGCCGGCCCTGCGCTACCTGCGCGAATACTATGCTCCCGACGTGGAGCGCATCTGGGTCAACCAGGAGGATGTACTCGACCAATGCCGCCAGTTCTTCTACCTCTACGAACCCAAGTCGGCGGCCAAGGTCTCCTTGTCGCAGGACGGCCCGCTGATGTTCCAGAAGCTGGGATTGGAAGCGGACGTGGAGCGACTGAATTCCCGCAAGGTCTCCCTCCCTTCCGGGGCCAACATCGTCTTCGATCAGGCCGAGGCCCTGGTGGCCATCGACGTGAATTCCGCCAAGGCCGGCGGGCGCGGTGAAGACGGCCGCAAACGCGGCGAAGGCAAGGGTGGGAATAGTGAAAAGAGCCGCCAGCAACGCGGGAACGGACTGGAAGAGACCGTGTTCGCCGTGAACAAGGAGGCGGCCGGCGAGATCGCCAGGCAATTGCGCCTCCGCGACCTGGGCGGCATCATCATCGTCGATTTCATCGACATGGAAGAGGAGAAGCACCGCCGCCAGATCGAAGAGGTGATGCGGCGCGCACTGGCCGGCGACAAGGCCAAGGTGAAGGTCTACGACATCAGCCCCCTCGGCATCATGCAGATCAGCCGGCAGCGCCTGCGCAAGGCGGGACCGAATTTTTCGCGCCAGGCATGCGAGCCCTGCCAGGGCCGCGGTTGGCATCCGTCTCCGGCGGCCGGAGCCCTGGCGACCCTGCGCAAGATGGAAGAGCGCCTGCACGGCAAGAAGGCGGGGCAGAGCCTGATGGTTTCCGTCCCTTATCCCGTGGCCAACAAGCTTATGAATGAATTCCGCGAACATGTATTCAGCATGGAGAAACGCTTCGGCTGCTCCTTGCGCGTCACCGCCTTACCGTCGGTCGCGGGCGAGGCCTCGATAGCTGCCCATGGGCCAGGGGGCGAGGAAGCACGGAGCCGGGATCAGCCAGCACCGGCGGAGCGCGGGCGTGGCGAACGGCGCCGTGAAGATGGGCGGCGCGACGAAGGTCGTGGGGAAAACCGTGTGGAAGGTCGCGGGGACGGCCGAAGGGATGGGCGCGGTCGCCGGACTTTGGCTCAGCATCCCCTGACTTCGCCGGTCGCCGACGTCGCGCAAGACTTTCCGCAGGAATTGATTCGCGGTCACAACGAAATCCCTTCGCACGAACCGGAAGCCCCAGTGGCGGATTTTGAACCGTCCGACCATGGGGAACCGATTCCGGATACCCCGCCGCGCGCACCGGTTCAAGGGGAACCGGCCTCTCCGCTTTCGGCCCGATCTGGCACTGCCGCAGCCCGGAGCCGGGGTAAATCCCAGCCATCGCGCGCGCGCGCACCCCTTACCGGGGTTCGTCAAGCTTCCGAGCCTCACGCGTCCGAGGAAGGAAAGCGTGGTACGTCCAGGCACCGCCGCGCCAAACCGGTCACCGGCCCAAAGGGATCGGATGCATCCAGGAGACAGGCCGGGTCCAAAGGAGTGGTCGAGACCAACGGGCCCGCGGGAGGTGTGAAAAAAGGGGATTCCGCCATCGCGATCAAAGCCCCGTTACTACCCGCCAAGCCCGCAGTTCCGGCGCGACAACCCGCCAAGGATTCGTCCGGACAAGGAAGCGAAGTCCCGCGGCATCGTTCCCGACGCCGTTCACGGCGCGGCAAAAGCGGGTCGAAGGAAGGGGCGCCATCCGCCAGTAATGGTGGGTAGGCTTCCGGCTCGGATTAGGGATTTACAGGGACAGGCTGAGATAGGAAGCGAAGTGGCTTCAGGGTGGTCGTGGCGTACACAGAGGCCTCTTCGGGGGTTGCGAAACGGCCGACGCGAACTTGGTAGATTTTTTTTCCGCTCCGCATCGATTCCGCCAGTTCAGGCGTCAGACCGGCCTTGACCAAATTGGCCATCATGGCTTGCGCGTTCGCCGACTGGGAGAAAGCCCCCACTTGTAGCGTGTAGCCTTTTGAGGCCGATGAGGCCGATGGGACCGATGGGATCGATGGGATCGATAAGGCTGAAGCGGGAGCCGAACCCATTGCGGCCGCGGGAAGGGCTTTATTTGGCCCTGGAACGGCGGAAGGCGACGGGGGTGGAAGCAAGGGTAACGTGGAAGCTTCACCGGCGCGCTTGATGCTTTCGGCCGATCGCAGCTCTTTCGGGGTGACCTGGACTGGCGCCGGCGCGGGGCGGGGCAGGCCCGATCCCGATTTCCAGCGAGAGGTATCCGCGCCGGCATTCAGCTTGCGCAAATAACGGGTTTCCGGCGATTGCGGGTAGCCCGAAACCAGCCTTGCCATCAGGCGTTTCTCTTCCTGCCTATCCATGCCGTGGTTCAGTTGCGCGGCAAGCAGCAACAAGGGGCTTTGCTCTTCCTGCGGCGCCTTTTCGAGGGCGGAGCGTGCCGCCTCCAGGGCCCCGTTCCGGTCGCCTTGGGCCGCTTTGGCTTTTGCCAGGCCTTCCAACGCCAAGGGGTAGTAGTAGTCGTCGGCATTGGTATGCTCCAGCAGCTTCTGGAACCACACCGCGCCGGAATCGAAGTAAGCGGATTTATCGGGACTTCCCTGGGCCAACGAGAGGCACGCATTGCCCATCCAATAGGCCGCCGGCGCCTTCCAATCCCCGTTCGGGAACAGTTCCAGGTAGTCGCGGAAGCAGGGGATAGCCAGGTAATATTTGCCGGCGGCGTAATTGAATTGCCCCAGGCGGAAGCGGCTTTCCTCTGCTTCGGCGCCGACCCCGCCCGCTTTGATCGCTTTGCGGAAATACCCGGCTGACTCTTTGCCGTCAGGACTGAGCTTCCCCATCATCAGAAGCAGGAAAGGGTTTTCGGGCGCGGCGGCCAGGGCTTTTTTGGCTGCCGAGAAAGCGGAATCCAGCAGGCCTTTGCGCGCCAGGGAGAGGATTTCCTCGCGTGCCGGCAAGCCGGTGTCCAACCGCAATGGTTCCGCATGCTCCGCAAGCGAAGCCAAGGTGGGAAGTACGAGCGGGAACGCGAAGAAAAAACCGGTGATGATGGCCGCTGCGGAGAGATGGAGCTTGGAAGGGTTCACAGGCCTAGACGTTTCTCCAACTCCGGATTGGAAGCGACGGGAGGCGGCATGTTCACCGCCGCGCTCGGGTTGCGGTTCACTTCAAATCGCAGGCGATCCAGTTCCTGGGTTTTGCGGCGCAGATCGCGCTTGAGCGCGATGTCGCGCGGCATATCCACGACCATGTAGACCCCGAGACCGAGCAGAAAGGCCAGTACCAGCCAGAAACCCAGCACCAGGGAAACCGGTTGGCTGAGGAAGACAAGATCCACCCGTTGGCCAAGATAGGTCTGGTTGCGGAAGCAGAAGACTCCCAGAAGGATGATGAAGGCGAGCGCTAGGAAGCGTTTGAGGTATTTCATGGTCATCTTTCCTTTGCCATTTTCATCATCCCGGACACTTCGGTTGCCACCGTCGCGGATCCCGTGGTTTCCCCGCGCAGAATCAGGCCGCTGCGTGAAAGGATGCGGGCCGGGACGAGGGAACCCTTCGCCAGTCCCGGCGCATGCGGCACGATCACCTTTTTGCAGCAGCCGGTCTTGCCGATCCATTCGTTGGCGTCTCGGGAGGAGCGATCTTCGATAAGGATTTCCTCCACCCGGCCCGCCATGACGTCGAGATTGCGTTCGCTGATGCCCATCTGCAATTGCACCAGGCGTTCGTGGCGTTCCTGCTTCTCGGCCGCGGTCAGGGTTTCGCCTTCCATGAAAGCAGGGGTGCCTTCGCGAGGGGAATACTGGAACATGTAAGCGCTATCGAAGCCGACCTCTTCCACCAGGGACAGGGTCTCCAGATAATCCGCTTCCGTCTCGCCCACGAAACCCGTGATGATGTCGGTCGTCAGTCCCACGTTCGGGATGTTTTCCCGCAGTTCGCGCACGATCTCGAGGAAGCGCTCGCGCGTGTATTGCCGCCGCATCTTCTTGAGCATGGCGTTGGAACCGGACTGCACCGGGATGTGCACGTGGTTGCAGACTTTCTCCGATTCCGCCATGGCGCGGATGGCGTGGCTGTCGAAATGCCGTGGATGCGGGGAAGTGAAGCGGATGCGCTTGAGGCCGGAGACGCGGTCAAGCTTGCGCAGCAAGGAGGCGAAATCATCCCCGTCCGTGCGGTAGGAATTGACGGTCTGGCCAAGCAGGCACACCTCTTTCACGCCTTCGGAGACCGCGCGTTCCACCTCTTCCACGATGGAGGAGGCTTCGCGGCTGCGTTCCACCCCGCGTACGGTAGGGACGATGCAATAGGTGCATCGCTTGTTGCAGCCTCGCATGATGGTGATGTGGCAGGTCACGGCGGAGTCGAGCTTGGCCATGATGCCGTCATAGTTCTCGAAAGCGTTTTGCTCGGTGAGCACCTTGGGTTTGCCTGCCCGTTCCTGGAAGATCAGATCCTCCAACTCGCGGTAATTATCGGGACCCACCACGTAATCGACGTGATCCAGTTCCACCGGGATCTTTTGCCCGTGGTTCTGGGCCATGCACCCAATCACGGCGATGCGCACGTCGGGATTTCTGCGTTTGTAATGCCGCATGGCGGCAATGCGGGCGTAGGCCCTATCTTCCGCCCCGCCCCGGATGGAACAGGTGTTCACGATCAGGACATCGGCCTCGCCGGCTTCCCCGGTGGCATGCATGCCCTTTTTCTCGAGCATGCCGCCGATCAGGTTCGAATCATAGACGTTCATCTGGCACCCGAAAGTGGCCAGGAAATACTTGCCGCTCATTTGCGCCCTTCGATAGCCGGTTCGGAAGCCGCGAGGGCCGCGACGGCCTCGGGCAAATAGCGCATGTCCTTAAAGGTGGCTTCGGGGGTTTCGGCCAGCATGGCGGATACCGATCCCATGCCGCCCAGGAAGGCCAGGAAGCGGCAACTGGCGCGGCGCGCGGCATGGAGATCCTGGATTCCGTCGCCGATCAGCAGGGTCTCTTCGGGCAAGACGCCTTCCGCGCGCATGATCTGGCGCAGGGCCGCCGGATCGGGCTTTTGACCGTAGGGATTGTCACCGCCGAGTATCCGGCTGAAATGGGAAACAAGGCCAAGCCCGGTGAGGATGGTCCGGGCCGGCGCTTCCGGCTTATTGGTCAGTACGGCCTTGCGGTAACCCGGAAGTTTCTCCAGGGAATCCTGCACGCCCGGATAGGCGGCTGTTTCGCCCAGGCAATGGCTCCGGTAATGATCAAGGAAAGCCGCCACCGCCGCGTCGATATCGACTGCGGCGGTCTCGTCTTTGCCCGCTGCGCCCCCCGCTGCCAGGCTGCGTAGCAGCAGGTTGCGCGCGCCATCGCCGACGAAATCGACAACGGTTTCCAGTGACAGGGGGTTAAATCCCATCGAGCCCAAAGCATGGTTCACGGACCGGGCCAGATCCTTGCGGGTATCGGCCAGGGTGCCATCCAAATCGAAAACTAATAGCTTTAACACCTTAGAAAGATAAATTTCCAACCCCGGCATGACCAGGGACGGTATGCGCTTCTTGCTCTCCATCCATGATGTTTGGCCCGGGAACCGGGTCCTGGTGTCCGGATATCTGGAGCGTTTGCGATCCTTGGGCGCGGCGCGCATCGCTTTGCTGGTGGTTCCCGCGTACCACGGCCGCCAGGCCATGGAGTCGGATCCGGAATTCCTTACGTGGCTCCGGCTCGAAAACACGCGCGGCACTGAGCTGTTCCTGCACGGGTATTACCACAAGATGATCGAAGTCGTTCCTGGCGCCGACGGCAGCGTGGAGCGTATCCGCAGCGCCTGGGGCCGGTTCATAAACCGCAAACTGGTGGCGCAGGAGGCCGAGTTCTGCGGACTTTCGGAAAGCGCGGCGGGGCGTCTCCTGGATCTGGGCCTTGAGGCCTGGGAACGCGCCGGTCTTGCCCGCACCGGTTTCGTAGCGCCCACCTGGCACGGCTCTCCGCCCGCGCGG
The DNA here is from genome assembly GCA_039917895.1 of Fibrobacteria bacterium. Classification (GTDB taxonomy): domain Bacteria; phylum Fibrobacterota; class Fibrobacteria; order UBA11236; family UBA11236; genus Chersky-265. The sequence goes on along the minus strand of JBDSIO010000225.1, from coordinate 9,204 downwards.
CGCTTGCGCGAAGCGGGCCTGGGGCTGTGGGAAACCCGTTTCCATCTCCGTCGCCTGTCGGACGGAGCTTCTCGCTTCGTACCGGCGCTGGCCTGGGATCTTTCCGCTCCCCAAGGGAATCCACGCTTGTACGGCGGGGGCTGGTGGCTCAGGCTGCTGACGGCATTGCCTCTCATCAAGGTGGCTATCCATCCCGGTGATTTCGAAAGCCCAGGCACCGAAGCCGTTCTGCGCCGGGTGTTCTCGGCCGGGACCAACATCTCCTACGCCGACGTTTTCGCACACGGATCGGTTGCAGAGCCTGAGCCGAAACCCAGGCATCGTTCAGAGGCTTAGCGACTGCGCTATGAGGTCGTGGCAGCAGGGCGAAGCCAGGTCGCAATCTATCCGATGTTAACGCGCAGTTAAGCCGCTTTCAAGGCGCGGCGGTCACCGTTACGGTGATGGCCTCTTGCGTCACCAGACTGCTTTTGTTGTCGTAACCCGTGATTTTGGACTCACCGGGTTTCTTCCCCTCCAATTGCCGCTCCAGTCTGACCGCGGCCACGGTCGTATCCGAGCTGACCAGGTGGAAGGAAGCATAGGGATCGGTTTTGTTGGTCTTCCCGTTCGCGTCTATGGTGGTCTTGGAAGCGGTCCACAAGGCGCTGGTTTGTCCGACTACCAGGGCCGAGCTGTTGGAACCGAAATCCAGGGAGTTTTTTTTCGGCTCGTCATCGGTCCCGCATCCAATCATTCCCAGCCCGATCGCCGCCGCCAGCGCCGTCAAAATCCGTATCTGCATGCTTTCTCCGTATTCAAAGGGTTTTACTCGAACATAAACTCGAATTCAAATGCTCTCCATCAGACGCGCCCATTCCGATCTTTGTTCCCGACCGGGTAGGCCGCCGGAGGCAAAGCGGAGGTTTTCCGCAAGGTGGGCCGGATCCCCGGTGGCAGGAATCGCGCAGGTCACCGCAGGGTGGGAAAGGACGAATTTCAGGAACAGGGCGCTCCACGACTCGCAACCTGCCGCGGCAGCCCAGTCGGGCAGGGGCTTCCCCCGCACCCGTTGAAACAGCCTGCCTTCACCGAAAGGCCGGTTGATCAATACCGCGATTCCGTTCGCGGCGCAGAACGGGAGCAGGCGCCGTTCCGCCGCATCGTCGCCGAGGGAATAGTTGAATTGCAGAAAGTCGGGTTTGGCTGCCGCGGCCACGCGTTCCAGTTCCAAAAAGGCGGAGTCGAGGTAATGCGTCAGCCCCCAATAACGGATGCGGCCCGCGGTTTTCCACTCGCGTAGCACGGGGGCATGGCTTTCCCAATCCACCAGATTGTGGATCTGGATCAGATCGACGTGGGATACCCCCATCAACCCCAAGGAGGTTTCCATTTGCCGGATGCCGTTCTCCCGGCCTTCCGTCCAGACCTTGGTCGCGAGGAAGGGGCGCAAAGCCGGTCCGGTTTCTGGAAGCAGATCGCCCAAGGCCGCCTCGGCAAGTCCGTACATGGGTGAGGTGTCGATCACGGTGCCGCCCGCAGCGGCGAACAGCCGCAAGTTTTCCGCCAGGCGCTTACGTGCCGGCCCGGCCGGAACGTCGAAGGATTTCCAGGTTCCCATTCCCAATTCCGGAATGGCTTCGCCAGTGGAAGGGATGCTGCGTTTGCCGATTCCAATGGCGGAGGACTGTTGCAACTGGGCCTTTCGGAGACGCAGGAAAATTTAAATGCCTTATTACAAGAAACCAGGTGCGGGATAATATAGCTATGCTGAATCCGCGAAAGTATCTTCCGACGGGTATGGGAAAATGGGAAATGGGAAATAACATAATGAAGGCATTCGGGTTATCGCTGATTATGGGTCTGGGTCTTGGACTGAGCCTGGGAGTGGCACGCGCCGCGGCCGTGCCGGACAGCAGCAATGGCTGGGGCTACGGCTACGATTCGCTGCTCAGCGACCTGGGGGAATGGCGGAAAAACCCGCTGGTCAGGGTCGATTCCGTCGGCGCCTCGGTCAAGGGCCGCGCGATCTGGATGATCACTGTCACCGGCCCGGAAGACAGTCTTGGACGCCCCGGCGAACCGGGAACCCGCAAGCACCGGGTATTCATACACGCGCGCACCCATCCCGCTGAAGTCCAGGCGAATTACGTGGCTAGGGAGGCCATCCGTTTCCTCCTCGACTCCGGCGCCCAATCCGCCGACCTGCGGAAGGAATTCATCTTCAACTTCGTCCCCATGTACAATCCCGACGGGGTGGAGGAAGGACATTCCCGCCAGAACTCGCATCTGGTCGATTTGGAGAGCAATTGGGATCAGCAAGTTCTGGAACCGGAGGTGACGGTGCTGAAGCGGACCTTCGAGGCCTATATGGCCGGTCCAACCCCCATCGACGTTGCGCTCAACCTGCATTCGGATCAATACAGCTGCTCGCGCTTCTTCGTCTTCCATCTCGCCGTGGGAACTTCCCCGGCCTACGAGGTTCTGGAAAAGCAATTCATCGGCCAGGTCCAATCCCATTTCCCGGATGGCATTAAAAACTTCGACTACCAGCAGACCTGGGGGACTGGGACCGCGGCCCGGTATCCGGAAGGTTTCTGGTGGCTGCAGCACAGGGAAAAGGTCATGGCGCTGACCTATGAGGACGCAAATTGCCTGAACGCGACACGCTTCGATAGCACGGCGAAGGCGCTGATGCTGGGCTCCGCGGACTACATTCGCGCCCGCATCGTCGCGGCCGTCAGGCGGATCTTCGCGGGGGAAACCCGCATGTTACTGGTCCCCGAAGGGGTTCGCTTGACGGGAATGCCGTCCGGTTCGCGGTGGGAGCTTGCCGATATCCGCGGCCGCAGGTTGGCCCAGGGCAGCCTGTGGGGCGAGTCGATTCTGCCGTGGAGCGCGTTTCCCGCCGCGCCGGCGCGCATTCTTTCGGTTTTTGCGCCGGGTGGGGATGTCGAACGCATCCGGCTTCCCAACCCGTCGAACTGATGGCCGGGATCCAATCCGGCGGACCTTCCGCTGGAGCGTTAAAAGGGTCGGAACCAGCGGGATTTCCGCGCGAACCTTGCGCGAACCTTGGGCCCGCCTCGGGCTCCTTGTGGACTTTACGATGTTGGGGGATCCGTGACACAACCGTGACTTGACGGGGTGGCGGGTTATGGTAATTTTGCTCTGATGCTTCCCCGATCCGTTCTATGCTTATCCGCCTCCGTCCTGCTCTTCCTGGGTACCGCCTGGTGCGGCCCCGAACCGGTTCCGGCCGCGAAGCGTGGCTCCAACAAGGCGGAGGACCGGGAAGCGGAATCCTCGGCCATTGTGCACTCGTCCGCCCACCGCGTCAGCTCCCCGACCACGGGACCATCCGTTTCCGATCGCGACGAGCATGAGCCATTGGCGCTTTTTTCCCTTGGGTCCCTGGCCGTCGGCGGGGCCTTCTATGCCATCCATCTTTCCACCCGCAAGTCGAATTCGGGTTTTTCCGCCGCCGACCGCGCCTCGCTGACCAATGCCATGGGAGCTGCTGGCATCACCGCGCTGTTGGCGGCGGGTTCTTATTTCTGGTTCACGCGCGAAGGCGCGTATCAGGAACACGAATCGGAGCCCGATTGGAAGGCCCGGGTTTGCGGCGGAGTCGATCCCGATGGCGAAATGAGCGTGGGCGCCATGGTTACCCTGCCGCTCTCTTTCCTCACCCCCTGAATTTTCCTACTTAGGAAGCATGGCCGCGCGGGAAGCCTTCCGCGAGCCCGGGGACCCAGTTATGATGACGCCCGAAGAGCTGCATGCCAAACTCCAGAACGTAAAAGTCAACGGCGCTGCCTGCGCCTATACCCTGGAGAAATGCGCCTCCTTGGTCCCGACCATCAACCTCATCAATGAAATCAAGAAGACCCGCAATGCCGTGATCCTGGCCCATTCCTACGTGGCCCCGGAAATCGTGTACGGAGTGGCGGACTTCACCGGCGACTCCTACGGGCTGAGCAAGGATGCGATGGGCACCACGGCCGATACCATCGTCTTCGCCGCGGTGCGCTTCATGGGCGAGACCGCCAAAATCCTGAACCCGGACAAGGAAGTACTGATACCGGGGCGGGACGCGGGCTGCACTTTGGCCGACGCCGTGACCGGCGACAACGTGCGCGCGCTTAGGCGGGAATTTCCGGATTACACTTACGTGTGTTACATCAATACCACCGCGGACGTGAAGGCCGATTGCGACGTTTGCGTGACCTCGTCCAACGTCTACGACATCGTCGAGGCGATTCCGAACGACAAGATCTATTTCCTGCCGGACAAGCTGATGGGACGGAACATCCAGGATGAGATGGCGCGCCGAGGCGTGAAGAAGGACATCCGCCTCTACGAGGGCACCTGCTACGTCCATGAGCAGTACGATCCGGAGATGATCCGCTTCATGCGCGTCAAGTTCCCGAAGCTCGAGGTCGTGACCCATCCGGAATGCAGCCCCGAGGTGGTGCGCGCCTCGGACTACGTGGGCAGCACCTCGCAGATGATCAAGCATGTGGCCCAGTCCAAGGAGAAGGATTTCCTGGTGCTGACGGAATGCGGACTGGTCTCGCGCCTGCAGACCGAACATCCGGCCAAGAACTTCGTGGGCGCATGCACCATGTGCAAGTACATGAAGTCGAACTCGCTGGACGACATCCTCCGCGTCCTGATCAAGCCCCTTCCCGAAGACCGCGTCGTCATCGAGGAATCCGTCCGCCTGCGCGCGCTGGCCTGCATCGAGGCCATGTTCCGGTATACGGAAGGGTCCGTGCCGAAACATGGCTAGCCACGCCTTCCGGGTCCACGGGGCCGGCTGCGGCATGGCCGATTTCATCCATGCGGGCATCGACTTCGATTTCCACGCGCCCGGCATCCTGCCTTACCATTCCCGCATCCCTGGGGACGGCGGTATTGAGATGGGCAAAGTCGTTTTCCACGATGCATTGCTCAGCTTTTCCTCCGCGCGCCGTGCGGAGGGTGTACCGACCGGCGGGACCTGGGAGGAAATCCTCGCGCATCTGATCGGATCCGCTGCCCCGGCTCCGCTTTTCAACGCCGGCGGTTCGGCCGCCGCCGCTTTGGCGGCCGCGGCCCAACTGCTGCGCCCTTCGCGAACGCCGGTCACGTATTACGGCATCTCCGGCGACGACGGGAACGCGGCGCGGCTCCGCCATCTGTTGGCGCAGACTCCATTGGATATGACGTGTTTCCGCCTCAGGCCCGGCCGAACCGCATCGGCCCACGTCTTCACCGATCCGCGCGCGGACGGCGGACGCGGCGACCGGTTCTTCATCCACCGGTCCGGCGACGATTTCCCCATCGAGGATGCGTTCCAAGGCGAGAGCTTCTTTCAGGCCGCCATCAACCTGTACGCGGGAACCGCCATGGTCCCGGCCCTGCACCGTTCGCTGCCAGCGCTGCTGCAAAAGAGCCGCCGCCGCGGAGCCATCACCGTGGTGGGAACCGTCCATGACTACGACGCGGAGCAAGCGGCCCCCGGAAAGCCCTGGCCGATGGGGGAGGGGGATGGAGACGAGGGCGCCTTTCCGTACATCGATTTGCTGGTGGCCGATGCCACGGAAATCCGCGGTCTCGCGGGTTCGGGACCCGCCAGCCTGGAAGCCTGCGTGGATGCGCTGCTGGACCGCGGACTGACTTCCGTGATCGCCACCCGCGGCGCCGATCCGGTGTATTACCGCTCCCTGGGCGGCATTTTCGGGGAATGCCGGGGCTATGCGCCACAGGCTCCGGCGCTGGCGGCTTCCATCCGCGATCGCCAGGGTAACCCGGGCGATACCTCGGGCGCCGGCGACAATTTCCTGGGCGGTTTGGCGGCCGATTTGATCCTCCAATTGCTAGCCGATGATTTCTACCCCAAGGGTGAACCCCACGTGGAGCGGGAGCTGTTGGAAGCCTGTCCACTGCGGCTTAGCCGCGCGATCGCATTCGCGAACATCGCGGGCGGCCTCGCATGCCTGCAGCAGGGGGGAGTGCGCCTGGAACGCACCACCGGCGAGTACTTGGGCCGGGTCCGAGCCTATCAACCCCAATCCCTGCCCGCCGGTCGCCCTTGGTAACCCCTGGTAGCCCACGGTCCGCGAATCGGCCGTCCAGGCAACCCGTCACTCCCCAAACCGGCAACCCGTTTACCCGAACCCACTATTTCACCATCCTGAAAACGCAATAGGATCGATCAAAAAATGAGCAGTCGAATCTTCATGACCTTGAACCTCATCGTGAGCGCGGCCGCCGTGGCTTTTCTGTTTTGGCTGTTATATGCGCGTCAAGGCGGGGGAGAGTCCGCTTCTCTCTCCTTCCTGCCCGCGGTCAATGCGGGCCTGAATGCCACCACCACCGCGTTCCTTCTGCGCGGCTGGTTCGCCATCCGATCAGGCAACCGCGCCCTGCATGCCTTCTGCCAAAAGACCGCTTTCATCGTCTCGGCGGTTTTCCTGGTCTGCTACATCGTTTATCACACTGTGCATGGCGATAGCCATTTTACCGGAACCGGAATGATCCGTCCGGTCTACTTCACTATCCTCATCTCCCATATCGTCCTGTCCATAGCCGCCCTGCCCATGGTCCTGGCGACTTTTTTCTTCGCTGTAACTTCCCGTTTCGACACCCATCGCAAATGGGCCAAAATCACCTTCCCGATCTGGCTTTACGTTTCCATAACCGGGGTGTTGATTTTTGCCGTTTTAAAAGCGTATACCTAGGCACGCCAAGGACTAATGAGGGCGTTTGGTCATAGCCATGGCCCACCGCATTTGATATGTTTCCCGTCCGATCATGAATCCGACGCAAACATGAGTTCCCCGCTCGCTGCACCGCTCTTGACGCCTCATCCGGCGCCATACCGGCCCAGCCTCCATTTCTACGGTATTTTGCTTTCCGTTTGCACCTACCTGCTCTTGTTCGCCGGGGGCATGGTAACCAGTACCAACAGCGGTTTGTCCGTGCCAGATTGGCCCACGACCTTCGGCCAAAACATGTTCCTTTTCCCGCCATCCATGATGAAGGGCGGGATTTTCTATGAGCATGGCCATCGCCTTTTTGCTTCCCTGGTAGGTTTGCTTACCATTGGTAACTGTCTGGGCCTCTGGTTTTTGGAAAAACGAAAGTGGCTTAAGTGGACGGGTTCGTTAGCCCTGGTGCTCGTCATTGTCCAAGGCGTTCTGGGCGGGATTACGGTCCGGTATAAGTTGCCGATGCCGGTTTCCACCGCGCATGCCTGCACGGCCGAACTTTTTTTCGGATTAACCTTATTAATGGCATTCGCCACCTCTCGCGCCTGGATGCGAGCGAAACCCGCACCCCTGCGTTTGTCCAACCGCGAACAGGCATTGTCCCTGGCTTTCTGCCTCGCGGTATTCCTGCAAATCCTGGTGGGCGCGGTGATGCGCCACAGTTTTGCCGGACTTTCCATCCCGACTTTTCCCAGGGCCTACGGCGAGTGGATGCCCCCATTCTGGAATTTCGGGATTGCGGTGCACTTTCTGCATACTCGGGTAGGCGCCAGTCTGCTCTTGCTGTTGGGCGCATCCCTGATCCTGGCCGTAATGTTATCCAAGGGTTTACCGGTTAAAGTGAAAGGGTTGGCTGGTTTTCTCGCTCTCGCTTTGATCGTCCAATGCCTCTTGGGGATGATGACTATTTGGACCGGAAAAGCTCCGGTTCCCACAACTTTCCACCTTTCCGTGGGCGCCTTGGTTTTCGCCGTCGGATTGCTACTCTTTTTCGCTATCTACCGCTTCCGGATACCTGTTACCAATCAGATGGAAACGAAGGGAAATGCAGTGGCAACTCATCCCCAGTCCATCCCAAGTGACGGCGTGGCATTGACATGAAAGCCATAGCTGAAGTCTCCGCCCTTAAAAGCGATGCCCGTTTGCCTAATCCCGTCACTTCCTTTCTCGAACTGATGAAGCTCAAGATGGTTTTCCACATCCTGATCACGACCTTCGTCGGATACTATCTCGGCAGTAAGGTTGAAATGCAGCAGGTCCTCCTGTGGCATACCCTACTAGGCACGGGAATCCTGGCCATCGGCGCCTTCGCCCTCAATCAGGCGATCGAAAAGGAATACGACAAGCTGATGGAACGGACGCGGCTCCGGCCCATTCCAACCGAACGCGTCGGCAAAACCGCGGCCTTGGTTTTCGGGGGTATCTGCTTCCTCACCGGTACCGCTTACCTGTGGATCCAGGTGAATTTCCTGACGGCCGTGCTTGGCGCCTTGACCCTGGTACTCTATGCCGCCGTTTACACGCCCATGAAAAGGTGGTCGAGTCTGAATACCCTGGTGGGGGCGATACCCGGCGCGTTGCCGCCCCTTATGGGTTGGACCGCCGCGCAGGGAAACATCGGCCTGGGCGGAATGATCCTGGCCGCCATCCTCTTCTTCTGGCAGTTGCCGCATTTCCTGGCGCTGGCTCTGATGTATCAGGACGATTATCGCCTGGGCGGATTCAAGATGCTCAGCGTCACCGACCCCACTGGAGAGGCTTGCTACCGCCATATCATCGTACAGACCCTGATCCTGATCCTGGTATCGCTGTTCCCATTCGTATTCAGGCTGGCGGGCCCGTGGTATCTGGCGACGGCCTTGCTCGCCGGGTGTTATTTCATGCTCGCGGCAGTCTCACTTTCGCGACGCCGCGATCGGTCCGCCGCCCGGGCGGTTTTCTTCACCTCGCTGGCCTACCTTCCGATCCTTTTGCTTGTAATGGCCTGGGACAAAGCCATCGTTTTCGTTTGAATCCCATTCCCATACCGCCTGGGCGCAAAATTTCCAGCCGGCGCGGTTCCGTTAGGGGACCTGACGATCGGATGCATGCAAGGCGATTGCGCTCCATGGGGTGAGATACGGGCGGTCACGTAGCCTCGGTGCGACATCCGCGGGATTCCTGTCCGGTATGTTAAGCGCTTGTCACTTCTCCGTTTAGAAATCCCTTTGACAATTCCATCCAGCGTCGCGACATTTCCCGATTTGCGGCTTGTGGCCGCGCAGGATTTTATGATAGTCTAACCGCGTGATGTCGGAAGGACTTTTCTTCAACAACCATAGCGAATCGATTGAATTTCATTTTGCGCTTATTTATCTTTTTCCGCCGTTGATGAAGCCTTCGGACAAATTCGATTCGCATCTCGCTCAACTCCTGCAACGGAGAGCTACTTAATGGTATTCCCAAAGTGGACCAATAAGATCCCGGC